>DATAIU010000069.1:0-56412 GCA_036262495.1 Allosphingosinicella sp.
CCCAGCCTCGCTGAAGGAACATCTGACCCTGCTCGAGGCGCTCGACAGCGATGTGATCGCTGCGAGCCCCGAACAATTCTACTATCTCGCCCGAGCCACCTTCGTGAAGGACGAGGGCCTGCTCGACCGGTTCGACCAGGTCTTCGGCAAGGTCTTCAAGGGGCTCGAGGCCGATTATGGAACCGAGGCCGAGCCCGTTCCCGAGGAGTGGCTGAAGAAGGTCGCCGAGCTCTATCTGACGCCCGAGCAGATGGCCGAGATCAACTCGCTCGGCTCGTGGGAAGAGATAATGGAGACTCTGAAGAAGCGTCTCGAGGAGCAGCGCGAGCGTCATCAGGGTGGAAGCAAGTGGATCGGCACCGGCGGCACCTCGCCGTTCGGCAATTCGGGTTACAATCCGGAAGGCGTAAGGATCGGCGGCGAGGGCGGTCGGAAGAGCGCGATCAAGGTCTGGGACAAGCGGGAGTTCCGCAACCTTGACAGCGATGTCGAGCTCGGCACGCGTAACATCAAGGTCGCGCTGCGCCGCCTCCGCCGCTTCGCCCGCGAGGGCGCCGCGGAAGAGCTCGACATGGACGCCACGATCGACGGCACCGCGCGCCGAGGCTGGCTCGACATCCAGATGCGGCCCGAGCGGCACAACGCGGTGAAGCTGCTCCTCCTGCTCGACGTTGGCGGCTCGATGGACCCCCATGTCCGGCTGTGCGAGGAATTGTTCTCCGCCGCGACGAGCGAGTTCAAGAATCTCGAATTCTTCTACTTCCACAATTGCCCCTACGAGAGCCTGTGGAAGGACAATCGCCGCCGCTTCTCCGAACGCACGCCGACCTGGGACGTCCTTCACAAGTTCGGCCACGACTGGAAGCTCGTCTTCGTCGGCGACGCCTCGATGAGCCCCTACGAGATCACGCATCCCGGCGGCTCGGTCGAACATTTCAACGACGAAGCGGGCGCCGTCTGGCTGCAGCGTCTCGCCACTACCTATCCGAGCGCCGCCTGGCTGAACCCGGTCGCTGAGAAATATTGGGGCTACAGCCAGTCGACCCAGATCGTGCGCCAACTGATCCAGGACCGGATGTTCCCGCTCACACTGCACGGCCTCGACGACGCGATGCGGGCGCTCAGCCGTAAGGCCTGACCCGAGCCCTATGCTAGCGAAGGCCCGCCGCCTCCGCGATGGCCGGCGGCAGCTGGGCCGCCGCGAACGGCTTCTTGAGGACGGATGCACCCGGGTCCCTGTCCCGCACGCGCGAAACCTGCTGAGTGATGAAGAGAACTGGGACCTTCAGCGTCTCGCGGATCCGGCGCACGGCGCTGATCCCGCTGCCGCGATGGAGCTCGACGGCCGCGGTCACGAGGTCGGGCGGCTGGGCCGTCGCGCACGCAACCGCCTCTTCTTCCGTCGCCGCCATCTCGATCGACGTGTAACCGGCGTCGCGAAGGGCGTCCTCGATCATGAAGGACGTGAATATCTGTGGCTCGATGATCAGAGCGCGCATGAATTTCTCTTGTTTTGAACGCTTGACGGCGGGGGCTCTCGCACCCGGTCGCCGAGACCATGTAAACACCCGACGCTGCCCGCTCAACGAAGCTGATCTATGTTGGGTTCCTGGATCGTTGCGAAAAAAGCCCTAATTCGCGTCGTTTAGAATTGCGTTCTCACGCGACGGGCCTGCGAGCGCGAAGCGCCTGGGCCAGCGTCCCTTCATCGAGATAATCGAGTTCCCCGCCGACGGGCAGCCCATGGGCGAGCTGGGTCAGGCGCACTGGGAAACCTTCGAGCCGCTCGGCCAGGTAATGCGCCGTCGTGTGACCCTCGAGCGTCGCGTTCATGGCGAGCACGACCTCGTCGATCCCGCCGGCCGCGACGCGGCCGACCAGGCGGTCGATGCCGAGATCCTCCGGCCGGATGCCTTCGAGAGCGGACAGCCGCCCGCCCAGCACATGGAAGCGGCCCGGAAATAGCCGCGAGCGATCGAGCGCCCAGAGGTCGGAGACTTCCTCGACTACGCACAGCAGGCGGTCGTCCCGGCGCGGATCGGCGCAGATGGTGCACGGGTCGATCGTATCGACATTGCCGCACTTCGAGCAGAGCGACAGGGCCTCGCTGACGCGCTCGAGAGCGCGCAGCAGCGGCATCATCGCGACCTCGCGCCGCTTGATGAGATGAAGGACGGCGCGCCGGGCGGAGCGGGGCCCGAGGCCGGGAAGCCGCGCCAGCGCCTGGGTGAGAGCGTCGATCTCGGGAGAAGCCATGGCGGCTAGGTAGCGGCCGGAGAGGCGCTCCGCTAGACAGGCGCGATGCGCATCGTCTTGATGGGAACTCCCGATTTCGCCGTGCCGACGCTCGAGGCGCTGATCGCGGCGGGGCACGACATTCCGGCCGTCTATTGCCAGCCGCCGCGCCCCTCCGGGCGAGGCAAGACGCTGCGCCCCTCCCCCGTCCAGAGATGTGCGGAGACCGCCGGAATCGAGGTCCGGACGCCCGCCTCGCTGCGGGGAGAGGAGGATCAGGCGGCATTCGCCGCTCTGAACCCGGACGCCGTGGTGGTCGCGGCCTACGGCCTGATCCTCCCCGAGCCGGTGCTGAACGCGGCCGCCTTCGGCTGCTTCAACGTCCACGCCTCGATCCTGCCGCGCTGGCGGGGCGCCGCGCCGATCCAGCGCGCCATCCTGGCCGGGGACGCGTCGACGGGGGTCACGATCATGCAGATGGAGCGCGGGCTCGACACCGGCCCCATGCTCGCCGTCCTGCCGGCGGAGATCGACCGCAAGACGGCGGGAGAGCTCACGAGCGAGCTGGCGCAGCTCGGAGCGGGCCTGATGGTCGACGTGCTGGCGCAGCTGCACCGCGTCGGGGGGGTCCGGCAGCGCGAGGAAACCGCGACCTACGCGCCGAAGATCGAAAAGAGGGAAACGCGCCTCGATTTCACCCGGCCGGCCGTGGAGCTCGAGCGCGCCGTCCGCGCCTTCAACCCGACGCCGGGGGCCTGGTTCGAGCATGCCGGAGAGCGGATACGGATACTCTGCGCCGACCCGGCCGACGGCGACGCCGAACCGGGCACAGTTCTGGACCAGGGTCTGACGATCGCCTGCGGCGAAGCGGCGTTGCGGCCGCATCTGGTGCAGCGGTCGGGCCGGGCGCCGATGACGGCCGCGGAGCTGCTTCGCGGGTTTCCGATCCCGGCCGGCACTCGCCTCGCGTGACCCGTTTTCGCCTGACGATCGAATATGACGGCGGCCCGTTCATGGGTTGGCAGCGCCAGGACCATGGCCCGTCGGTGCAGCAGGCGCTCGAGGCGGCGCTGGAGGCCGCGACCGGGGAACGAGCGACCTTTCACGCCGCTGGCCGGACCGATGCCGGCGTCCACGCCCTCGCGATGACCGCTCATGTCGACGTCGACAAGCCGATCACCCCTTTTCGCCTCTCCGAAGCGCTGAATGCTCGGCTGCGCCCTCGTCCCGTGGCGGTGCTGAACGCGTCGGTCGCGGCTCCGGACTGGCACGCGCGCTTCAGCTGCGTCGGGCGCCGTTACCTCTACCGGATCGTCAATCGCCGCGCGCCGCTCGCGATCGACGCCGGCCGCGCCTGGCAGGTCGCGGTTCCGCTCGATGCCGAGGCGATGGACGAGGCGGCGCAGCGCCTCGTGGGGCGACACGATTTCACCACCTTCCGGTCGGCCCATTGCCAGTCCGAGAATCCCGTGAAGACGCTCGACCGGCTCGCCGTCGCCCGGACCGCGGACGAAATACGGGTCGAGGCCGAAGCACGGTCTTTCCTGCATCACCAGGTCCGCTCGATGGTCGGCTGCCTGCAGCTCGTCGGCCGCGGCAAATGGAGCGCCGATGATCTGGAGGATGCGCTTCGCGCCCGCGACCGGGCCCGGCTGGGCCTCAACGCCCCGCCGCAGGGCCTCTATTTCGCGGCCGCGCGATATCCCGGCGACGAGGAGAGGCCTAGCCCGAAGACACGCTGAAGCGAGCGGTCGAGCATCAGGAGCTGCCAAAGAAGCCGGCCGTGGTCGGCCCGGCCCGACCGATGGGTCGCCGCGAGGCGCGAAATGGCTCCGGAATCGAACCAGCCGAGCTCGGCGAGCGCCGGGCTGGTCGCGATCGCGCCGGCCTCCCCGGCGAGCGGGCCGCGAAACCAGGCCGAGATCGGCGTGACGAAACCCATCTTGGTGCGGTTCAGAACTTCGTCCGGCAGGTAGCGGCGCAGGGCCCTCTTCATCAGCCATTTGCCCGAGCCTCCGCGTAACCGCATCGAAGCGGGGACGCGCGCGGCGAACTCGACCAGGCGGTGGTCGAGGAGCGGTTCCCGGGCTTCGAGGCTGACCGCCATGCTGGTGCGGTCGACCTTGGTGAGGATGTCCCCGGGCAGCCAGATTTTGAGGTCGGCATATTGCGCCCGCGAGAGGGCGTCGCTCGCCGGCGCCTCAGCCATGGCGCGCACGTAGCGATCCTCTGCGACGTGGCCCTGCAGGGCCGACCTCAGAACCGGGGCATAGAGCGCCGATCTCGTCGCCGGGGGGGTCACGCCGACGGCTTCCGCATAAGCCTCTCCGGCGCCTCGCGAGATCGCCTGCAGCGTGGTCTTGGCGCGCAGGAAGCGCGGCGCCCAATCGAGCTTGGGATAGGATTCGCCGAGCCGGCCGACGAGCCCGCGCAGATGCCCCGGGAGCAGCGCCTTGACCCGTTCCTCCGCCGCGTGGAACCGATAGCGCCGGTAGCCGGCGAAGGCCTCGTCGGCGCCGTCGCCGGAGAGGGCGACCTTGACCCGCTCACGGGCGAGCTCCGACACGCGGTAGGTGCCGATCGCCGAGGCGTCGGCGAAGGGCTCGTCGAACGCCTCGACCAGAGTGTCGATCAGCGAGAAGTCGCCCGCGGCCACCGTGCGGCTGCGGTGGCGCGTCGCAAAACGTTCCGCGACGAGCGCCGCCCAGCGGCTCTCGTCATGGTCCGCTTCGCTGAAGCCGATCGAGCAGGTCTCGACGGCGTCGCGGCTCGCCTCGGCCATCAGCGCGACGACCGCCGAGCTGTCGACTCCGCCCGAGAGGAACGCGCCGAGCGGCACGTCGGCGACCATCCGGGAGCGCACCGCCTCGCGCAGCCGCTCGACCATCTCCTCCTCGAGGCTCGCCGCCGATGCCCGCGAGGGGTTCGAGAAATCGACGTCCCAATAGCCCACCGGCGCCGGCACGGGCCGGCCGCGGCGAACCAGCAGATAATGGCCCGCCGCGAGCTTGCCGACGCCCGCGACGATGCAGGAATCGTCGGGCACGTAGCCCAGCGCCAGGAAGTCGTCGATCGCGCGCGGATCGGGCTCGCGGCGGAGCAGCGGGTGAGCGAGCAGGCCCTTGAGCTCGGAGGCGAAGGCGAGCGCCCCGTCGCTCAGCGTCGCGAGGTAGAGCGGCTTCACGCCGAGCCGGTCGCGGGCGAGGAACAGGCAGTCTTCGCCGCGATCGTAGAGCGCCAGCGCGAACATGCCGTTGAAGCGGGTCAGGCAATCCGGCCCCCACTGGCGCCAGCCGGCCAGCACGACCTCGGTGTCGCTCTCGGTGCGGAAGACGTGGCCGAGCGCCTCGAGCTGCGCCCTCACGTCGCGGAAATTATAGATTTCGCCATTGTAGCTGAGCGCCAGGCTGTCGTCGGCCGAGACCATCGGCTGGTCGCCGGTGGCGAGATCGATGATCGAGAGACGGCGGTGGCCGAGGCCCACCCCGGGGGCGATCCACACCCCGCTGCCGTCGGGGCCGCGATGAGCGAGCGCATCGGCCATGGCGCGGACGCGCCTTTCCTCGACCGGCTTCGGCACGGCGGGATGGAAGAGGCCGGCTATGCCGCACATGATCTCAGTCCTGCAGCCCTGCGGCGCGGTCGGCAAGCGCGTCGACTGGCCCGAGCGCCGCGAGGAAGGCGTCGATCGCAGGACGTGGGCTGATTCCCGCCGCCGGCGCCTCGGCGGAAACGAGCACCGCGACGGCGCGCTGAGGGCCGCCGAGAAGGCGGGTGCGGATCGTCTCCAGCTTGACCCGGCTCGCGCTTCCGGTGGTGAGGATTCCGACGCGGTAGAAGGTGGCGACCTCGCGCACCTTCTCGTGCGAGGAAATCCGCTCCGCCTTGCCTGAACGCGGCGGCGCGGTGTCGGCGATCCACGACCAGGCGCCGTCCTCGTCGGACGCGCCCTGTCCGTACCCGACCAGCTCGCGGCCTTCCGACTGGCGGGCGAAGACGACGAGGGCGAGGTCGACGACCCGGCCCGATGGGTTGCTGTAGCGGCCCAGGCTGATCCGGTCCGCGCCGGAATAATGCGGCTGCCAGTCCGCCGGCCCCGCGACGCGCTGCCAGCCCGGCACGTCCGGAAGGAAAGGCGCAGGAGGCTGGGCTGCGCCCGCGGCCGCGACCAGACCGAGCCAGACCGGCGCTAGAGCGGCGAGAACGACCGCACCGGTCCCGGCACGGACGGCGTCCGACGCCTTGCCGGGGGAGTCGGCAGTGGGCTGGAGATGGGCGGGGTCGAACCAGGGATCGGTGGGGCCTCGGTCGAAGAAGCGCCAGGCCCCGCCCATCAGCAACGCAATCACGAGACCGAAGAATATCCAGCCGTAGACGATATGGTCGAAGCCGGCGGCCGCCTCGGCCCCGGTGCGCTGGGCGACGAAGATCGTTCCCCAGGCGCGAATGCCGTTCGCCAGGATCGGAATGACCATCGCCGCCGCGAGGAACGGGATGCGCCTCCTCCAGGAGCGGAAGCAGAGATTGGCGACCAGCGCGGAGAGCGCCGCCATGGCAACGAGGAACTTCACCCCGGAGCAGGCCTCCGCGACGCGAAACAGGCCGGCGGGCGTCGAGATGAAGATACCCTCGATATGCGCGGGCACGGCAGTGAGCGCGAGGAGGGCCATGCTCATCTTGGCGGTAAGCACCTGCATCGGCGGAACCAGCTCCTCGCCGAACGGGACGAGGAAAAGCGCGTAGAAGAGCGGGAAGGCCAGGCCGCGCATGACCGCCTTGCCGAGGCACGCCGCGACGCTCCCTTGCAGCATGAGGACGAGGCCGACGTGGCGGAACAAGGCCACGCCTCCCGCCTCGCCGAGCAGCCACGAGGCCGCGCCGGCCGCGACGAGCCCCAGCGCGGCCGGCCAGGCCCGCGGTGAGAGCGCCTTCAGCTCCGGCAGACGCTGCCAGACCAGCCAGGCGAGGATCGGCGGGATGAAGAGGCAGTGGGTGAAGGTCGAGCTCGTCCACCAGATCTGGGCCATGTCGCCGGCGTCGCCGGCGAACAGAATCAGGATCGCCGCCGCGGCCGCGCCGAGGGCGAGGAGATGGGGGCGCCACACCTCCGCCGCCGGGGCGCGAACGATCGGAAGCGCCGCCGTCATGCGGCCGCTCGGCCCGGCGTCAGGCCGAGGATGTCCGCAAGCGGCGCCAGTCGCGCTTCCCAGCGATAGGCCTCAACCATCCGCTGCCGCGCAGCCGCGCCGAGCGTCCGGGCCCGGCCCGGGTCCGCGAGGAGGCTCGAGATCGCGGCCGCCTGGGCGTCCGCCCCGTCGGCGACGACGAGATGCCGGCCGGGCTCGGCCTCTATCCCTTCGAAGGCGGCAGGCGAAGCGACGACGGGCCGCGCCATCGCCATCGCTTCCAAGACCTTGTTCTGGATGCCGCGGGCGATGCGGAGGGGCGCGACCACGACGTCCGCCGCGACGAGCCAGGAGCGGACGTCGGGCACGGACCCCGTCACCACGACCCGCTCGCGGGCGAGCCGCCGCACAGCCTCCGGCGGGTTGCGACCGACTATGGCGAATCGCGCGGCGGCCAAGAGGGGCAGGACGTCCTCCGCGAACCAGCGCACCGCGTCGATGTTGGGCGCATAATCCATCTGGCCGGTGAAGACGATCAGCGGCGCGGCTTCGTCGATCTTGGGAAAGGCCGCGCTCGGATCGTAATATTCGAGATCGACGCCGTTCTGGAGCGCGCGGACGTCCGCCGAGGCGAGGCCGCTCCTGTCGCGGAACAGCGCCGCCTCGGCCTCGCTGACGAATAGGCTGACGTCGGCCCGGGCCGCCACCTCCCGCTCGAACGCGGCGAGCTTGGTGCCCTCCCGGCGATGGATCGCCGCCATGGCTCCGCTTTGACGCCCGTATTCCTCGAACTTGGCCGAATCGACGTCGCCGAAATCCATTACGAAGCGCGCCGACATGACCTCGGGCACGAATTGCGCCATCTGGCCGGAAAAGACGAAGACCGCCCCGATCGGCCGCTCGCGAAGCATGCCCGCGACGAAGGCGCGGAACCGCGCGCTGTCGAACAGGGTCAGCGACACCGGCTTGCCCTCGAGGAGGGCGCGCGCGCCGGCTGCCGCCCGCCCGCTCCGGCGCACCTCGACATGGGCTTCGCCCAGCGCGCCGCCGAGCGCCTCGCGAAGGCCGGTGAGATGCGCGGCGTCGGCCTCGTCGTCCGCGAAGCAGGCGAGATGGACGCGGCCGAGGCCTGCGAGATGCTTCAGCTCGTGGAACGAACGGATCTTGTCGCCCCGGTCCGGCGGAAACGGGATGCGATGGGCGAGGAAGAGAATTTCGCTCATCCCAGCCCCCGCGCGATCAGCGGCCCCAGCGCGTTCGCGAGCGGCAGCGGCAGCCTGCGCCACAGGGCGATCCGGGCCTGATATTTGGGATCCAGCGGATTGATCTCGCGCGACGCGGCGCCCTCGGCGGTGCGCTGCGCGTAGACCAGGGCCCGTTCCTCGAAACCCCAGATGCGCTTGCGCTCGCAGGCGCCAGTGCCGAGCTTCGAGCGGCCGAAGTCGGCGGTCCTGCAGCCGCGGCGCGCCGCGTGCCGGATGAACTCGAAATAGACGAGGTCGTTCGCCCGCCAGCGCCGCGCCTCGGCCGTGCCCCCGCCCCAATAGGAAAAGGCGGTGTCGCCGAGGTAGAAATTGAAGAATGCGGCCAGCGGCCGGCCGTCCTTGCGGATCAGCAGCACATCGCAATCCTCGCCGAATCCTTCCGCCATGGCGCGGAACAGGCCTGCCGGAAACACCGGCGTGCCGAGGTTGCGGACGCTCTCGCCGTAGACGCGGCGGAACGCCTCGACGTGCGCCGCGTCGCGGCCCGTGCTCACGTCCAGCCCGAAGCCGAACGCTTTCCTGATTTCGGCGCGTTGGCGGCGGGGAATCGTGGCCAGGAGCGCGGCCTCATCCTCCACCGCGGGCGTCGAAAAGGCCGCGTAGACGCCCTCGTTGCGCTGCCAGCCGGCCGGGACGCCGCCGCCGCGCAGCTCGACGGAGGCGCAGCCGCGGCCCCGCGCCAGACGCCAGGCTGCGTCCGCCAGAGCGGCGGCGCCGGCTTCAGTCGAAGCGAGTATTCCGCCGCCCGTGGCGAAGCCCGCGGAGACCATTGCGTTGCCGAACAGGAAGGAGCGCATCTCGGTCAGAGGAAGAGCGCCCACGAGGGCTCCGCCGGCCTCTTCCGCGATCAGGTAATGGGCGCGCTGGCGGCAGCCCCGCTCGACCGCGGTGATCCATTGCGGGCGATGGAAAGGCTCGGCGCCCGGGTGGGCCCGGACGAAAGCGTCGATGCGCGGCGTATCGGCCGCGAGATCGGCGGCGTGCACGGTAAGGAGTGGCGTCAGCGCGTTCATGTGAGGCGCTCCCGCTCGCGCTCGACCACGAAGTCGGTGCGGCCCCATCGATGTGCCTTCAGTAATTTCAGCAGCTTGGAGCGCATTCCCGAGATGCGGCTGTAATGCCGCAGACGCGATTTGAGCGACGCGCCTGCCACTCTCGGCTGGCCGGGATCGATCTCCCAGGGGTGGAAATAGAAGACGGCCGGGCGGCCCTCGCGCGCGTTGACCCGCGAGATGGCCCAGTCGGAGAAACGATAGGGGAGCAGCCGGAAGAAGCCGCCTCCGCCGGCGGGGATGCGCCGGCCGCCGATCTCGACGGTGGTCACCGGCAATTCGATCAGGTCGCTGCCCTTCAGCGGCCGATGAGCGAAGCGCGGCGCCTCGCGCCACCCATAATGGTCGTGGGCGACCGGCGCGACGCTGGAGGAATAGGCATAGCCTTCCTCGGCCAGGACGCGGTGCGCCCAGGGCGTCCGCGCGTCGATCGAGAAGCTCGGCGCCCGGTAGCCGCGCGGCTCGACGCCGGATGCAGCCGCGATAGCCGCGTGCGCGCGCCGCAGATCGGCACGAAAGCCCGCCTCACCCAGCGTGAAGACCCTCTTATGGTCCCAGCCGTGGCTCGCGATCTCGTGCCCGGCCTCGACGGCGCGGCGGATGACGCCGGGGTAACCCTCCGCGACCCATCCCAGAGTGAAGAAGGTCGCCTTGACGCCAGCCTCGTCGAACAGGTCGAGCACCGCCTCCGCATTGCGCTCGACGCGGTGCTCCAGCCCGTCCCAGTCCTTGCGGTCGATGACGGTCTCGAACGCGCCGACCTGGAACCAGTCCTCGACGTCGACGGAGAGGGCGTTCAGCATCTCGGCCCTTTCCGCCCTCAGGCGGCGTTGCTGCGGCGCGGCTCGTTCTCGACCCAGTCGATGAGCAAGGTCAAGACTCGGCGAACCGCCGCTTCCTGCTCCTCGAGACGCGCCTCCAGGGCGGCAATCCGCCGCTCGAGCGAGCTGTCCGGCGCGGCCTGCGCCGCGCCGCGCAACGGCAGGACGCGTTCGGGCGCCCGCGCGGGCCGGTCTTCGGACATGTCCGCGGCGACGGCTTCCACGGCCGAGGCGGCGATCGTGTCCAGCCGCTCCATGCCCGCGTGGAGCATGAGGCGCGCGGCGATCTGGTTGAGCCGGCGGGGCAGGCCGCCCGAATGGCGGTGGAGGGCCGCGAAAGCGGCAGGCTCGAAAGCGGGCCGCCCCTGCCAGCCCGCGACGGCCAGCCGGTGGACCAGATAGGGTTGCACCTCATCAGCCTCCATGGCGTCGAGATGGTGGCTCGCGATCACGCGCTGGCGGAGCTGCTCCAGCCCGCCGTCCTCGGCGAGGCGATCGCGAAACTCGGGCTGGCCGAGCAGGAAGATCTGGATCAGCGCACGGCCCTGGCTCGTGAAGTTGGAGAGCATTCGCAGCTCTTCGAGCGCCGAGGTCGGCAGGTTCTGCGCCTCGTCGACGATCAGCAGGGTGCGCTTCCCCCGCCCGGCTTCCTCGCGAAGGCGCTGCTCGACCCGGTCGAGGATCTGCGCCTTGGCCAGGCCGCCGGTGTCGAGGCCGAGGCCTTGTGCCGTGAGGCGCAGCATGTCGTCCCCTTCGACCTGGGTCGAGACGAGGCTGACGGCGTTCAGCCGTTCGCGATCGATCGAGGCGAGGAGGTGCGCGACGAGCGTCGACTTGCCCGCGCCGATTTCCCCGGTGACGACGATGAAGCCCTCGCCCTGGGCGAGACCGTAGCCGAGATAGGCCATCGCCTTTTTGTGCGTCCGGCTCTCGAACCAGAAACGCGCGTCCGGCGTCAGCTGGAAGGGGCGCTCGGTGAGGCCGTAAAGGTCGGTATACATCGTCTCGCCCTTCAGAAGGTGTAGCGCAGGCCGACCAGGATCGAGCCGTAATCGGCCTCGAAGTCGCCCGCCTGGGTGGTGTAGAGGCCCGCCGACAGCTGCGCCTGCAGATGGTCGCCGTAGACGTTGCGATAATAGCGTCCGGTGAGGCCCGCTCCGAAGGCGCCGTCCGCGCCCGCGATGCCGCTGTCGTAGAAGGCGGCATAAGCGTCCGCGTCCCAGCCCGAGGTTCGCGACAGGCGGCGGCCGTAATTGCCGTTGAGCGTGAAGCTCTGGTCGGTGACGCCCTCGAGCGGGAAGGCGCCCGTGCCGCGCGGCGTCAAATAGTGCCGGTTGGCGTAGGACGCGCCGAGGCCGAAATGGACGGGGCCGTGGCTCGCCGAATAGACCAGGTTGGCGCCCCGGTTGCGGAAGTTGAAGCTGGTCAACGACTGGAGAGCGTCGTTGAAGCAGGCGCCCGTCCCCGGATCGGTGCCGAAGATGCAGGTGCCGGAGCCACCGAAGCCGTTGCGCGGAATCTCAAACTTGCGGGGCAAGCCGTTGAGATCGGCTATCATAAGCCGCCCGAAGCTGCTCACATTGTCGTAGATGGACGCGCTCAGCGCCGAGCGGCTGTTGATCCTGTGCTCGAGCGAGGCGGTGAAGGTGGTACCGCCGTAGCGCCGGCCGCCGCGGGCCTGGAGCTCGGTGCGCTCGCTCGGCCGCCAGATTATCCCGGCGTCCCACATCTCGCCGTCGAGGTCGACGGTGCGCAGGCGCGGACGCGTGGGATCGGCGATCAGGTTGCCGTTGGCGGTGAGAACCGGCTGGCCGTTGGCGTCGCGGAGGAAATCCTGCTGCGATCCCTTCATCGTCTCGTAACCGGCACCCGCCGTGACGGCGAGGGTCGGCGAGACCGGCACGACGACGTCGGCGCGGACATATTTGCCGTCGAACTTGGCATCGAGGCGGTTCTGGTTCTCGCGAACCCAGCCCGCGCCCAGGGTCCACCCGAAGGGCAGCTCGCCGGAGCCCATGCCGACGCTGGCGCTGGCATTGTGGACAATGCTGCTGCTCACCCGGTCGACGCGGGGCGCACCGGCCGGCAGGCCCGACAGGCTGTGGTCGTCGACGCGAACGTAGCCGAGGCGATAGCTCGCTCCGACCGAGACGGGCCCGGCGTGGGTGGAGAGCGTGGGCCCCGCATAGGCGCTGTAGACGTCGGCCGTCTCGGCGCTGTCGATGGTGCGGGCGCTCGCCACGGGCAGGCGGATGTCGGCATGCGTCCGCGCGGCGAGGGCGCCGGCGTCGAGCGCGAGCACGCCCGGCACGGCGTCGACATGGACGGCGGCGACGCCGGTATGGACGTCATGGTCGTTCAGCCGCCCGTTCCAGCCGATCCTGCGCTGGTAATTGTAGCTGATCGTCGCCTGGACGCGGCGCGTCGCCACCGACGCGTCGACGCCGCCGCCGACGCCCGTATAGGTCAGGACCTCGCCGCGGTCGAAATCGGCCGTGGCGACCTGCTGGATCTCGAGATAGGGGCGGATGATCGATCGCGGCGCGCCGAAGACGGCGCCGGCGGCGATCAGGCTGACGCCCGCCGCGGCTGCGAAGGGAAGCCAGCTCTTGCCGGCGACCTGCTGGAAGAAGCCTGTTTTCATTGGCCGTATCCATAATAAGAGCCGAACCGCCGTCCGGTCGCGGCAAAGCCAGTTCCGTTGAGCAGCAGGCTGATATGCTCGCAGCCCGAGAGGAGGCCGACCGCCTCCCTCAAGTCCGCTTCGGTGGTGCTGTCGGCGCGGACGACCATCACCAGCTGGCCGACGTGGGTCGCGAGGACGGAGGCGGCCGAGGCCATCAGAGCCGGCGGGCTGTCGAAGAGGACGATGCGATTGGGCTGCGCTTCGGCGAGCCGATCCAGCACTTGGCGCGTGCGCGCCGAGGCGAGCAGCTCGGGAACGTCGCTCTCGTGCCGTCCGGCGGGCAGGATGGAGAGGCCCGGAACGTCGGTCGGCACGACCAAGGATTCCGGATCGAGCGCGCGGTCGGCCAGCGCATCGACCAGGCCCGCGCCCGCCGCCTCGATCCCGAGCATGGACGCGACCTCGGGCTTGGGATAATCGGCGTCGACGAGCAGGACCTCGCGGTCGCGCTCGGCGGCGATCGAGAGGGCGAGGTTGAGCGCGCAGAAGCTCTTGCCGTCGTCGGGCTGGGCCGAGCAGACGAGAATGGTGCGCCGCTTGGCCGACGCGACCGAACTGCCGGGACCTGCGCCGAGCAGCAGCTGGCGCTTCACCAGCCGCAGCTCCTCGGCGAGCGCGCCGGCCGGCGCGTCCGGATCGATGCAGCCGTTCTTGCGGAGAAGAGCGCGGTCAACCGCGGCGGCCTTGCCGGTGGGGACGCTCCGCGCCGGGACCAGGGCGCGAGCGGTTTCCGGCTTGCGGTCGGCCTTCGGCTCAGGCTCCGTTCCCGGCGGGACCCTCGGCTGCTGCCCCGGCGACAGGCCGAAGCCGTAAACCTGCGCCGCCCGCTCGATCAGCGAGCCTTTTTGGCTGAGTGGGGTATGCTGGTTCATCTATTCCCCCTCAGGCGACCGTGCTGCGCTGCCAGAATTCGATCGCGAGCAGCAGCATCCAGGCGGCGCCCAGCGCCGCGGTGCCGCTGCCCAGCCAGACCAGCCGCTGGCGATTGAGAGCGCGATTCTCGGCCGTCACGACCTCGCTGATCGAGCCCAGCACCGGAAGGCCGGTCGCCTCGGCGAGGCGCGCCCGGGTCGGAAAGGTCGTCTGGATCTGGCCCAGCACGAAAGCCGCTCCGATCCCGGCCGCAAGCCCGGCGAACAGGACGAGGGTGAGGAGCAGCGGCCGGTTCGGCGTCAGCGGCGCGGAGGGCTGGGCCGGCGGATCGATGACCCGGAACTTGACTGCGTCGGTCTTGCTCTGGACGTCGCTCCTGAGGCGCACCTGCTCGCGGTCCTCGAGCAATTTGTCGTACTGGCGCTTCAGCACCTCGTAATCGCGGTTGAGCCGCTCCTGCTCGGCTGCCGCCCCGGGCTCGGAAGCCTGGCGCGTGCCGAGCGAGGCGAGGTCGGCCTGGAGCTGCGCCTTGCGGCTCGAAGCGGCCTGCACCTGACCCTCGCGCTCGGCGACCATGGCGCGGAGCGATACGTAGGCCGGATTGGGCACCGTCCCCCCGCCGGACGGCTCGCGCGCCGCGATCGGCTTCAGGCGGGCGATCTGGGCGCGGAGGGCAACGACGTCGGGATGCGAATCGGTCCAGCCCCGGGCGAGCGCCTGGGCGAGCTGACCCTCGAGCGTGGCGATCTGGCCGCGCGCGCCGCCGCCGCCGGCGTCGCCGAAAGCGGGCATGGTCGCGGGCGTCGCGCCGAGCTGGCCGCGGAGCGCCGCGAGCGAGCTCTGCGCCTGCATCAGCTGCTGGTCGATGCCGGCGAGCTCGCTCCGCGCCGCCGCCATGCGAGACCCGATCGAGCCCTCGCCGGGGAGGAGGCCGAGATAGCGCTGCTCGAAATCGACGCGGCGCTGCTCGGCTTCCTGGAGCTGGGTCTCGCGGGCCTTCAATTGCTCGTCGAGGAAGGCGAGGCTCTGGTTCGCCTCGTCGCGGTCGCCGGCGAGGTTCTGCTCGACGAAGATATCGAGGAGCCCCTGCACGACGGCGGCGGCGAGCCTGGCATTCTGGCGGTTCGAGAAGCCGGACACCTTCGCCATCGCCGCGATCTCGAACATGGAGTCGGGCTGGGCGGTGACCTTGATATTCTCGCGCAGCTTGGCGACCTGGACGGCGAGGTCGCGGTCGCTGGCGACGAGCGTGTTGAGCTCGGTGCGGCGCACGACCTTGGCGAGATTCTCGCTCGACGTCAGGGTCTGCTTGATGCGATTGAGGTCGCCTTCCCGCTCCTGCGCCGTGATGCCGACCTGGTTGGGCAGGATCGACTGCATCTGGACGAAGACGCGCGCCTTCGATTCATAGGTATTGGGGATCAGCGCGACCGCGAGCCAGCCGACGACGCAGACGCCCCAGGCGATGGCGAGCGCCAGCCAGCGCCGGCGCCACACCTGGTGGATCGCGATCCGCATCTGCTCGTAAAGTCCGTCCATGTCGTTTCGCGTTCCTCGTCAGGACTTGGGGGGGGCGAAGGCGGGTCGGCCCTCAGAACATGCTTTCCGGAATGATGATGATGTCGCCGGGCTCGAGGCGGACGTTGGCGCTCGTGTCGCCTTTCTTGAGCAGGCGGCCGATCTTCAGGTCATATTCACGCTGTTCCCCCGTGGCTCGATCGTGCCGGATGAGGCGCGCCTTGTTGCCGGCGGCGAACTCCGAAAGGCCGCCGACCTCGATCATGGCGTCGATCAAGGTCATGTTGGCGCGGTAGGGGAGCGATGCCGGCTTCTGGGTCGCGCCCACGACGCGGACCTGCTGGCTGAACGTGCCCTGGAAGCTCTCGACCATGACGGTCACGCGGGGATCGTCGACATATTTGGTGAGCGCGAGGCGAATGTCGTCGGCGAGCTGGGCCGGCGTCTTTCCCGCGGCCTGCAGGTCCGCGATCAGCGGCGTCGTGATCATCCCGTCGGGCCGCACCTGGACCTTCCCGCCGAGGTCCGTGTTGCGCCAGACGAAGACGTTGAGCTGGTCGAGCGGTCCGATGATATAGCGCTCGGCGGCGACGTCGTCGGAGCCGACGAAGGACGCGGCGGGAAGCAGGTTGCCGCTGCTGCGCGCGCCGGCGCTGCCGCAGGCCGACAGAGCGATGGCGCTGACGCCAAGGGCGAGGCCCAGTTTGGAGCTTGCCATTTTGCGCATTCGACTTTCCTCTTTTCCGAAGCGACCCCGACGAAGGGCCGGCACAGGGCATGCGAATTCGGTCCGCTATCGCGCGAAGAGGTAAAATTAGCGTTAGGAACGACCCCGCTGCGCCGCTCGTCCCGATGCGGGACGCGGCCCTTCGCGAAGGTTAATCGCCGCCGACCGCGATCTCGCGGGCCGCCGGGTGGCCGAGGAAGCTCTGGGGGCTCGCCGAGAGGCCGTAGGCGCCGGCGAGGAAGACGGCGATGACGTCGCCGACGTCGGCTTTGGGCAGCATGACGTCGTCGGCGAGCCGGTCGAGCGGCGTGCAGAGGCAGCCGACGACGCTGACTTCCTCCTCTGGGGGCGCGTCGAAGCGCGTCGCGACCGCGATCGGATAGTTTCGACGCACGACCTGGCCGAAATTCCCGGACGCGGCGAGCTGGTGATGCATGCCGCCATCGGTGACGAGGAACGTCTTGCCGTGGCTCACTTTCCGGTCGACCACCCGGGTGAGATACACCCCGCACTCCCCCACGAGCCAGCGGCCGAGCTCGATCGCGAAGGCGCTGTCGGCGAGGACTGCAGGCCGGTTCGCCAGCGTTTCCTGGAGCGCCGCCCCTACGCGCTCGATGTCGAGCGGCTCCTCGGTGGCGAAATAGGGGATGCCGAAGCCGCCGCCGAGATTGACCAGAGGCGGCTTGTGGCCTGCGGCATCGGCCAGCTCCGCGGCGAGTGCCACCGTGGCGGTCTGCGCCTCGATCAGCGCCTCGGCCGAGAGCGCCTGCGACCCGGCGAAGATGTGGAAACCGCGCCACTCGCCGCCGCCCTCGACGATCCGCCGGACGAGGTTCGGCACGCGCTCGGCGTCGACGCCGAACGGCTTGGCGCCCCCGCCCATCCGCATGCCGCTGCCCTTGATCTCGAAGTCGGGGTTGACGCGCACGGCGAGCCGCGGGCGGCGGCCCCTCCCGCGCCCGATCGCCAGAGCGCGCTCGGCCTCGGCTTCCGACTCGAGGTTGAGGGTCACGCCCGCGTCGATCGCCTGGGTGAGCTCGTCGTCGCGCTTGCCCGGGCCCGCGAAGCTGATCTCGGCGGGGTCCGTCCCGGACGCCAGCGCCGCGCGCATCTCGCCTGCGGAGGCGACGTCCAGCCCGTCGACTTGTTTAGAAATGTGTTTGAGAAGTGGAGGATAAGTATTTGCTTTCACGGCATAGTGCAGGCTAGGTCCAGCACAGGCCGCGCGGAAGCGGCGCACTTGTCCGTCGATCCTGGACAGGTCGTAGACGAAGAGCGGCGTATCCCCCGCCTCGTCGATAAGCGCCTCGACGCGCCGGCCGCCAATGACGAGCACGCCGCCATTTGCCGCGAAACCCGCCGGAATGGCGCCCATCGGCTTGCTCATGCCGCCAGCTCCATCTTGATCGCTTCGCGGTCGAGCTTGCCGTTGGGGCTGCGGGGGAGCTTCTCGCGCCAGATGATGTGTGCGGGCTGCATGAAGTTCGGCAGCTCGCGGCGCAGATAAGCCCGCAACGCATCGTCCGGCCCGGCCCCGCGCACGACCAGCGCGATCGCCTCGCCGAGCCTGTCGTCGGGGACGCCGAGCGCCACGGCCTCCGTAGCGGCACCGCTCGCCACGGCCGCTTCCTCCACCTCGGTGGGGCTTACCCGGTTGCCGCTCGTCTTGATCATCGCGTCCTCGCGCCCGACGAAATAGAAGAGGCCGTTCGCATCCTGCCGGACCCGGTCCCCCGACCAGACCGCGATTCCCCCATAGCGGGACCCCGACGGCGCGGGGCGAAAGCGCGCGCCCGTCCGCTCCGGATCGTCCCAATAGCCTTTCGCCACCAGCGGGCCCGCATGGACGAGCTCGCCTTCCTCGCCCGGCGCGCAGAGCGTCCCATCGGGATGTGACGCCATGACTTCGGCAAAGGGTATCGCGGTTCCGACCGAGTCAGGATGTTCGTCGAGCAGAGCCGGGTCGAGAAAGGTCGAACGGAAAGCCTCGGTGAGGCCGTACATGAGGTAGAGATCGGCGGCGGGGAAGATCTCCCGCATCCGCCGCACCACCGACACGGGCAGGCGGCCCCCGGAATTGGTGAGGCGACGCAGCGACAGAGCCGCCTGGCGTGGCCAGACGCTCTCGACGAGCTGGACCCACAACGGCGGCACCCCCGCCAGGGTGGTGATGCCGTGCGCCTCGACGGCGCGGATGACGTCGCGGGCGGCCAGATATTCGATCGGCACGACGCAGGCACCCGCCGCCCAGGTGGAGAGCAACTGGTTCTGCCCGTAGTCGAAGCTGAGCGGCAGGACGCCGAGCACCCGGTCTTCCGCCGTCAGCCGCAGGTAATAAGCGACGCTGATTGCCCCCAGCCACATATTGGCGTGGCTGAGCATCACGCCCTTGGGACGGCCGGTGGAGCCGGACGTGTAGAGGAGTGCCGCCAGGTCGTCGGGATCGGCGGTGGAGGGGCCGAGGCACTCCGTCCCGGTCAGCATCTCGGCGCATCCATCCTCGTCGATCGTAAGGCAGCCGCTCGGCAGGTCCCCCTCCCCAACAGTCGCGAGACGGGCCCTGCCGGAGATCAGCAAGCGCGCGCCGCTGTCGGCGAGAATGTGCGCTACTTGAGCGCGCTTGAGGAGGGGATTGATGGGCACATGAACGAGCCCCGCGCGGGCGCAGGCGAGGGGCAGGACGCTCGTCATCCGCCCCTTGGGGAGCCATGACGCCACCCGGTTTCCCGGCTCCACGCTGGAACGCAGGGCCGCCCCGAGCGTGCCGACGGCCTGCTCGAGGCCGGCATAGTCGAGAACGCCCTCCTTCGTGAGCAGCGCGGGGGAGCCGGGCGCGCCCCGCAAGGCCAGATGATCGAGAGAACGGGGATTGGGATCGGGCGTCTGCACCGGAACTCCTGCCTGCCGGCATGGCGCCGGATTATCGCTCGTAGCCGCTCGCCCTTAGCCGCGAAAGTTTGCCGAACCCTTGCCATGCTTGTCGCCAGGCGGTGAAGGGGCTAGGCGCGGCCCGCCACGAACGGGGGAGCCGAATGACCGCCGCCTTGAACGACGAGCAGGAAGTCGACGCGACCTTGCGTGCCGTGCTGCGCGACGTGCTCGGGCTGTCCGAGGATCGCGTCGCCGCTCTGAACGAAGCGAGCCCGCTGTTCGGCGCGCTCCCCGAATTCGATTCCATGGCCGTCGCCGGGCTCCTCACCGAACTCGAGGAAAGGCTCGGCATCCTGATCGAGGACCATGAGGTCGACGCCGACCTGCTGGAGACCTACGGATCGCTGCTCACGTTCGCGCGGGCGAAAGCGCTGCAGTGAGCGCAAGCGGCCTCGGCTACGGCCGCTACCGCATCGGCGGATCGGACGAATGGCTGATGCGGATCGGCGATCCCGCCGCGCCGGCTGTGCTGTTCCTGCCCCCCTTGTTCGAGGAGCTCAACCGGACTCGGGCGTTGATGGCGAGCGTCATGCGTCTTCTCGCGGGCGAGGGCCTGTGCTGCTGGTTGCCGGATCTCCCGGGAACCGGAGAGAGCGAAAGGGCGCTGGAGGAAGTCTCGTGGGAAGCCTGGCGGGAAGCGGCGCGAGCCTCGGTTGACCAGCCCAGGGCGACCGTGGCCCTCCGCGGCGGGGCGCTCCTCGACGACGCCGTCGACACTACCTGCCGGTGGCGCCTGGCCCCGGTCAGCGGAAACGCGGTCGCGAGGGATCTGGCCCGCGCCGGCCTGATGGCAGAAGGGGGCGGCGGTTATGCCCCATCGGAAGCGATGATCACCGCGCTCTCGGCAGCGGATCTGGGAACCGCCGCGCGCGTCCGCACGGTCCGCCTGGCGACCGACCGTGCCGAGGCCGACCGAAAGGTCGAGGGGCCGCCGCTCTGGCGACGTTCGGAACCTCAGAACTCGTCTGAACTGGCTGCCTCAGTCGCTTCTGATATATTGAATTGGATGCGGCAATGCGGCGCCTGCTGACCTTGGATTGCCACGGCGCGACGCTGGCCGCCAGCCTCGACGAGGCGGGGGGCGAGACGGGCCTGCTCTTCGTGACGGGGGGCACCCAGACGCGGATCGGCTCGCACCGCCTCTTCGAGCGGCTCGCCCTTCGCCTCTCCCGAGACGGATGGCCGTGCCTGCGCTTCGACCGGCGTGGCGTCGGCGACAGTGAGGGCGAGGATCCGGATTGGAAGGATAGCGGACCGGACCTTGCAGCCGCTGCCTCGGCGTTCCGCCAAGCGCAGCCGCAGCTGAAACGCGTCCTCGGCTTCGGCCTGTGCGACGGCGCCTCGGCGCTGGCAATGCACGGTGCCGACGCCGGCCTGTCGGGATTCATTCTCGTCAATCCGTGGTTCGTCGAGGCCGAAGCCGGAGCTCCGCCGGCCGCCGCGATCAAATCCCACTATCGCGAGCAGCTGCTCAGCCTGCAGGGCTGGAAGCGTTTGCTTTCGGGATCAATATCTTATCGCAAGGTTCTCAAAGGCCTTTCGAAGGTTGTGTCGAGCCGGCCGTCCACGTTGGCGGCGGAGATCGCGGCGGCGCTGGTGCGCGCGCGGAGGCCGGCTCAGCTGATTCTCGCCACCCGCGACGCCACCGCAATAGCCGCCGAGGCGGAATGGCGGTCGGCCGCATTCCGCCAAGTCCGCGGTGCGAATCCGCCGCCCGTCCAAATCGACAGCGATTCCCACACTTTCTCCCGCCCGGGCGACGAGGCCGCGCTGCTGGCGGCGGTGGAGGAAGCGCTCGCGCGCCTCTCAGGCCGCGGCTGACGCTTCGAACTCGGCTTCGGCGAGGAACTTCTCGGCATCGAGCGCCGCCATGCAGCCGGTGCCGGCGGCGGTCACGGCCTGGCGATAGACCTTGTCCATGACGTCGCCGCACGCGAAAACGCCCTCGACGCTGGTGCGCGTGCTGCCCGGCTCGACCTCGACATAGCCGTCCTTGTCGAGGGTCAGCTTGTCGCGGAACAGCTCCGTCGCGGGCGAGTGGCCGATCGCGACGAAGCCCCCTTCGACGTCGATCCGCGAAAGATCGCCGGTCCTCGTGTCGCGCAGCTCGAGGGCGACGAGGCCTTCGGGCTCGCCGCCGGCGAGGAAGCGGTCCACCGCCTTGTTCCAGAGCATCTTGATCTTGGGATTGGCGAACAGCCGGTCCTGAAGGATCTTCTCGGCGCGCAGGCTGTCGCGGCGGTGGATCAGGGTCACGTCGTGGCTGTGGTTGGTCATGTAGAGCGCTTCCTCGACCGCCGTGTTGCCCCCGCCGATCACCGCGACTCTCTTGCCGCGATAGAAGAAGCCGTCGCAGGTCGCGCAGGCGGAGACGCCCCTCCCCTTCAGATGCTCCTCGCTTGGCAGGTTCAGCCATTTCGCCTGCGCCCCGGTGGCGATGACGAGGACGTCGCCGCTGTAGATCGTGCCGCCGTCGCCGGCGAGCCGGAACGGCCGGCGCGTCAGGTCCACGTCGACGATATGGTCCCACATCATCTGCGCCCCGACATGCTCGGCCTGGGCCTGCATCTCCTCCATCAGCCAGGGTCCCTGGACCACGTCGCGGAAGCCGGGATAATTCTCGACGTCCGTCGTCGTCGTCAGCTGCCCCCCGGGCTGGATGCCCTGGACGACGATCGGGGCAAGGCCGGCGCGGGCGCCGTAGATCGCCGCCGAGAGGCCGGCCGGGCCCGATCCGAGGATCAGCATGCGGGTCGAATGGGTGGCGGGCATGGCGGCGAATCTGTCCGGAAAGGAAGGCGCCCGGATAGGGTCTGCGGGCGCTCCGGCGCAAGCGATTTGCCGCCCGGACGGCCGCTTGTTAGAGAGCCGGCGCGCCCAGCCAAAGGTGAGGAAATGCCGCACGACAATCCGCTCGGCCTCGACGGTTTCGAGTTCGTCGAATTCACCAGCCCCGATCCCGAGGCGCTCGGCGAGCTTTTCCTCCGCCTCGGCTTCACGCACAGCCACGACCACAAGGCCAAGCGGGTCCGCCGCTACGCCCAAGGCGACGTGAATTTCCTCCTCAACATGGAGCCCGCCGGCCACGCGGAACAGTTCCGCGGTGCGCATGGACCGTCGGCGAGCGCCATGGCCTTTCGGGTGGCCGACGCCCGTAAAGCGCTTGAAATGGCGGTCGAACGCGGAGCGACTGCGGTCGAAGGAGAATATGGTCTCCCGGCGATCGAGGGTATCGGCGGCTCCTACCTCTACCTCGTCGACCGCTACGGCGGCGAGACGATCTACGACACCGACTTCGTGCCGACCGGAAACGCGCCTCCACCCTCCGCCGGCGTCCTTCACACGCTCGACCACCTCACCCACAACGTCCACCGCGGGCGGATGGATCACTGGGCGCAATTCTATGAGCGGATCTTCAATTTCCGCCAAATACGCTATTTCGACATCGAGGGGCGGCAGACCGCCCTCCTGTCCCGCGCGATGACGGCGCCCGATGACAGGATCCGCATCCCCCTGAACGAGAGCCAGGACGAGTTCAGCCAAATCGAGGAGTTCCTGCGCGAATATAAAGGCGAGGGGATCCAGCACCTCGCGCTCGCCACCGACGACATCTTCGCCGCCGTCGACCGGCTGCGCGCCGCCGGCATCCGCTTCCAGCACAGCCCGGACACCTATTACGACATGATCGACCGGCGCGTGCCCGGCCACGGCCACAGCGTCGCCGAAATGCGGAAGCGGCGCATCCTGATCGACGGCTCGCCCGAGACGGGTGACGGCCTCCTCCTCCAGATCTTTACCGAGAACATGATCGGCCCGATCTTCTTCGAGATCATCCAGCGCAAGGGCAACGAAGGCTTCGGCGAGGGCAATTTCAAGGCTCTGTTCGAATCGATCGAGCTCGATCAGATCCGCCGTGGCGTCATTCCGGCCGCCTCCGAGCCCGCCTAGGCCTCCACCAGATCGGCGAGCTTCAGCGCGTTAGCCGTCGCCCCGGAAGAGGCGGTATTGTCGAAGATGCACCAGACGGGAACGCCCCGCTCGCGCTCACGCCGGATCCGCGCCGCCAGGCCTTCCAGCCGTCCGTCGTCGTAGCTCGACCGATACATGACAGGCGAGCCGTGCAGCCTGAAATAAGCGAGGCCTCGCCAGCCGCCCGGTGCATCGCCCCGTGCTGCACGGGCCGGATCGGCGGCCACGCGGGCCACCTTCTGCGCCTCCAGGAGAGCATCCGCTCCCCCCTCGAACCAGCTGGCGTGTCGGGGCTCGCAGGCGACCGCTCCCTCCCAACGCCGACGCATCTCCGCGAAGAAGGCCTCGGCCACCTTCGCGTCGAACTGGAGGCTCGGCGGCAGCTGGACGAGCACGACTCCGAGCCTTTCGCCGAGGAGTCGCATCTCCGCGATCGCCGCGGCGAGGGGCTCGGCGCAGTCGCGAAGCTTGAGGCCGTGGGTGACCGCCTTCGAAAGCTTGGCGGAGAAGAGGAAACCTTCCGGCACGGCCTGCGCCCAGCCGCGCCAAGTCGCCTCGCGATGCGAGCGGTGAAAGGAGGAATTGATCTCCGCGCAGGATAAGCGCGCCGCGTATCGCGCCAGTCCCGACCCTTCCTGCGGAAAAGCGCCGGCCACCGTGGCGGGGATCGTCCAGCCGGCGGTGCCGATACGCAGGTCGCTGTCCATCGCCCGGCAACGCGCCGCGGCTAGCCGGGCTCCCCGGGACGATAGTCGGTGCGCGGCCCGTGCAGGGTGCGCCCGGGCCCCTGGCTGCAATGGGCGCCGAGCTCGACGGCGAACCGAAGCAAAGCGTCCTGGAGGTTGGCGGGCAGGCCGAGATAGGCCGAGACCAGGCCGCTCGCGCCGTCGCCGAGCCAAGCCCCTTCGCTGCGCTGGCCGGTGAGAACATAGACCACGTCGACCTTCGCGTCGGCGAGGCGCGCGAGATAGTCGGCGCGCAGCTCCCGCCGGTCGTTTTCATAGAGGCTCTGCTTAGGCACGTCGGTGCCGACCAAGGAGGCGAATTCCGCCTGCTTGAGCCCGAGCCGCTTCCGTTCTTCAGCTAGCCTAGCCCCGAAACCCATCGATTCTGAAAATTCCCTGTTGACTTTCCACCGTAAACCGATGAAATCCCACGGAATAATACCCGAATCGAGTCATTGCACAGGCGATTTGAGTCTGTCGCCTGCTTTTTGGCGGCGCACGCCCCTGCCGAACGCCACGCCGGACAGCGCCCCAGGAATGGCTCGAGGTCAAGCCAAAACGCGACCATATCGGACTGATCGACGGGCGCGCACGCCCTTGGGCCATCACAGCCGCTGCCCGCGCGCCAGCCGCTTGCGCGATTTTCGGTGAGGAATGGTAGCGGAGGAGGGATTCAGTCGATCCCCCCGACAGCCCCGTCCGTCTTTCGACTATGGGGTGGAGCGGAGGAAAGCTAAGCGGTTGAACATCAGTGACCCGCCCGAAGGAACTGAGACGCGACCTCATCGGCAAACATCTTCTTGCCCATAAGCCCGAGGAAATCCTGACCGGTGGAAGGGTCCGGTGCAAAGCTGGCGACGACGCTGCCATCATCCTGCATCAACACGACGGATAAGAACTCATCCCGCGCCGGAACCTTGACATATCCGATGTAAAAGGGGGGGTTGGAATGGAAGTCGAACTTCCTCTCGGTGCTGCCATATTTGCGAAAGAAGCCCTCCACAGCTTTAGGGTCCGAGAACGCGGTTCCCACTCCGCGTTCGAAGGCCTCCGGTGAAGCCGCCTTCTTGGCGATCAGATCAGCCGAGACCGCGAGAGCACTTCTCTCTAAGAACCCGCCGCCACTGCTGCGCGGACTGCTCTCAGCGCTCTGCTTCTCTCCTGCTCCGCCCTGTGAGTTGTAGATGGCTAACGCGATCCACGCGAGCAGCGAAATGCCGAATGTCGGCCATGCCAGCAGCAGCGCCAAGACCAGCAAAATCCCCATCTCACACCCTCCTGCCCCGGCCCGCACACGCTCAACCGATCAGCGCACATCACCCGCTACTGTAAGAAAGAAACCCGATTGAGGCGATTCAAAGCGTCTCAGCGGCTCGCTTGAAATAGCTAATGCTGTCCTCAAAGTGCTTGATCAGTTGATCGTCTTCCACAGAAACCGCAACTACCCACCGTGCTACCAAAGAATACCCAATGTGCTCAAGGGACACATCTCCCCCCATGAGCCGAAGCTCATCTTGTCTCTTCGCGAGATGATCCTGAAACGCTTTGCGTTCTTTGAACTCCAGTCCTTGAAAAGACCTCTTCGTATAACGCCTATCGAACTCTGAAAGAGCGTCTATGATTCCTTTGCCCACTCTCGCCTGTTTCGACAGTGGGGCAACTCTCGCTACGGCAATCGTTTGGTCGAACTCACGGCGCATATTGGCCTTCAAGCCGTCCAGTTCACCGCCCTGCTTTTTGAATAAGCCAAACATACCCGCCCCTTTCTTGCGACCAGATCGTGTGCGCATCCAGCACATCGACTGAGTCCGAAGACCCACCAGCTTGTTTAGCGCATTCGGTTGATCCCCAAAGTGGTAATCTTCGTCAGAGGCCGGTGCGAGGCCAAGGCGCGCTTAGGCGGACGGCAACGGTGATCTCTGCCCATCTCCCGCTCATGCCGCCCCGAGCGCGCGGTAAACGCTCGTCCTGCCGATGCCCAACAGGTGCGCGATCTCAGTTGGGTTGCTACCCTGCGCGTGCAGCTTCTTCACCATGCGGTAGTCGATGCTGGCGGATCGACCGCGATACCGGCCCTCCGCCTTCGCCCGCTCGATGCCTTCCCGTTGCCGCTCTGCTCTCAGGTCGGCTTCGAACTGCGCTACCGCTCCGAGCACTGCGAGGGTCAACTTGCCGGTGCTGCTCGTGGTGTCCACGGATGCCTGATTGAGGCAGCGGAAGCCGACGCCCTTCTCGTCAAGACGGGCGAGGAGGTTGTGGAGGTCGCGAACAGATCGGGCCAACCTGTCGAGCCGAGTCACAACGATAGTGTCCCCGTCACGCGCATAATCAACCGCTTCGTTCAGCGCGCCGCGATTCTCGACCTCGCGCCCCGACTGCTTCTCAGCGAAGACCCGCTCGCAACCAGCGTTCTTCAGCGCGCCCTGCTGAATGGTCAAATCCTGACCCGCTGAACTGACCCTCGCGTAGCCGATAAGCATCGTCTGTTCCCTTTGACTTCAAGACCCAAGAGGTATGTTCCATCAGGGTATCAAAGTCAAGTTATTTGGAACAGAAACGGAGCCCATACCGGTAGCACCGGCATGTATACCCTGTAGGACGCTATCACTTAGGCCGGTTCAGCTTAGCCTTTGCGTTCTGTTCAGACTGATTAGCACTGCGCAGGGTGTCTTGGTATTTGCGCGAAGCATCGCTCCTCTTGCGTCTCGCGTTGTCGATCTGTTGGTTCGCCTTTGTTCTCTTCTGTGCGGCTTTCATTGCGTTGTCGGCGATTGACTCGATGATGTCTCTGTATCTCATGTGCTTCTCCTTTGAGCATTACTCTCCATTACCCTCCTGATCGAGGGCCTTATGGGTTAGTGATTTCACGGCGATCTTAGTCCTGCTGGTAGCAACAGACGACGGTTGAACGGCGAGGTCGGTGATCAGACCGACAGCGGCAGGATGACGAGGCGGTCGGTGTCGTTAGTCTGCCAAACATCCTTGAAGGTGTAGCTGTGCCACCCCTCCCCGGCGTAGATCGGTTCCACGACGCAAGTTCCGCTGGCGACAAGCGTCCGCCAGATGTTCGGGTCATGGCCGCGTCGCTTATCTCCGGCGAACAGACCCTCGAACTTCGTCCAATCCTCCGGGGCAACCTTGAAGGCTCCATGAATATGGCCGGTGAGAAGGGAACCTTCTACAATGCCGAGTGCAGGGGTTTCGCGTGTCCGGTTCTTGGCGAGGTTGAAGCCCCGCCCAATGAGGCGTCGTTGGACCAGCATGTGCGCCCTGACGAACAGACGATGAAGCGCAGCAACGGACTTGGTGAAGTCGGCGTCGTTGGGCTTGAAGGTGATAGCGTGTGTGAAGTCTTGATCGCAAAGGAAGTCCAGCCAACTTGATTTGAGGTTCGGTTTAGACATGAGTTCATACTACCAGACGCCATCCAGCGATTTCAATAAATCAATCTTCGCCTCGTGCAGATTTATTTATGGTTCCGACTCGGTCCTCTCTGGCAGTATCAGGGCATGGACAACTCTAACCCCCACCACCAAGACATCGAGGCACGGCGCGAGTTCGTGCGCTGCCTCGCACGAGCACTTGCAAAGATCATCGCCGCCGAAGATTATGCTTCCGAAGCAGCCTGTCCGGAGTCGAGATCATGAGCCTCACTGTCGGCGCGATCTACCCGCGATACAGTTCGGACCTTCAGGACGAGACCTCCATCGCCGACCAGATCGCGCTGTCGGAGCGTCGAGCCGCTGAAAACGGACACACTATTCCCGAAGCGAACCGCTTTCCCGACTACGCCAAGAGCGGCGCGTCGGTGCTGCTCCGCGACGGGTTCAAGGCGATGATGAAGGCCGCTTACGACCGAAAGTTCTCGGTCCTGTATGTGGAGAATGTCTCGCGTCTGTCGCGGAACAACGGCGATGTTCAGAAGTGCATCGAGCATCTGACCTTCCTCGGCATCACCGTCGTCGAATCGGCCACCAACACGGTCCTCGATCCGATGGGGGCAGCAGTGAAGGGCTTGGTGGCGCATCTCACCCGCGAGCAGACCGCCCAGATGGTGCGGCGCGGCCTCGACGGCATTGTGCGGAGCGGTTTCACGGCGGGCGGTCGCGCCTATGGCTATCAGTCGGCCCCGCGCCACGCGCACGAGAAGCGGCGCGGCGGCATTCTGCTGATCGTCGAGGACGAGGCGCGGATCATCGTCGAGATTTTCGAACGCTATGCGGCGGGGGAGACGCCGCGCGCCATCGCAGCCGACCTCAACCAGCGCGGGGTGAAGCCGCCGCGCGGTAGCCGTTGGGCGGCGTCGTGCATTCACGGCGAGACCGCGCGCGGCAGCGGCATCCTGAACAACGAACTCTATGTCGGTCGCGTCGTCTGGAACAAGAACCGAATGGTGGTGAATCCCAACACGGGCAAGCGCGTGTCCCGGCGCAATGATCCTGCGGAATGGGTGCGGGTCGAGGCGGAGCAACTGCGCATCGTGTCGGATGACCTCTGGGACGCTGTTGTGGCGCGGAAGGCGAAGAAGCAGCAGGAGCCGCCCCAGCGAGCACGCGCCGCCAAGCGCGTCTTCAGCGGGCTGCTCCGCTGCGGTGCGTGCGGTAGCGGTATGTCCACCAAGGGCGCGGACAAGACAGGCCGCACCCGGTTCCAGTGCTCGCGCCACAAGGAGAGCGGCGACTGCCCTGACCCTCGCAGCTACTACATCGACGAGATCGAGGAACGGGTGCTCGGCCTCCTGCGGCGGGAACTTCAAGAGCCGCATGCGATCCGCGACTTCCTCGAAACTTACGAGGCGGAAATGAAGCGGTTGCGCATGTCATCAACGACGGAGCGGGGATCGCTCGAAGCGCAACTGGCGAAAGCCTCCGCGCGGGCCGAGCGGCTCAACAATCTGCTGATGGACGGCCTCTGCGATCCTGTGCGCACCCGGCCTGAACTCGAAGCCACGCTCGCGCGTGAGAACGACTTGAGGCAGCGGCTGGCCATGCTGGCGACGCCCAGCGTCGTCGTGCTCCACCCCGGCGCGCGTGAACGCTATCTCACCGCCGTCGCTCGCCTTCACGAGACGCTCGGCAACGACGGCGAGACGGAAGCGGCCAAGGTTGTCCGCGAGGTGATCGAAACGGTCGTGCTCCACCCGGCTGGTGCTTCGCGCAACCGCCACACGCCGCCGCCGAAGATCGAGATCATCGGTCGTCTTGAAGCCCTGATCGGGCAGCGTTTCCTGATGCCCCGTGCTGTCGGGGGGATTGGTGGTAGCGGAGGAGGGACTTGAACCCCCGACACGCGGATTATGATTCCGCTGCTCTAACCAGCTGAGCTACTCCGCCCCAGGGCCCGTCCGGCCGCAGCCGGGCGAGGCGCGCTATAGGAAGGGGGGCGAAGAGGGTCAACCGGACCGCTGCGCCGCCCGGAACTCCCCGCCCCCCCTGTCGTTTCCGGGGCGACTGGAGACAGACAATGGAACTGCTCACCCCTCTCGAAACCCTCTGCCGGATCATCATCCGTGCGCGGGAGAACGAGGCGCAGGTTCCTGCCCAGGATCCCGATGCCGAGGCCGACAACGTCGACGATTTCGACGACGAAGGCGGCGAGGCCCTGTCGGTCCTGGAGGACGAGCTCAACAGCGGCGTCGAGGAGGAATTGCGCGCGATCCTCGACGACCTCGCCGACGACCAGCTTTCGGAGACGCTCGCTTTGGCCTGGGTCGGCCGCGGCACCTACGACGTCAGCGAGTGGGAGGATGCCTGCGCCGAAGCCAACGACATGGACCCGGAAAGCCGGATCGACGAGCTGATGGACATGCCCCTTCTCGCTTCCCACCTCGAGGCCGGGCTCGCCGCGTTCGACTTCAGCTGCGACGGCGTAGGGCAGATGGACTGAACTAGAAGCGGAAGCTCCAGTCGCGAACGGCTTGCCAGGGCCCGCCGACATAATTCCACAAAGCGAGGCCGCGAATGACGACCGGCCGTCCCTCGTAGCGGCCCCGCAGCGCCGCTTGCAGACGCCGCGCCTCCTTCGGCTCGACCTTGTTCTGGACCGTGACGTGCGGCGTCCAGGGACCCAGGTCTTGCGCCGAGAGAAGGCCCGACAGGCCCTCGGCCAGGTCCCAGCGCATCGCCTCCAGGACCTCGCTCCCGATCCGCAGGGCCGTGCCTTCGCCGAGGTCCATCACGCCGGCTATGGAGGCTTTCGGACGCGGGCGCGCCGCCGCGGAAGTCAGACGGCGTACGACCTCGTCTTCGGCACTCGGCGGCAATTGGCGGAAAAGGGTGAGGTGCGCCGGCACGCGGTTGCGCCCGGCCGGATAATGGTCGCGGCGGAGCTGTTGAAGCCAGCCGTCGTCTCCCGGCCCGAACAGGGCCGTGACGATGAGCGGCCCGGTCAAATCGCGACCTGGCTGCCGAGCTCGACGACGCGATTGGGCGGCAGCTTGAAGAATTCCATCGCGCTCTCGGCGTTGCGAAGCATCCAGGCGAACAGCTTCTCACGCCAGATCGCCATGCCCGGCTTGGGCGAGGCGATAAGCGTCTGGCGTGCGAGGAAGAAGCTCGTCTCCATCATCCTCACGTCCGGCCCGCAGCGAACGCTGGCGAGAGCGGCGGGGATGTCGCTTTCCTCCATGAAGCCGAAGCGCAGGACGAGGCGGAAAAAGCCCTCGCCGAGATCGGTGAGGTCGCAGCGGGCGTCGGGGCTGGCGACGGGCGTGTCGACGATCACCACCGTGAGCAGCAGGACCCGCTGGTGCAGGCAGCGATTATGCTTGAGGTTATGGAGGAGCGAGGGCGGCACGCCGTCCGGCGCAGTGGTCAGGAACACGGCTGTCCCCGGAACTCGCACCGCGCTGTGCGCCGCCGATTTGATGAAGATCTGGATCGGCATCGCCGATTCGGCGAGGCTCTCGCGCATCAGCTGCCGGCCCCTCGCCCAGGTCGTCAGCAAGGTGAAGATGACGGCGCCGACGAGGAGCGGGAACCAGCCGCCGTCGGGCACCTTGGTCAGCGTCGCGGCGAAGAAGGCGAGGTCGACCAGGACGAAGAGGATGAGCAGCGGCACGCGCCGCGACGGCTTCCATGTCCAGAGGGACGAGATCAGGGCGGCGAGCAGCCAGGTGTCGATCAGCATCGCTCCGGTTACGGCGACGCCGTAGGCCGAGGCGATCTCCGAGGAGCTGCGGAAGCTGACGACGAGGCCGAGCGCGGCGATCATCAGCGCCCAGTTCACCACCGGGATGTAGATATGCCCGGCCTCCGCCGTATGCTCGATCCGGAGGCGCGGGACGAAGCCGAGCTGGATCGCCTGCCGAGTGACCGAGAAAGCGCCCGAGATGACCGCCTGGGTCGCCACCGTGGCGGCGAGGATGGAGAGGATGACGAGCGGCAGCACGAAGCCGTCCGGGGCGAGCAGGAAGAAGGGGCTCGCCGCGGCGCGCGGATCGGCGAGTATGAGCGCCCCCTGGCCGAGATAGTTGAGCATCAAGGCGGGGAAGACGAAGAGGAACCAGCCGAGGCGAATTGGGCGGCGGCCGAAACGTCCCATCTCCGCATAGAGCGCCTCGGCCCCGGTTACGGCGAGAACGACGGAACCGAGGGCGAGGAAGGCGTTCCAGGGCTGCGCTGCGAAGAAGGCGAAGGCGTGCCGGGGATCGAGGGCCAGGCCTATTTCCGGATGGCGCAGCACGGCCGCTGCGCCGAGGCCGGCAATCGTCGTCAGATAGACGGCGATGATCGGGCCGAACAGGGCGCCGAGGCGCGGCGTCCCCCCTTTGCGAGCGACGAAGAGCGCCGCGATTATGGCCCCCGCCAGCGGCAGAATTGCGGGAGCAAGGCGCGGATCGACCACCTTCAGCCCCTCGACCGCGGCGAGCACCGAGATGGCGGGCGTCACCATCGAATCGCCGTAGAAAAGCGCGCAGGCCAGCACGCCGAGGAGCACGATCCCGGCGGATCGCCGCCCGGCCTTGCCGCCGCTCTTGCGCGAGATGAGCGCGAGAAGCGCGAGGCTCCCCCCCTCCCCTTTGTTGTCGGCGCGGATCAGGATGACGACATATTTGAGCGTGACGACGAGGAGCATCGCCCAGAATATCAGGCTGAGCACCCCGAACACCGTCTCAGGCGCGACCGCGAGCTGGTGATGGCCCGTGAAGGCCTCGCGGAACGCGTAGAGCGGGCTTGTGCCGATATCCCCGAAAACGACTCCGATCGCGCCCAGCACCAGGCCCGCGCGCGCGGGGGGAACGGGCGTCGGCGACCCGGCGGGGGCGGATGATGCGGCAGCTTCGGTCATGTCGGGAAAGGCGGCGGCCCCTAGCATGGCCGCGCCCCCGTCCGCAACGGCGACAAAGGCCGGAGCCGCCGCTATAGGGCGCGCCGAACTATCGCGACAGGAGTCGGAAGATGCGCGTGGGCGTGCCCAAGGAGATCAAGAATCACGAATATCGCGTCGGGCTGACGCCGGGCTCCGTCGCCGAGCTGGTCAGCGCAGGCCATGAGGTGATCGTCGAGACCCGCGCGGGCGTCGGCATCGACTTCGACGACCAGGCCTATGTCAACGCCGGCGCGCGCATAGCCCCCGACGCCGCTTCCACTTTCGCGGCGGCCGACATGATTGTGAAGGTCAAGGAGCCCCAGGCGCAGGAGATCGCACTGCTCGAGCCGCGCCACCTCCTCTTCACCTATCTCCATCTTGCGCCGGATCCGGAGCAGGCGAATGGCCTGATGGAGTCTGGCGCCACCTGCATCGCCTACGAGACGGTGACGGCGAACGACCGCTCGCTGCCGCTGCTCAGGCCGATGAGCGAGGTCGCCGGGCGCATGTCGGTCCAGGTCGGCGCACATTATCTCGAGAAGGAGCAGGGCGGCCGCGGCGTGCTGCTCGGCGGCGTCCCGGGCGTCGCCCCGGCGAAGGTCGCGATCCTCGGCGGCGGGGTTTCAGGGGTGAACGCCGCGCAGATGGCGGTCGGCATGCGCGCCGACGTCACGATCTATGACATCTCGAACGCTCGTCTCGCGGAGCTCGACATGTTCTTCGGAAGCCAGATCAAGACGGCCTATGCCTCGAAGGCGGCGATCGCCAAGGCGGTGACCAAGGCGGAGCTCGTCATCGGCGCCGTCCTCGTGCCCGGTGCCGCGGCCCCCAAGCTCGTTACCCGCGACATGCTGAGGACGATGAAGCGCGGATCGGTGCTCGTCGACATCTCGATCGACCAGGGCGGCTGCTTCGAGACTTCGCGGGCGACCACGCACGACAATCCGGTCTACGAGATAGACGGAGTCATCCATTATTGCGTCGCGAACATGCCCGGCGCCGTGGCGCGCACCTCGGCCTTTGCCCTCAACAACGCGACCCTGCCCTTCGTCCTGAAGCTGGCGGCCCTGGGCCCGTCGGAAGCAATGCGGGCCGATCCGCATCTCGCCAACGGCCTCAACGTCTCGGGCGGGAAGATCCGCCATCAGGCCGTCGCGGAAGCCCTGCACCTGCCCTTCGAGCCTGCCTGAATTCGAAAATCCGGCGATCCGCTTGCCGCGGCGTCGATCATTGAAGTTGGGCTGAACTCCGGGCCGGCCTCGCCTGATCGATAAGCTCCAGCTGGCGTTCCACGCCTGAGCGCCATCGAGCGTCGGGCGGCGCGGATTCCGCCAGCTCCCGCCAGACGCGCTCGGCCTCGTCGAGCCGGCCCGACTGGGCGAGCGAGAGGCCGTAGAAGAAGCGCGGCGCCGGATGATCGGGTGCGAGAACCGCGGCGCGCCCGAAGGCGAGCTCGGCCGCAGGCGTAACCAGGCCCGCGGCGTGCATCACAAGCGCGTTGCCGTAGCCGAGCCAGAGGATTGCATTGTCCGGATGAGCCCGCAACGCCGAGCGGATCAGGCCGGCGGCGGCGCGCGTGTCGCCGCGACGCTGGTAGCTCTCCGCGATCGTGAGCCAGCGATCGGCGGTGTCGAACCGTCCTGCCATCCCCTGGCGCATCCGCGCGAAATCGCTTTCGGGGAGCTCGCGCTGTTCGGCCGCCGTCTTCGGGCTCCCTGCCAGGCCGGGTCGGCCTTGCCACGCATAGCCGGCCATGCCGAGCAGCAAAGCGGCGCCGACGATCTGCAGTTCGGCGGCGTCCAGTCGGCCGAAGCGCCAGATCGCGCCAAAGGCGCCAACGGCGAGGAGGATGAGCGCGATCCAAGCCATTACCGTTCCTTCCGCCGGAAGCGCCCGCGGGCCAGCCACGCGCCGAGCCCGAGGAGGAGGATCGGGGCGGCCCAGAGCGGCCAGGTCAGCGGCTCGACCGGCGGATCGTAGCTGACCCACGCGCCGTAGCGCTCGACCAGCCAGCGGCGGATATGGTCGGGCTTCTCGCCGGCGTTGATCCGCTCGCGAACGAGGGCGCGCATGTCCCCGGCCATGTCGGCGTCGCTGTCCGCGATCGACTGGCCCTGGCAGACCAGGCAGCGCAGCGTCTCCATCAGCCTTTTGGCAGCGGCTTCCTGGCGCGGGTCTTCAAGCTGCGTGTAGGCATAGCGGGAGGGCGGAAGCGAGGACTGGGCGAGCGCGGGCGCGGCGAAGGCCAGTGCGGCGACGAGCACGAAGCTCCTCCCCGCAACGGGGAGGGTGTGGGAGCGGGCCCACCGTCGTAGCGGCGAGGGGGGACCCCTCCACCGCACTTCGTGCGGTCCCCCTCCCCGTTTCAGGGAGGAGCAATGTCGCGGCCGGCTCATTTCGCCGCCTCATAGGCCGCGAGGATCCCGGCGACATTCTCGGGGCGGATGTCGCCGATATGCTGGAGGCGGACGACGCCCTTGCCGTCGACGACGAAGGTTTCCGGCACGCCCGACGAGCCGAGCGCGAACTGGACACGGCTGCCGGGATCGGCGCCGATCCTTTCGAACGGATCGCCCCATTCGGCGAGGAAGGCGGCGACGTCCTCGCTTCGATCGCGAATGGCAATGCCGTCGATCGGGACGCCACGGCGCTTCAGCGCCATGAGCTGCGGAGCTTCGGCCTTGCACGGCACGCACCAGCTTGCGAACACGTTGACCAGCCGCGGCCGGCCGGTCTTGAGGTCGGCGAGCCTGAGCCCCGGCCGGCCCGGCAGCGCAGGCGCTAGGACGAAGTCCGGCATCCGCTTGCCGATCATCTGCGAGGGAATGCTCGTATCGGCGGGACGGCGAAGGCCGCTCGCGACGGTGACCACGAAGGCAAGGAACAATCCGAGCGGCAGCCAGAGGAGCAGGCGCCTCATCCCCAGGCCTCCTCGCGCCGGGCGCGCCGGCGCCCCCGCTCGCGCCGGACACGCCCGATCAAAGCGAGGAAGCCACCCAAGGCAACCAGGGCGCCGCCCATCCAGATGAAGCTTACGAAAGGCTTCCACCACAAGCGGAGCTGCCACCGGCCGGCGCCGTCAGACTTGCCGATCACCGTGTAGAGCTGGCCGTCGAGACGGGTGGCGATCGCCGCCTCGCTCGTTTCGGTGGGCGGCGCGCTGAACATGCGCGCCTGGGGGGAGAGCGTGAACGGCACCCCGGAGCCGCGCCGGACGACGAGCCTTGCCTCGATCGCGGTCCAGTTCGGGCCGGCGACGGGCTCGACGGCCTCGAAGCGGATCCGGTAGGGGCCCACGAAGACGCTCTCGCCGGGGCGCGCAGCGACCAGCGTCTCCCGGGAGAAGGCGCTCTCGGACGCCATGCCGGCAAGCGCGACAGCGATTCCGAGATGCGAGACCACCATGCCCCAGACGAAGACGGGGATGCGGGCGAGGTTGCGGTTCCGCAGGGGCGCCAGGCTGGCGGCGGCGACGCCGAGCGCGAGCGTGAGACCGATGGCGGGCAGCAGGCGGACGCCGGGCGCGAGGAGGAAAATGCCGAGCGCGGTCAACACGGTGATCAGAACCGGGATCCGGACGCGGCGGACGACTTCCTTCAGGCGGTCGCGCCGCCACCTCAGCAAAGGCCCTGCGGCCATGACCAGGACGAGCGCCAGAGCGATGGGGCCGGTGACCAGGTTGAAATAAGGCGGTCCGATCGAGATCTTGTAGCCCATCGCCTCCGTGGCGAGAGGGTAGAGCGTGCCAATGAGGACGAGAGCGAGCAGGACACAGAGCAGGAGATTGTTGACCACCAGGGCCCCCTCGCGGCTGACCGGCTCGAAGGCCGAGCCTTCCTTGACCGTGCCGATCCGCGTCGCGAACAGCGCCAGCGCGCCGCCGATATAGAGGGCGAGCAGGATCAGGATGAAAGCGCCCCGGCGCGGGTCGACCGCGAAGGAATGAACGCTGGTGAGGATGCCGGAACGGACCAGGAAGGTCCCGACCATCGACATGGAGAAGGCAACGACGGCGAGCATCACCGTCCAGGCCCTGAGACCGTCACGGGTGGCGAGGACGGTCACCGAATGGAGCAAAGCCGTCGCGGCCAGCCACGGCATCAGCGAGGCGTTCTCGACCGGGTCCCAGAACCACCAGCCACCCCAGCCGAGCTCGTAATAAGCCCAGTAGGACCCGGCCGTGATGCCGAGAGTGAGGAATATCCAGGCGGCGAGGACCCACGGCCGCATCGCCCGGGCAAAGGCCGGCCCGACCTCACGCGTGAGCAGCGCGCCGACTGCGAACGAGAAGGCGATCGAGATCCCGACATAGCCGAAATAGAGGGTCGGCGGGTGGAAGGCGAGGCCGGGATCCTGCAGCAGGGGGTTCAGCCCCTGGCCCTCCGCCGGCGCGATCGGCAGCCGCTCGAAGGGGTTGGAGGCGAAGAGCAGGAAGGCGTAGAAACCGAGGCCGATGGCGGCCTGGGCGCCGAGCGTGGCGTGCAGCGTCCGGGCCTCGAGCCGCCGCTCGAGCAGCGCGACCGCCGCGCCGGCCAGCGCGAGCACCGTCACCCAGAGCAGCATCGAGCCTTCGTGATTCCCCCAGGCGCCGGCGAACTTGTAGAGCCATGGCTTCAGCGAATGGCTGTTCTCGGCGACCAGCTTCACCGAGAGGTCGGTGCGCAGGAAGAGCTGGATGAGGAGCAGGAAAGCGAGCCCGACGAGCAGAGCCTGGACGACCGCGACCGGACGAAGCGCGGCCGTGAACGGCTCGCCCGCCGGGCGGAGCGCAGCGATGCCGAGGCCGAGCTGGAGAAGCGACAGCGCGGCCGCGAGCCAGAGCGCGGCGAGGCCCATCTCGGCGATCATTTGAGGCTCTTGGTTTCGTGCTCGCCTTTTTTCGGGTCGAGCTGCGGCGGCTTGTACGTCTCGTCATGCTTGGCGAGGATCTCGTCCGCGACGAAGAGTCCGCCGGGCTCGAAGCGCCCTTGCGCGACGACGCCGCCGCCTTCCTTGAACAGGTCGGGCACGATGCCGCGGAAGCGGACGCGGATCGTGCTCGGCGTCTCGTCCGCGACGACGAAAGCGATCGTGACGCCGTCCGGGCCGCGGACCAGCGACCCCCTGCGCACCATGCCGCCGACTCGGACCGCGCGGCCGAGCGGGAGTCCTTCGCGGGCAACGTCGCCCGGCGCGTAGAAATAGGCGGCCTGGTCCTTCAGCGCCGACATGGCGAGAAGGACGGCCCCGAGCAGGGCGACGATCGCGAAGACGAGAAGCGCGAGGCGCTGGTTCTTGCGCTTCAACGCCCGTCCCTCAGCGCATCGGCGGCGCGCTCGGCCCGACGCATCGCCGCGAAGCTCGCCAGCCCGAGGCCGAGCGTGCCGCCCAAGGCGATCGCGTAGGCGGCGAGCACGAAGGGCCAGGGGCTCACGCCGCCATCCTCCTCAACCGCGCCTCGATCTTCTGACGCGCCAGCGCCGTCCGCATGCGCATGAGGACGACCGAGGCGAAGAGCAGCGAAAAGCCGAGGGCGGACACAAGCAAGGGCCAGAGCATCGATTCATCCATCGACGAACGGCCGAGCCCGATGCTCTGCCCCTGGTGAAGCGTCCGCCACCAGAGGACGGAATAATGGATGATCGGCAGGTTCGCCGCCCCGACAAGGCCGAAAATGGCGGCGAGGCGCCCGTCCCCTCCACGATCGCGCTCCGCCCCGGCGAGGGCGATGAAGCCGATGTAGAGAAAGAGCAGGACCAGCATCGAGGTCATCCGCCCGTCCCACTCCCACCACGTGCCCCAGGTCGGCCGCCCCCAGAGCGAGCCGGTGGCGAGGCAGATGGCGGTGAAGACGGCTCCGGGGACCGCGATCGCCCGGCCCGCGACGCCGGCGAGCGGGTGGCGCCAGACCAGCTGCATCAGCCCGGCCGCGGCGACTCCGGCCCATCCGGCCATGCCAAGCCAGGCGGCGGGAACGTGGATATAGAGAATGCGCACGCTGTCGCCCTGCAGATAATCCGGCGGAGCGAGGAAGAGGCCGTAGACGAGCGCCGCGGCGATCAGCCCCGCGCCGCCCCAGCCGAGCCGCGGCGTCAGCGGCCGCGCGAGACGCAGGAAACGTGCCGGATTCGCGAAAATATGCATGCCCGCCGCGTCTCTAGCGCGCCGACCCCGTCATTGCGAGAGAAGCCAAGCCCGATTGCTTCGCGCGGCGCGCCACGCAATGGCCTCGCACCATGTCTTCCGTCCGCCCCCAGCAGAACCGCCTCCTCGGCATCGCGCTGAGGATCGGCGCGACGACCTGCTTTGCGTTCATGGCGGCGATGATCAAGCTCGGCTTCGCGGCCGGCATCCCGGTGGTCGAGCTCACCTTCTACCGCTTCGCCTTCGGGCTGCCGCCGCTGCTCCTGTGGATCGGCTGGAGCGGCGACCTCTCCGCCTGGCGCACCGAGCGGCCGCTCGCCCACGCCTGGCGCGCCGGGGCGGGGCTCGGCACCATGTTCCTCGCCTTCAGCGCACTGCGCTACCTGCCGCTCGCGGAATCGACGACGATCGGATTCGCGGCCCCTTTGTTCGCGGTGGTCCTCTCGGCCCTCGTACTGAAGGAGCCGGTCGGCCGGCACCGCTGGAGCGCCGTCGCCCTGGGGCTGTTGGGCGTCCTGGTGGTAATGCGTCCCGAAGGGAGCCATTTGCCGCCCGTCGGCCTGGCGCTCTCCGTCGCGGCCGCCTTCGGCGTTGGCGTCACGACCATTACCATCCGCCAGATCGGCCGCACGGAAGGGACGCAGACGACCGTCCTCTGGTTCTCGATCCTCTCCCTCCTCGTGGTCGGCGCTCTGATGCCTTTCTACGCCCGATCGCACGACGGCTTCGAATGGCTGATCCTGATGGCGCTCGGCAGTTTCGGCGGCATCGCCCAGCTGCTGCTCACCGCCTCGCTCCGTTTCGCGCCGGTGCCGGTGGTCGTGCCGTTCGACTATAGCCAGTTGCTCTGGGCGGTGGCGCTCGGCTGGCTGATCTTCGCCGACCGGCCGACGTCGACGACTTGGCTCGGCGCCCTGATCATCATCGCGAGCGGCCTTTACACCGTGTGGCGCGAGCACAGGCTCGGGCGCGACAAGCCCCGCGAGGCGCCGCCGCTCTAGCCGCGCCCGATCAGCTTCATCGCCATGGCGTCGGCGACCTCGGCAGGGTTGCGGCCGGTCGCGCCGCTCTCCGCCCAGATCTGCTCCAACCGGACCGGAATCCGCTCAATGCGGCTCCGCACCAGATCCTGGTCTCCATCCTTCAGATACTCGGTGGAGACGTTGATGATCCCGCCGGCGTTGATGACGTAATCGGGCGCGTAGAGGATGCCGCGCTCGGCGAGGCGCTGGCCGTCGGCAGGCGTCGCGAGCTGGTTGTTGGCGCCGCCGGCGACGACGGGCACGTTCAGCGCCCGGATCGATTCCTCCGTGAGGATGGCGCCGAGCGCGTTGGGGCTGAGCACGTCGGCCTCGAGCGTCATGATCGCCTCGGGCGCGACCCTCTCGCCACCGGTCTCGGCGGCAAGGCGCGCCGCTCGGCCGGCGTCGATGTCCGTTATGGTAAGGCGGGCGCCTTCCTCGGCGGCGCGGCGCGCCAGGCCCGAAGCGACGCTGCCCGCGCCCTGGATGGCGATGTGGACGCCCGCGAGGCCGTCCTTGCCGAGGGCGCGGCGCACGGCCGCCTTGACGCCGAGAAAGACGCCGTAGCTGGTGTGGGGCCCCGGATCGCCGCCAACCGCGCCGTCCGTGGCGGGGAGGCCCGCGACGTGGCGCGTCTCGCGGCCGATGGCGACCATGTCGCCGACGGTCATGCCGACGTCCTCGGCGGTGACGTAGCGGCCGCCTAGACCCTCGACCGCGCGCGCGAAGGCGGCGAGCATCGCGGGCGTCTTGGTCCGCGCTTCGTCGGCGAGGATGACGGCCTTGCCGCCGCCCAGCGGGAGGCCGGCCATCGCGTTCTTGAAGCTCATCCCGCGCGACAGTCGGAGCGCATCGCGCACCCCTTCGCCGGGCTCCGCATAATGCCAGAAGCGGACGCCGCCGGCGGCGGGCCCGAGATGGGTCGAGTGGACCGCGATGACGGCCTTGAGGCCGCTTTCGCGCTCGGTCACGAGATGGACGATCTCATGATCGTCGAAATCCGGGTAATCCCACGGCGAATGCATTGATAAATCCCGAGAATTACGGGCGCAGGTGGGGCGATCGACGGGGCTTGAACCCGCGACCCCCGGTACCACAAACCGGTGCTCTAACCAACTGAGCTACGATCGCCACTGCGCGCCACTTGAGGGTGCGGCGGGCACATAGGGGCGGCTCCGCCCGGGCGTCAAGGAAGGATCAGGCCTCGAGCAGGCCGATCCGCTCGCGTGCCAGCCAGCGCCCCAGCAGCAGGAGGGCGACGACGCCGAGCCCGGCCGCGAGGCCTATCCAGATCCCGACGCCCTGCCAGCCGAGCCCGAAGCCGAGCCCGACGGCAGTCGCGAGCCCTATGACCCAATAGCCGAACGCGGCGAACGTCATCGGCACGCGCGTATCTTGGAGCCCGCGCAGCATCCCGGCCGCCACGGACTGCGCGCCGTCGAAGACCTGGAACAGCGCCGCGACGAAGAGGAAGGAGACGGCAAGCCCGATCACCTCCCTGTTGGCCGGGTCGGAGGCGTCGAGGAACAACGACACGAGACGATTCGGGATGGCGAGCATCAGGACGGCCATTGCCGCCATGAACGAGACGCCCATCGCGAACGCCGTCCAGCCTGCCCGCGTCACGCCTTTCCGGTCACGACGGCCGAAGGCGAGGCCGACACGCACCGTCGCGGCCTGGCTCAACCCGAGCGGTACCATGAAGGTGAAGGCGGCGAGCTGGAGCGCCACGGCGTGCGCGGCGATCGACGAGGCGCCGATAAGCCCCATCAGGAAGACCGCGGCGTTGAAGATCGTGATCTCCAGCGCCAGCGTCACCGCTATCGGCAGGCCGAGCCGCCACACGTCGCGGAAACGCTGCCAGTCGGATCGCCAGAAGCGGCCGAAGAGCCGGTAGCGGCGAAAACGCGGGTGGAGCGTCACCACCAGCGCCATGGCCAGGAACATGAAGAGGTTGGCGCAGCTGCTGCCGATCCCGGCGCCGAGGAGGCCTAGCGCCGGAAAGCCGAAGCGGCCGAAGATCAGGCCGTAGTTGAGCAGCGCGTTGACGACCACACCGGCGGCCGCGACGGCCAGCGACCAGGCCGGCTGCTCGAGCGCCGCGACGAACGAGCGCAGGACGAGGTACCCGAGCGCGGGTAGCATCCCGAACATCAGCGCCCGGATCAGCGTCTGACCGCCGCGCGCCAGCGCCGGCTCCTGGCCGATGGCGATCAGGATGGCCTCGGTATGCCAGAGCAGGAGCCAGACCGGCACGCAGATCGCGACCGCGCCCCACATGGTCTGGCGGACGGTGCGGCGGACGTCGCGGACGCTGTGACCGCGGCCGCCGAGCTCGCGCGCGATCATCGGCGCGGCAGCGTAGACGAGCCCGATTCCGAAGATCAGGAAGGCATAATAAACGTTGAGGCCGAGCGTGCCCGCGGCCAGCACGCTGGCGCCCGCGCGGCCGAGGAGCAGCACGTCGGTCGACTGAATGAGGGACTGGGTGAGGTTCGTGAGGATCAGCGGCGCGGCGAGCAGCGCCGTCGCGCGAATCTCGTCGCGCCAGAGGCGGTCGCCGGGATTGCTCCGCTGTAGCATGGCGACGCCCTAGCGCGCCGCGCCCGGCTTCGCCATGCCGCTAGATTCGAGCGTCGAGCTCCCTGACAAGCTTCTTCGGCGCCTGGGCGCGATAGCTTTCCTCGATCCACTCCCTGAGCTGGGCGAAGCTTGGCATTTCCGCTTCCGAAGGCGTGAAGCTGACCCAGCCGGATTTGCCGAGGCCGTAGCCGGTGGGCTTGGCGTAGGGCAGGTCCAGCGCGACTTCGCGCGTATAGGGAAGCTCGACCGACAGGCTGAACGGATCGCCCTCGACGGGGAGATAGGCGAAGGTCTTGTCTTTGACGGCGAGATCGTCGTGCCCCGGCCACGGCGCCTTCGAATGCGCGCCGGGGAAGGTCATGCCGAACGCCCTCAGCTCGCGCAGCAGCGCGTCGCTTTTCCTGCTCATCCGCCCCTCCCTTCCGGGAACCTCAGGCCCGGTCGCTCGCTCTCTACCGCATGGCCGACGATAAAGCGAAGATCAGCACCGGGCCCAACGAGCGGGCCAGGAACGAAACGATCGCGGGCACCGGTCCCGGTATTCCCGACGACGCGCTGACGCCCGGCGCCGAGCTTCCGACGCCGCCGACGGACGAGGAAGTGCAGCGCGCGAAAGAAGCCCTGGGCCTCCGAGGCGCCGGCGACGACCAGCCGCTCGAAGGGCAATGATCGGCGTTTTGTGGGATCGGGCGTGGTGGGCGCGGTAGGGATTGAACCTACGACCCCACCCGTGTGAAGGGTGTGCTCTACCACTGAGCTACGCGCCCACGCCGTGGCGGAAGGGGCGTTCCTAATGTCGCCCCACAACCCTGTCCAGACGCCGCTCTTCAGCGGCCGACCGAATCCTTCAGCACCTTGCCGGCCTTGAACTTGGGCTGGGTCGATTCCTTGATCTGCATGGGCTCGCCGGTGCGCGGGTTGCGGCCGGTCGAAGCCTTGCGCTTCGAGCAGGAGAAGGTCCCGAAGCCGACGAGGCGGACCTCGTCCCCCCGCTTCAGCGCCGAGGTGATCGTGTCGAATACGCCCTCCACGGCCCGCATCGCATCCCCACGGCTGAGACCCGTCGTGTCCGCGACGGCTCCGATCAGCTCCTGCTTGTTCATCTCTCCCGAACCCCTGTTCCCGATTGAGTCGCAGCTAGCGCCGGGCCGCATCTAACGGCAGGGGCCGAGAGCGAGTCAAAGGGAAAGCGCGCCGGGAACGGCCTGAATCGCCCTTTCCTGATCCATAATCGTCCTTTTGGGGCGATTTTTCCTCAGTGGCGGAGCGCCGCCTCGTCGGGCGCGGCGGCGAGGTCGGGGGCCGGAACCAGAGCAAGCTCGTCGGCCTCGGTCCAGTCGATCGGCTCGACCGGGGTGGCCAGCGCATGGCGCAGGACCTCATCGACATGGCCGACGGGGACGATCTCCAGACTCTCGCGGATGGCGGCCGGTATCTCGGCGAGATCTTTCTCGTTCTCGGCGGGGATCAGCACCTTCTTCATGCCGCCGCGCAGCGCGGCGAGCAGCTTCTCCTTGAGGCCGCCGATCGGCAGGACGCGGCCGCGCAGCGTCACCTCGCCGGTCATCGCGACGTCGCGGCGGACCGCGATCCCGGTCAGCGTCGAGATGATCGCCGTGACCATGCCGATGCCGGCCGACGGTCCGTCCTTGGGGACTGCGCCTTCGGGGAGATGGACGTGGATGTCCTTGCGGCCGAACAGGCTCGGCTTGACCCCGTAGCTCGGACTCCTCGCCTTGACGAACGAGAAGGCGGCCTGGATCGACTCCTGCATGACGTCGCCGAGCTTGCCCGTCGTCTTGATCTGGCCCTTGCCGGGGACGGTGACGGCCTCGATCGTCAGCAGCTCGCCGCCGACTTCGGTCCAGGCGAGGCCCGTGACCGCGCCGATCTGGTCCTCCTCTTCGCCCATGCCGTGCCTGAAGCGGCGGACGCCGGAAAAATCGGCGACGTTCTCGGCGGTGAGCTCTACCTTCTCGGTCTTGCCCTCGAGGATGCGGCGCAGCGCCTTGCGCGCGACCTTGGCGATCTCGCGCTCGAGGGTGCGGACGCCCGCCTCTCGCGTGTAGTGGCGGATGAGGGTGCGCTGGCCCTCCTCGGTGAAGATAAGCTCGCCCTCCTTGAGGCCGTGCGATTCGATCTGCTTGGGGATGAGGTGGCCGCGGGCGATCTCGACCTTCTCGTCCTCGGTATAGCCTTCGAGGCGGATGATCTCCATCCGGTCGAGAAGCGGCTGCGGCATGTCCATCGTGTTCGCCGTGGTGACGAACATCACGTCCGACAGATCGTAATCGATCTCCAGATAATGGTCCTGGAAGCGGCTGTTCTGCTCCGGGTCGAGCACCTCGAGCAGCGCCGAGGCCGGGTCGCCGCGGAAATCCTGGCCGAGCTTGTCGATCTCGTCGAGGAGGAACAGCGGGTTCGACGTCCCCGCTTTCTTGAGGTTCGAGATGATCTTGCCGGGCAGCGAGCCGATATAGGTGCGGCGGTGGCCGCGAATCTCGGCCTCGTCGCGAACGCCGCCTAAAGACTGCCGCACGAACTCGCGGCCCGTCGCCTTGGCGATCGAGCGGCCGAGCGAGGTCTTGCCGACGCCGGGAGGGCCGACCAGGCAGAGGATCGGCCCCTTCAATTTGTTGGTGCGCGCCTGGACGGCGAGATATTCGACGATCCGATCCTTGACCTTCTCAAGTCCGTAATGATCCTCGTCGAGGATCGCCTGAGCCTCGGCTATGTCCTTCTTGACCTTGGACTTCCTGCCCCAGGGGAGGCCGAGAAGCACGTCGAGATAATTGCGGCTGACGGTCGCTTCGGCCGACATCGGCGCCATCGCCTTCAGCTTCTTCATCTCCTGGGTGGCCTTTAAGCGCGCTTCCTTGGAGAGCTTCGTCTTGGCGATCTTGCGGGCAAGCTCGGCGAGCTCGTCGCCCTCCCCTTCATCGCCTTCATTGCCGAGCTCGCGCTGGATCGCCTTCAATTGCTCGTTGAGATAATATTCGCGCTGCGTCTTCTCCATCTGGCGCTTGACGCGGCTGCGGATACGCTTCTCGACCTGGAGCACGCCGAGCTCGCCCTCCATGAAGGCGAAGACCATCTCCAGGCGTCGGGCGGGGACCAGCTCGGCCAGCAGGGCCTGCTTGTCCGAGACTTTGATGTTGATGTTCGAGGCCACCATGTCGGCCAGCTTCGAGGGTTCCTCGATCTGGCCGAGCTGGACGGCGGTCTCGGCGGGCAGCTTGCGGTTGAGCTTCGAATAATTCTCGAACTGCTCGACGACTGAGCGCATCAGCGCGGTCACCTCGGCACCGCTCGATTCCTCGATCTCGACCAGATCGACGTCGGCGACGAGATGCTGCCCCTCCTCGCGGATCGCGACCAGGGTGGCGCGTTCCTGCCCCTCGACGAGGACGCGCACGGTGCCGTCGGGGAGCTTCAGCAGCTGCAGCACGGTGGCGACGACGCCCATGTCGTAGAGCGCGTCGCGGTCGGGATCGTCCTCCGCCGGATCGAGCTGGGAGACGAGGAAGATCTGCTTGTCGGCCGCCATCGCGCTCTCGAGGGCGGCGACCGATTTGTCGCGTCCGACGAAGAGGGGCACGATCATCTGGGGGAAGACGACGATGTCGCGCAGGGGAAGCACGGGATAGGTCTGGGTCACGCAGGAACTCCGCTCGGAGCCGGACGGCTCTCTCTTGTTCGCGCCTATATGGGGAAAGCGGCGTCGGCCATCAATGCGCGCGCGACCAATGGGCGCCCGGGCCGGTCAGGCCGCGCTCTCGCCTTTCTTCTCGGCGTAGACGCGGACCGGGTCCTTGCGGCCCTCGACGACGTCCTTGTCGATCATGACCTCGTCGACGCCGTCCATGGACGGGAGATCGAACATCGTGTCGAGGAGGATGTTCTCCAGGATGGAACGAAGCCCGCGAGCGCCCGTCTTGCGCTCGATCGCCTTCTTGGCGACGGCGATCAGCGCCTCCTCGGTGAAGCTTAGCTTCACGTCTTCCATGTCGAAGAGCTTGGCATATTGCTTGATCAGCGCGTTCTTCGGCTCCTTGAGGATCTTGACAAGCGCGACCTCGTCGAGATCCTCCAGCGTCGCGATCACCGGCAGGCGCCCGACGAATTCGGGGATGAGGCCGAACTTCAAAAGGTCGTCCGGCTCGCCCTGGCGCAGGATCTCGCCGGTGCGCCGCTCCTCGGGCGCGGCGACATAGGCACCGAAGCCGATGGACTTGCCCTGCAGGCGGTCCGCGATGATCTTCTCGAGCCCCGCGAACGCGCCGCCGCAGATGAAGAGGATGTTTGTCGTGTCGACCTGCAGGAACTCCTGCTGGGGGTGCTTGCGCCCGCCCTGCGGCGGGACGGAGGCGGTCGTCCCCTCCATCAGCTTGAGGAGCGCCTGCTGGACGCCCTCGCCCGAGACGTCGCGAGTGATCGAGGGGTTGTCCGACTTGCGGCTGATCTTGTCGATCTCGTCGATATAGACGATGCCGCGCTGCGCCCGCTCGACATTGTAGTCGCTCGCCTGGAGCAATTTCAGGATGATGTTTTCGACGTCCTCGCCGACATAGCCCGCCTCCGTGAGCGTCGTCGCGTCGGCCATCGTGAAGGGCACGTCGAGCAGCCGCGCCAGGGTCTGGGCAAGCAGGGTCTTGCCGCAGCCGGTCGGGCCGACGAGGAGGATGTTCGACTTGGAAAGCTCGACGTCGCCGGCCTTCCCGCCGTGCGCCAGGCGCTTGTAATGGTTGTGGACCGCGACCGAGAGGACGCGCTTGGCGTGGCTCTGGCCGATCACGTAATCGTCGAGATGCTTGCAGATTTCGAGCGGCGTCGGGACGCCGTCGCGGGTCTTCACCAGCGAGGACTTGGTCTCCTCGCGGATGATGTCGTTGCACAGCTCGACGCATTCGTCGCAGATGAACACGGTGGGGCCGGCGATGAGCTTCCTGACCTCGTGCTGCGATTTTCCGCAGAAGGAGCAATAGAGGGTGCTCTTGGAATCGCTGCCGCTTAGCTTCGTCATTCTCTCGCCTTACGGGCGGATCGCGCCCGCCCTTTGCCTCCGGCCGACTGTAGCCCGCACTATCGCACGACCACAATGGCTTATTGATTAACGCCGGGACACACGGGAGCGGCCGGGCGCCGGATGTGGGAGGAGCGAGGCGAAGCGGCAAGGGCGGAGGCGTGTCGGACTCGAACCCGGCCTCCGCGAGCAAGCTCGGCGAGGAAAGCCCTTACGGATCAGGCTGGGCTCAGCCGCGGCGCCCGCGTTCGTAAGTCTGCAGGCAGTGGTCGGTCACCGTCGCAGTGCAGGCCGGATAATCGGTGCGGGCCGCGGGTTCGTCGGTCGCCGGGTCGAGCAGCGGGCCGCCCATCGCTTCACCGGCGCTCGTGCCGTTCCAGCCCAGAGGGGGGACGGCGGGGTCGGAGATCACGGCGATGCCGCGGGCGTCGCGCTCCGGCGCCGAATTGCCGGGCTGGACGATGCGGGGCGTTGCAGGCGTCGGGATGGTTGCGGCGCGGCCTTCCGTCTCCCAGGCGGCGGTCGCCTGGCCGTCGCCCTGCCAGGCGGCAGAGCCAGCGCCGGTCTGGGCGAGAGCGGTGCCGCCGAGCAGCAGAGCGAGAGCGAATGCGACGGTCTTCATCCTGTTTACTCCTGTCGCGTCCCGGAAAAGACAGGCGGGCCGCGGCGCGCTCGGGGCGCGTCGGGGGCAGCCGGCGCATCGGGACGGCAAGGTAACGCGCGAAGGCGGAGTCTTTTCCGGCGCGCCCTCCCCCTGCCCCCTCCCGCGGCGCGGGAGGGGAAGCTAAGGAGCCTTAGCTCGGAAAACCGTCGGCGTAATAGACGACGACCCACTGGCCGCCGCGATTCTCGCAGCGGGTGGTGGTGCGGCTGGCGCGGTTGAAGTCGGACCCCGAAAGATTTCCGTAGCCTGCGCCGCGCGTCGTCGGGTCCTTGCGCTGCTTGTTGCGCTCGGCCGCAAGCGCGCTCTCGCACTGGCCCCGATTGGCGTAGGATTGGAACTGCGGCGGCCCGAGGACGGTGCCGGTGCCGGCCGCCGCGGCGGGCAGGCTGAGGGTCGAAGCCGCGAAGGCGGCGAGGATCAGCTTCTTCATGGTAAATGGCTCCCGATTTGAAGGCCCCTTTCCGCTGGGGCGGGGTCACGAGGGATTCAACGAAGGGCGATGGGGGGCGGTCCGTGCGGAAGGGCGCGTTCCGCGGCCCGGGCGCGGATTCGGCGCGGCCTGTCGCTACGGGAGCGGAACGGGCGCACTTTCGCACGGGCGGCGGATATGAGATCGTGGCGCGGTGGCGCCCTTCCTCTTCCTCCTTGTCCACGCCGCACAACCGGCGCCGGCGGCGGCGAAGGAGGGCCTGTGGATCGGGCCGATCCACGTCTGCCGCGAAAATGTTCAGAGCGTCACGCGGATTTGCGACGCCGACGGGCGATGGGCCCTCATGATCGCGCTCGCTCCCTCGATGCAGCCGCGGTTCGGCGAGGAGACCGCCCGGCTGGCCGGCCGTCCGATGGACATCCGGCTCGACGGTCGGCTGCTCTCCGCGCCGAACATCAACGAGCCGATTTTCGGCCTCGAGGCTCAGATATCGGGGCCCCCGAAGGCGGTCCTCAAGGCGGCGGCCAAGGCGGCGGCCAAGGCGGCGAAAAAGCCCTGCTGAGCCGCGCGGAAATACCCGATCTTAACCTCATCCGGCCTATCCCCCGGCCATGCGCCTCGTCATCCTCAGCAAGGCCGGTGAACCGGGCCGGATCGCGATCAACCCGAACCAGGTGACCCACCTTCGCGCCGGGCCGGGCAATTTCGTCGACGTCTTCTTCGCCGAGACCAAGGTCGCGGTGGCGGGCACGTTCGAGGAGGTGGTGAACGCGCTGTGCGGCGAGATCGTGGTCGGCGGGCCGCAGGACCCCGCCAAGGCCTGGTTCACCAAGGTTCAGCCCTGAACGTCTAGGCCGGGGCCGCATCCTCGAGCTCGACCCAGGTCGGCGCATGGTCGGAGGCTTTCTCGCGGCCGCGATAGTCGCGGTCGACGCCGGCGTCGAGCAGGCGATCGGCGGCCTGGGGGCTCAAGAGGAGGTGGTCGATTCGGAAGCCCGCGTCGCGCTGCCAGCAGCCGGCCGTATAGTCCCAGAAGGTGTAGACGGGACCGTCCGGATGGCGGGCGCGGATCGCGTCGGTCCAGCCGGCGTGGAGGATTCGGCGGAAGGCCGCGCGGCTCTCCGGCTGCATCAGCGCGTCGTGGGCCATGGCGCGGGCCGAAAAGACGTCGTCCGGGTCGTCGGTCGGGATGACGTTCCAGTCGCCGGCCAGCACGGCCGGCTTCTCCTCGGCGAGGAGGGCCGCGGCATGCTCGCGCAAACGCTCCATCCAGGCGAGCTTGTAGGCGAACTTCTCGGTGCCGACCGGATTGCCGTTGGGAAGGTAGAGCGAGCCGATAAGGACGCCCGCCACGTCCGCCTCGATGTAGCGGCTGTGCGTGTCGTCGGGATCCCCCGGGAGGCCGACGCGGCGGAGGGCGGACGGCGGCCCCGAGGCGGGCGTCAGGATGGCGACGCCGTTGAAGCCCTTCTGGCCGTGCCAGTGGCCGTCATAGCCCGCCGCCTTCAGGTCGGCGATCGGGAAGGCCTCGTCGGCGCATTTGATCTCCTGCAGGCAGAGCGCGTCGGGCTTCTGTTCCTCGAGATATTCGAGGAGCCGCGGCAGGCGGGCGCGGACGCCGTTCAAATTGTAGGTGACGATCTTCATGCGCTGGCGCCGCTTAGCGCGGCGGAGGCGGGCTGGAAAGCGCACCCGGCCGGCGCTAGCGTCGCGCGATGGACGAGGCGAACGACTGGAAGCGCCAGCGGCGGAGCGGGATCGCGGCGATCGCGGCGTCGATCGCCGTCGCGCTGGCGATCTGGCTCGCCGTCCGCTTCTGGGCGCCGCCGGTGCCCGGCATGGAAAGCCTCGCCGAACGAATGGTCTTCGCGCTGAAATGCTGCGCCTTTGCGACGCTCTTCTGCCTGGCCATCGGCGTCGAGGCGGTCGCGCACGAGCGGCTACAGTCGCCGGCTTTCGACCCGCTCGTCGGCCACGAGACGCGGCGGCTCAGGGTCAACCAGCGCTACCTCCAGAACACGCTCGAGCAGATCCTCGTCTTCGCGGTCGGCCTGTTCGGCCTCGCCGCCTACAGCCCCGACGGGGAAGCAATGCGGGCGGTCGAGGCTACGACCCTGGTCTGGGTCCTGGCCCGCTTCGCCTTCTGGATCGGCTATCACCGGAGCGCGGCGATGCGCGGGATCGGCGCGCCCGGAATGATGCTGAGCCTGCTCGTCCTGCTCTACGTCGTAGCGCGCGCGGCCTTCGACCTGGCCGGGACGGCGGGCGCGGCCGGCGTGATCGGCGCGTTCACGGCGATCGAGGCCGTCCTCTTCTGGACGACACGGGCGCGCTAGATCGAGAAGCTGGATCCGCAACCGCAGCCGGAGGCGGCGTTGGGGTTGGTGACCTTGAAGGCGGCCCCCCCGAGCGACTCGACATAATCGACCGCGCCGCCCTTCACGAGGTCGTGGGTCATCGGATCGATGACGAGCGTGACTCCGCCCTCGCTGGTGGCGAGATCCTGTGCCTCGACCTCGTCGGCGAGGCCGAAGCGGTAGCTGAAGCCGGCACAGCCGCCGCCCTCGACGCTGAGGCGCAGGATCGGCGGCTTGCCCTGGCGCGCCGCGATCGCCGCGACGCGCGCGGCGGCGGAGGGCGTGAGCGCGATGTCGGGGGTTTCGGCCATGGATCGAAGATAGGCGCCGCGGGCCCCGCTCACAAGCGGGCCGGCCTCAGCCCTTGGTCTTGTAGCCGCAGATGATCCCGAAGAGGAACGACATGAACAGGCCGAGCTGGACCTGGCCGGTCGGATCGGACCAGCCGAACATGTCCGCGCCGAACGCGAACAGCCCAATAAACATCATCAATGCGAGCCCGACCATGGCTGCTGCGCCTCCCGCCTCTTGCCCAGGCACCTTGGCAAAAGGCGGTAAACAGGCGGTGAACGCTTGGCGCGGCGCGGTTTCGGCGGCATAGCGACCCTGCCCTTGCAGCCCCGGGAAACGAGCATGAAGACGCGCGTCTACATTACCTTGAAGAACGGCGTCCTCGACCCGCAAGGCAAGGCGATCCACCACGCGCTCGAGAGCCTGGGCTTCACCGGCGTCACCGACGTGCGCGCCGGCAAGCTGATCGAGCTCGACCTCGCCGACGATGTGGGCGACGAGGCGGTCGAGGCGATGTGCCGCAAGCTGCTCGCCAACACGGTGATCGAGAATTTCCGCATCGAGCGCGAGGCTGCGCGGGCGTGAAGAGCGCGGTCATCGTCTTCCCCGGCTCCAATTGCGACCGCGACATGGCGGTCGCGATCGAGCTCGTGACGGGCCGCAGGCCCGAAATGGTCTGGCACCGGGAGACCGAACTCCCCGAGGCCCTCGACCTGATCGCGATCCCGGGCGGCTTCTCATACGGCGACTATCTCCGCTCCGGGGCGATGGCGGCGCGCTCACCGGTCATGGCCGCGGTAAGCGCGGCGGCGGAGCGGGGCGTGCCGGTCCTCGGCGTCTGCAACGGCTTCCAGATCCTGACCGAGGCGGGGCTGCTGCCCGGTGCCCTGATGCGCAATGCGGGGCTCCATTTCGTCTGCCGCGAGGTCGCACTCCGGGTGGAAAATAGCGGCAGCGCGTTCACCCGCGCCTACGCGGCGGGTGAGGAGATAAGGATTCCGGTCGCCCACCACGACGGCAATTACCAGGCGGACGGGGAGACTCTCGACCGCCTCGAAGGCGAAGGCCGTATCGCCTTCCGCTACCTGGGCGAATGCAACGGCGCCGCCCGCGACATTGCCGGCATCGTCAACGCGCCTGGCAACGTGCTCGGCATGATGCCGCACCCGGAGCGCGCCGTCGAGGAAGCGCACGGGCGCACCGACGGGCGCCGCCTGTTCGAAGGCCTGCTCGAAGCCGTCGGCTGACCGCCCCGCGGACGTCGGTCGCCGCCCCCTGCCCTCGTTCCGTCGCGTTAACCCTCTTCGTCAGCGCTTTCTTAAGCTTCTCCGGCTTCAGCTCAGCGCAGGGCGGGGTGTCATGCGCGAGGCGCTAGGATGTCCGATGCTTGAGAACCTGCCCCCCTTCCGGCCGCGCAAGGACGGCCTGCCACGCAAAACGCGGCCCCGCCTGCTGCTGATCGACGACGAGCTGGCCGTCGCCCGCTATATCGGCCACGCCGCCGAGGAATGCGGCTACGAGGCGGTGATCACCGTCACCTCGGAAAGCTTCCGGAGCCAGTATCGAGCCGCGGCGCCCGACGTCGTCGCCCTCGACCTCGCTCTGCCGCGCAGCGACGGGGTCGAATTGCTCCGCTTCCTCGCCGAGGAATCCTGCACCGCCCGCGTCATCCTGATCAGCGGTTTCGACGGGCGTGTCGTCGATGCCGCGATGCGCCTCGGCATCGCCATGGGCCTCGACATGGCCGAGCCGCTCACCAAGCCCGTCCGCCTCCACGATTTGATGGAGGCGATCGCCAGGCCGAGGGAGGGCGCCGATGCTGCCTGTCTCCACCGCTGACGCAGAGCTCGCGACCGAGCTTCAGCTCGCCATCGAGCGCGACGAGCTAACCCTCACCTTCCAACCCAAGGTCGAGATCGCGACCCGCCGAATGCTCGGCGTCGAGGCGCTGGCGCGCTGGCATCATCGCAGCCTCGGGACGATCGGCCCCTCCGTCTTCGTCCCGCTCGCGGAGCGCTATGGGACGATCGACGCGCTGACCGAATGGCTGCTGCGCACCGGCCTCAGGCAATGGACGGTGTGGAGCGAGCAGGGCGTCCGGACCAGCATCGCCTTCAACGTCTCGGCGCTGAGCCTGCGCGACGTCTATCTTCCCGATTACGTCCACCGCCTCTGCCAGGTCGAGGGCGTTCCCGCCGCCTGCGTGACGATCGAGGTGACCGAGGGGGCGACCCAGCACATGGTCCGGCTGCTCGACACTCTGACGCGGTTCCGGCTGAAGGGCATGAGCCTCGCGCTCGACGATTTCGGCACGGGCTATTCCTCGCTCGTCCAGCTTCGCCAGCTCCCCTACACCGAGCTCAAGGTCGACAAATGCTTCGTCGCCGAGGCGGCGACCTCGCGCGAGGCGCGGCTGATCGTCCAGGCGATCGTCTCGCTGGCGCATGGCCTCGGCCTCGTCGCAACCGCCGAAGGGGTGGAGGGCGAGGCGACCTTGAGCCTGCTCGCCGAAATGGGCTGCGACAACGTCCAGGGCTATCTGATCGCCGAGCCGATGGACGGGTGCGAGCTGGTGCCCTGGATGCTGAAATCCGGCGCCGCGGGGCGCGTCGTGCCGATCGGCGCCGGAGAAAAGCGCGCGACTGGCTAAGAATAACGAGACAACACCTTCGTTCTGGTTGATTTTATATTCAATCCGGATCAATCTAGCGCCTTAAATTTCCGACAATTAACGCATTTCCTTGCCCGCTAATATAAAGAGCCGGTCCGTTTGGGGGAGCGGCGGCGGGTGAACCGGCTTTATTTCGGCGACAATCTGACTGTCTTGCGTGAGCATGTGAAGGATGAGAGCGTGGACTTGGTCTACCTCGATCCGCCCTTCAATTCGCGCGCCAATTATAACGTGCTGTTTTCCGACAAGCGCGGAGAGAAATCGCAGGCGCAGGCGGAAGCGTTCCAAGATACGTGGGCCTGGGGCCCCATGGCGGAACATGCCTATGACGAAGTGATGCGCCACGGAGGGTCGCTTGCAGTCATTTTCTCCGGGCTGAGAAAGTGGCGCGGTGACGACCCGTTGATGGCCTATGTATCGATGATGGGCGTTCGGCTTGTCGAGCTGCACCGCGTTCTAAAACCGACCGGCAGCCTCTACCTCCACTGCGACCCAACGGCGAGCCATTATCTAAAGCTGCTTCTGGACGCGGTGTTCGGGAATCGGATGCGCAGCGAGATCGTGTGGAAACGAAGCAGCGCGCACAGCGATGGCAAGCAGGGTGCCCGGCAACCGGGGCGTATCCACGACACGATCTTTTTCTACACCAAGGGAGATGATTGGGTTTGGAATCCAATTTTCACGCCTTACGATCCTGAGTATCTAGCGACCGAATACAAGCGGGTGGGCGCGGATGGCCGCAGATATAAGGAGACGGACCTCACCGCCGCGAAGCCCGGCGGGGACGTCAGCTACGAGTGGCGCGTCAAGCGCGTAACGGATCCTGGATAGCCGACCTTGAAGAGGAATGGCGAATGCCGCGTCGCGGCTGGGAATACCGAGCGGTGCGGCCCTATCAGGGCCGGTATTGGGCTTATTCCAAGGCGAACCTCTCCGAGTTCGCTCGTCGCGGGCACATAATACATCGCTCCACGGGCATGCCGCGACTGGCTCAGTACAGCGACGACATGCCCGGCGTAGCTTTGCAGGATTTATGGACGGACATACCTCCTCTGGCGCCCCGCGCGCAGGAGCGACTGGGATATCCTACCCAAAAGCCGCTCGCCTTGCTCGAGCGTATCGTGAGCGCATCCTCCGCGCCGGGCGATGTCGTCCTGGATCCCTTCTGCGGTTGCGGTACCGCCGTCGACGCTGCGCAAGCGCTCGGCCGGCGCTGGGTTGGAATCGATGTTACGCATTATGCCGTCACGCTGATCGAAAAACGTATCTCGGCGAACCATCCCAACGCCGCCTACACGGTCCACGGGCGGCCGACGGACATCGAGGGAGCGCGCGACCTCGCGAGGCGAGACAAACATCAATTCCAATGGTGGGCGGCCTGGCGGCTCGGGGCACAGCGCTACCGGGAGGAAAAACGAGGCGCGGACCGGGGGATCGACGGGCGCGCCCAGTTCAAGAATGGCCCTTACGGCGACGGGTGGATCATCATCTCGGTCAAGGGCGGCGAAAATGTCGGCGTCCATATGGTGCGCGACCTGCGCGGCGTCATCGAGCGTGAAGACGCGGACATGGGCGTCCTCATCTCACTGGCCGAGCCGACGCCGGCCATGATCGCGGAAGCCGCGAGCGCTGGTTTTGTCCCTAAGTCGGCGCATGGCCGGCTGCCGCGCCTCCAGATCGTGACCGTCGCGGACATGCTGGACGGCCGGCTTCCCAAGCTGCCGCCGCTCCCCATCGAGCATCTGGTACGGGGGCCGGCGCCGCGGCGAAAGAAGGCTCACCCGGATCAGATCGAGCTGCTCCTTCCGTTCCAAGGCCAGCGGGAGGTGATCGATCGCGGCGAGTTCGTAGATCCAAGGTACATCAACTTCGCACGGTCCTAGCGCGAGGTCGAGGCGATCATACGCGTGCCCGGAACGGCGTGAAATCCGTCGCGCGGTCGTAGACGTCGATGCCTTCGCGGCGCTTCAGGAAGCCGACGACGGCGTAGGTGAGCGGCGTCAGCGCCGCTTCCCAGGCGACCTTCAGCGTCCATTGGGTTAGGAGGACGCGGAGGAGGTCGTCGCCCTTCCACACGCCCCAGAAAGCGAGCGGGTAGAAGATCAGGCTGTCGACGCCCTGCCCGACCAGGGTCGAGCCGATCGTCCGCGCCCAGAGGAAGCGGCCCTCGGTCCACAATTTCATCTTCGCAAGGACCAGGCTGTTGGCGAACTCGCCGGCCCAGAAGGCCGCGATCGAGGCGAGGACGATGCGCGGCACTTGGCCGAACACCGCTTCGTAGGCCGACTGGCCCGTCCAGCTCGCCGCGGGCGGCAGGGCGACTACCACCCAGGACATGAAGGCCATGAAGAGCAGGGCGCCGGTCCCCGCCCAGATGCACCGCCGGGCCCGCGCATAGCCGTAAACCTCGGTCAGGACGTCGCCGATCACGTAGGAGACGGGAAAGAAGAGGATGCCGGCGCCGAACGGCCAGGCGCCGATGCCGGGGAGGTCGATCGTCGCCACCTTGCCGGCGCCGATCACGTTGGAAAGCAGAAGGATGGTGACGAAGGCCGCCATAACCAGGTCGAAATAGCGGAACGAGGCGCCTTTCAGCGCCAGGCCGTCGACGGCCCTCACCTTCTCCCCTCTCATGGCGTCGGACGCTAGCGCCGTTCCGTTGCCCGTGAAAGCGCGCTACACCCGCCGGGCGCGCGCCCGTAGCTCAGTTGGATAGAGCACGAGCCTTCTAAGCTTGGGGTCGCAGGTTCGAATCCTGCCGGGCGCGCCAGCCAGTCTGCGATCCTGCCCTTGGCTTCCGGTGGCGTTCTCACTCGCACGCGTCGACGGCGACGTCTCGAACGACCTCACCAACCTGCGCCACGTCAGCACCGTCTTCCTCGACGGCTACCGGCTCGACGGCGCGGCTCTCCGCAAGGCGAGCGGCCTTTCCGGAATGCCGAAATAGGCTCCTGGTCGAAGGCATTTAGCGGCCGGGGTCCGCGCCAATCCTTAGCTTTACTAATTGTCG
>DATAIU010000070.1:0-5466 GCA_036262495.1 Allosphingosinicella sp.
AGCGCCTCGAGCCGAGCCACCTCGTCGAGGGGCAGGTCGGTGAACAGGCGCAGGAAGCGGCCGGCGTCGCCGTCCTGGCTGTTCCGCCAGAATTGCCAATAATCGTAGGGGCTGAGCTGGTCCGGATTGAGCCAGACGGCGCCCGCCGCGGTCTTGCCCATCTTGCCGCCGTCCGCCGTCGTGATGAGGGGGGTCGTCAGGCCGAAAAGTTGCATCCCGTCGATGCGGCGGGCGAGCTCGATCCCGTTGACGATATTGCCCCACTGGTCCGAGCCGCCCATCTGCAGGCGGCATCCGGCGCGGCGCGAAAGCTCCAGGAAGTCGTAGGCCTGGAGGATCATGTAGTTGAACTCGAGGAAGGTGAGCGGCTGCTCGCGCTCGAGCCTCAAGCGCACGCTGTCGAAGGTCAGCATGCGGTTGAGGGTGAAATGCGCGCCGACGTCGCGCAGGAAAGGGATATATTCGAGGCTGTCGAGCCAGTCGGCATTATCGACCAGGATCGCGCCCGTCGGGCCGTCGCCGAAATCGAGGAAGCGCTCGAAGATGCGCCGGATCGAGGCGATGTTCGCCTGGATGTCGGCCGGCGAGAGCAATTTCCGCGCTTCGTCCTTGCCGGACGGATCGCCGATCTTGGTGGTGCCGCCGCCCATCACGACTATCGGCTTGTGGCCGGCCTGCTGAAGGCGGCGCAGCATCATGATCTGGACCAGGCTGCCGACGTGGAGCGAGGGCGCGGTCGCGTCGAACCCGATGTAGCCCGGCACCACCTCCTTCGCGGCGAGGGCGTCGAGCCCGTCCGCGTCGGTGAGCTGGTGGATATAGCCCCGCGACGAGAGCAGGTTCAGAAGGTCGGACTTGTAGGCCATGCCGGGCGGTTAGCATGTGTGTCGGCACACACAAACATCGTGCTACGGCGTCTCGATGCGAGCCAGCCTTCAGCTCCACCCGGATTGCCGCTGCGAAGCGGTCTCGGCCATCGAGGTCGAGTTGACACGCGGTGGTGCGCGCACGTTCGACCTTCTCTACAGGGTCGCCGGCGATTTCAGGCACATCGTATGGCCGCTTCAGGGGCCGGCGATCCGGGCTGACGAACTGTGGCGCCACACCTGCTTCGAGGCGTTCCTGCGCACCGCCCAAGCCGACGAATATTACGAGCTGAACCTGTCGCCCTCGGGAAAATGGGCGGCCTACCGTTTCTCCTCCTATCGCCAGGGAATGGAGCCCGCTTATGTGGCGCCGCCGCGAATAGCGGGCCGCTGGGGTTTGCGCGAAGGCTGCAGCACGCTATCCGCCACCCTCGGCCTCAAGCGGGCGGGCTGGCCGGCGGCGTCCGATCCGCTGCATTTCGGGCTCAGCGCGGTTATCGAGGAGAGGAACGGCCGCCTCTCTTATTGGGCTCTCGCGCACCCGCCGGGAAAGCCGGATTTCCATCACCCCGCTTGCTTCGCGCTCGAACTCCCGGCAGCGAAGCCGGCCGCTCCGTCACCCCGGACTTGATCCGGGGTCCACCTTCTTTACGGACGGACGAGGATGCCGGATCAGGTCCGGCATGACGAAAGACGCGAGCGCATGAAATTCGGCATCGACCGCCTCCTCGCCGACCCCGCGCTCCGCGCTCCCCTCGAGGGCAAGCGCGTGGCCCTGCTCGCGCATCCGGCGTCGGTGACGGAGGACCTGACCCATTCGCTCGACGCGCTCGCCGCGGCCGGTCTCAACGTCACCGCCGCCTTCGGGCCGCAGCACGGCCTCAGGGGCGACAAGCAGGACAATATGGTCGAGTCCGAGGACTTCACCGACCCGGTCCACCAGATCCCCGTCTTCAGCCTCTACGGCGAGGTTCGGCGTCCCTCCGGCCAGTCGATGCACACGTTCGACACGATCCTGATCGACCTCCAGGACCTGGGTTGCCGCATCTACACCTTCATCACCACCCTGCTCTACGTGCTGGAGGCCGCAGCGCAGCACGGCAAGTCGGTCTGGGTCCTCGACCGGCCCAATCCGGCGGGGCGCCCGATCGAGGGGCTGACCCTGCGCGAGGGCTGGGAGAGCTTCGTCGGCGTCGGGCCGATCCCGATGCGCCACGGCCTCACGCTCGGCGAGCTCGGCCTGTGGTTCGTCCAGCGTTTCAGGCTCGACGTCGATTATCGCCTGGTCGAGATGGAGGGCTACGATCCCGACCCGGCGCCGGGCCATGGCTGGCCGCTCGGCGAGCGGATCTGGATCAACCCCAGCCCCAACGCGCCCAACCTCGCCATGGCGCGCGCCTATGCCGGCACGGTCATGCTCGAAGGAACGACGCTCTCGGAAGGGCGCGGGACGACGCGGCCGCTCGAGCTGTTCGGCGCGCCCGACCTCGACCCCGCGGCGATCCTCGCCGAGATGCGCCGCCTCGCGCCCGAATGGCTGGAAGGCTGCAGGCTGCGCGAGATCGCCTTCGAGCCGACCTTCCACAAGCATGCGGGCAAGACCTGCCACGGCCTCCACATCCATCCGGAGGGCCGCTTCTACGACCATCGGGCGTTCCGGCCGTGGCGGCTGCAGGCTCTGGCGTTCAAGGCGATCCGCAACCTGGAGCCCGGCTACCCGCTCTGGCGCGACTTCGCCTACGAATATGTCTTCGACAAGCTCGCCATCGACGTCATCAACGGCGGCCCGGCCTTGCGGGAGTGGGTGGACGATGCGGCGGCGCAGCCGGGCGACCTCGACAAGCTGACGCGGCCCGACGAGGAGGCTTGGGCCGAGGAGCGCCGCGCGCACCTCCGCTACGGCGCCGCGCGTTGACGCAAAGCCCCTCAATTCCTAGATAAAAGCCATGGCCATCCGCCGCATCCTCGAAGTTCCGGACCCCATGCTCCGGCAGGTTTCCTCGCCGGTCGAGGAGGTGACGGACGAGGTGCGCGCGCTGATCGACGACATGTTCGAGACGATGTACGCCGCCCCCGGCATCGGCCTCGCGGCGATCCAGGTCGGCGTGCCCAAACGCCTCCTGGTCATGGACCTGCAGGAGCCGGAGGAGGAGGGCGGCGAGCCGGTCCGTCGGCCGATGGTCTTCATCAATCCGGAGATCGTAACCAGGTCCGAAACCGCCATGCCCTATCAGGAGGGCTGCCTCTCGGTGCCCGACCAATATGCCGACGTCGAACGCCCCGACCGCATCCGCGCGCGCTGGCTCGACCGCGACGGCAAGGCGCACGAGGAGGAGCTCGAGGGCCTGGTCGGCATCTGCCTCCAGCACGAGATGGACCATCTCGAAGGCGTGCTCTTCATCGACCATCTCAGCCGCCTGAAGCGCGACATGATCCTGAAGCGGATCGCCAAGGCCCGCAAGGAACGCGCCAAGCTCGCGGCGTAGAGGATAATCCACAATTTTTCCTCCGCTTGCGCTTGAGCATTGCGGCCACGTGACGTAGGTTCGCCCTCTGTTCTTAGGGTCGGCCATGGACAATTCACTCATCCTCTTCGTCATCATCGCCGTGATCGCGGGCGCCGGCTTGGGCTGGTTGCTCGGCTCGCGCCAGGCCGCGCTCTACCGCAAGGAGCGCGACGAGCGGCTCGACGATTTCCGTAAGGCGATCACCGATCTCGCCGACGTTCAGGGCAAGCTCGACGAGGCGCGCCAGGCCTGCGCCGACGCCAGGACCGACTGCGCGCGACTCTCCGCCGGCCAGGAGGAGCGCGAGCGCGCCTTCGCGGCGCGCCTCCAGGAGATGAAGGACGCCCGCGAGGCGCTGTCGGCGCAATTCAGCGAGATCGGCGCGAAGCTGCTCGGCGAGGCCCAGAAGAATTTCCTCGAGCGCGCCGACGCCCGCTTCAACCAGGCCGGCGAGAAGCATGAGGAGAAACTGAAGGCGCTGCTTCTGCCTGTGGAGACGACGCTGAAGCGCTACGAGGAGGGGCTGGCCACCGTCGAGAAGGAGCGCGTCGGCAGCTACCGCGAGCTGCGCGAGGCGGTCGAGGCGGTCCGCTCCGGCCAGAGCCAGGTCCGCGACGAGACGGCGCGCCTGGTCAACGCGCTCCGCTCGAGCCCGAAGTCGCGCGGCCGCTGGGGCGAGCAGAGCCTGAAGAACGTCCTCGAGCAGGCCGGCCTCTCGCCCTACGCCGATTTTCAGACCGAGGTCAGCGTCGACACCGAGGACGGGCGGCTTCGTCCCGACGTCATCGTGCGACTGCCCGGCGGCCGCCGCCTGATCATCGACGCAAAATGCTCGCTGAACGCCTTCCTCGACGCCTCCGAGGAAGTGGACGAGGCGATCCGCGTCTCGCACCTCAAGGCCCACGCCGCCTCGATCCGCAACCACGCCCAGCAGCTCGGCGGCAAGAATTACTGGGACCGGTTCGGCGAGGCGGCCGACTACGTCGTGATGTATATCCCGGGCGAGCATTTCCTGACCGCGGCGCTCGAGCAGGATGAGGGGCTTTGGGAATGGGCGTTCGAACGGCGGGTGCTTCTGGCTACGCCTACCAACCTCGTCGCCATCGCGCGCACCGTCGCCAGCGTCTGGCGGCAGGAGAAGCTCGCGGAGGAAGCCGCCGAGATCGCGCGCCTCGGCAAGGAGCTTCACGCACGGCTCGCGACGATGGGCGGCCACGTCGCCCGCATGGGCCGCAACCTGGAGCTCGCCACCGGTGCCTATAACAGCTTTGTCGGCAGTCTCGAGAGTCAGGTGATGACGCAGGCGAAGCGCTTCGAGACGCTCGAAGTCTCGGGCGGCGCCAAGGAGATCGAGCCGCTTCCGATGATTGACACGGCGCCGAGGCAGCTCGCCAAGCTCGATCCGGGGGAAGTGCCGGAGGCGGCGGAGTAAGGAAGACGCCGGCGGTCCAGCTCCTCCCCGTTCCGGGAAGGCGCTAGCGCCGCCACTGGTTGATGACTTCATAGGCCATGACGGCGGCCGCGACCGCCGCGTTGAGGCTGTCGGCCTTGCCGAGCATCGGTATCTTCACGAGGAGGTCGCATTCGTCCTCATAGTCGGCGGGTAGGCCCTGCGCCTCGTTGCCGACCAGGATGAAGGCCGGCTTCCGGTAGCACGGGGCCTGATAGCCGAGCTCGGCCTTGAGGCTCGTCCCGATGAGCTGACCCGCCCCGGCGCGCAGCCACGGCAGGAACTCCGCCCAGGGCGCGGCGGCGATGCGTTGGGTGAAGAGCGCGCCCATCGAGGCGCGCACCGCCTCGACCGAAAAGGGATCGGCGCAATCGTCGACGAGGATCAGGCCGCCGGCCCCCACGGCGTCTCCCGTCCTCAGCAAGGTCCCGAGATTGCCGGGATCGCGCAGGGCCTGGGCGACCAGCCACAGCGGCGCCGCATCGCGGTCGAGGCCGGCCAACGACGTGTCGAAGGCCGGATAGACGCCGAGCACGGTCTGCGCGTTGTCCTTGCCCGAGAGCTTGTGGAGGATGTCCGGGATCGTCTCGATTACCTCGCCGCCCGCGGCTTCGACTTCGTCGATCAGGGCCGAGAGCAGGGG
>DATAIU010000071.1:0-14424 GCA_036262495.1 Allosphingosinicella sp.
CGCCACGAGCGCCTGTCCGCCGAGCGCGAGCGGATCGGGCCGGTCAACCTCGTCGCCGAGCGCGAGCTTGCCGAGCTCGACGAGGGGCGCATCGCCAGCCAGGCCGAGCGTGAGGAATTGGGCCAGGCCATCCATCGCCTCCGCGGCTCGATCGGCAGCCTCAATCGCGAGGGCCGGGTCCGCCTGCTCGCCGCCTTCGAGACCGTCGACCGCCATTTCCGCAGCCTGTTCACCACCCTGTTCGAGGGCGGCCAGGCCCATCTCGAGCTGATCGAATCGGACGACCCGCTCGAGGCCGGGCTCGAGATCATGGCGCAGCCGCCCGGCAAGCGGCTCTCCGCCCTCACCCTCCTTTCCGGCGGTGAGCAGGCTCTGACCGCCGTGGCGCTCATCTTTGCCCTGTTCCTCACCAATCCCGCACCGATCTGCGTTCTCGACGAGGTCGACGCCCCGCTCGACGACGCCAATATCGAGCGCTTCTGCGACCTTCTCGATCGGATGACCAACGAGACCGAGACGCGCTATCTGATCGTCACCCACAACGCCGTGACGATGAGCCGCATGCACCGCCTTTTCGGCGTGACGATGATCGAGAAGGGGATCAGCCGCCTGGTCAGCGTCGATCTCGGCGGCGCCGAGCGCCTGCTCGCGGCGGAATGACCAAGCCTTTCGTTCCGCCGCATCCGCCGCGCGGGCCAAGGCCGGTGGCGAGCTGGCGGGGCTTTTTCGGGGAGCGTGCCCGAACGGCTGTTTACGGCTGGTCCGAGCAGGCCTTCCGCAGCCGCTACATACGCCGCAACATCCTCGGCTTCCGAGTCCACATCCCGCTCGATCCGGACGCGGTCCAGCGGGTCCTGCTCGACAATGCCGCCAATTACGCCAAGCCGGATCTGGTGAAGAAGTTGCTCGCGCCCGCGATCGGCCAGGGCCTGCTGACGTCGGACGGCGGCCTGTGGCGCGAGCAGCGCAAGATCGTCGCCGCGAACTTCGCTCCCGCCGCCGTCGACGGCCTCGTCCCGGAGTTCGGCGCGGTCGGCCGCGCGGCGCTGGAAAGCTGGCAGCCCGGTGAGCGCAACATGGCGCTCGAAGCGACGCAGGCGACGATGCGGGTCATCTCCAATGCCTTGTTCAGCGGCGACGCGCGGCTGACCAGCGCGGCGGCAATGGCCCATATTGCGGCGGCGCTCGAGGGCGTCAGCGAGGCGCGCCTGCAGATGATGCTCGGCCTGCCGCGCATGCCGTGGAGCCGCAAGGGCTGGGCCGCCGAGAAGGGGATGACCTATTTGCGAGCGACGCTCGAGGAGGTGGTGCGCGAGCGGCTTCCCGACGGTGGCCCGGACGATTTCCTCGGCCGCCTCATCGGCGGCCTGGGCGACCGATTCGAACCTAGGCAGGCGGCCTCGCTCGCGGTCGACAATGCGATGACCTTTTACCTCGCCGGCCACGAGACGACGGCCAATGCGCTAAGCTGGGCGCTCTTCCTGCTCGCCGAGCAGAGCGAGCTGCAGGAGCGGCTGGCCGCGGAGGCCGGAGCCGCGCTCGCCGGCGGAGAGGACGCGGAGCTTCCCGAGCGACTTCCCCTCCTTCGGATGGCTCTCGACGAGACGTTGCGCCTCTACCCGCCGGCACCGCGCTTCGACCGCCAGGCCGTGGAGGCCGACCGGCTCGGCGAGGAGGAGGTCCGCCCGGGCGACATCGTCTCGATCTGGCCGTGGCTGCTGCATCGCCACGAGGCCCTGTGGGAACGTCCGAACGCGTTCGAGATCGACCGCTTCTCGCCCGAGCGCCGCGCCGGGCGCCACCGGTTCCAATATCTCCCGTTCGGGGCCGGGCCGCGGCTGTGCGTCGGGATGCGCTTCGCCACGGCCGAGGCGCTCGTCATCCTCGCTTACTGGCTGAGGGCGTGGCGCTTCGCCCCCGTCCCCGGCCGCGAGGTCCGGGTGCACGGCATGGTGACTTTGCGCCCGGCCGGCGGCCTGCCGCTGCTCCTCGCGCGGCGGGCCTGAGGCGGTGGCGGCCCGGGTCAGCATCGCCTTCCTCCTCTATCCAGGCGTCACTCAGCTCGATTTGACCGGCCCGGCCCAGGTGCTGTCGCGGATCGGCGCGAAGCTCGACCTCGTCTGGAAGGATCGCGATCCCGTGCCGACCGATGCCGGTTTCTCGATCCTGCCGACCGCGACCTTCGCCGAGGTGCCGCGGGCCGACATCCTCTGCGTCCCCGGCGGCATGGGTATAGCCGGCGTCATGGAGGACGAGGCGGCGATGGCCTGGGTCCGGTCGGTGGGGCTGGAGGCCCAGTGGGTGACGAGCGTCTGCACGGGCTCGCTGATCCTCGGCGCCGCCGGCCTGCTGCGCGGATATCGGGCCGCGACGCACTGGGCCTGGCGCGAGCACCTGCCGCTGTTCGGAGCGGAGGCCGTCGCCGAGCGCGTCGTCTTCGACCGCAACCGGGTGACAGGCGGCGGCGTGACGGCGGGGATCGATTTCGCGCTCGCGCTGACGGCCCGCCTCAAGGGCGAGGATTTTGCCAAAGCAGTGCAGCTCTCGCTCGAATACGATCCTGCCCCTCCCTTCGACGCAGGCAGCCCGGAGGGGGCGGGCGAGGCGCTCGTCCAGGCTTACTCAGCGCGCATGGCGAAGCTCGCTTCGGACCGCGGCGAGCGGATCGCAAGGGCAGCGGAGGCGGTGCACAATCGCTATTGCGAATAATTATCAAAAGCGATAGCAGGCGCCCAGACGCAAATATCGCAAAGGGCTCCATGTTCATCCGCTCCGTCTCGACTCTGGCGCTTGCCGCCGCTCTCTCCGCGCCCGCCTATGCTGTCGAGCTGGAGGATGCCGAAAACCCCGGGCAGACGATCATCGTCACTGGCAGGCCCGAAAGCTACAAGACCGACCAGACGAGCACCGCGACCCGGACCCCCACCGACCTCAATGACGTTCCGCAGTCGGTCAGCATCGTCACCGAGAGCCAGATCGACGACCAGACGATGCTCTCGATCGCCGACGTGCTGCGCTACGTCCCGGGCGCAATCGTCAGCCAGGGCGAGGGCCATCGCGACCAGATCGTCCTGCGCGGCAATTCGAGCACCGCCGACTTCTTCGTCGACGGCCTGCGCGATGACGTCCAATATTATCGCGGCCTCTACAATCTCGAACGGGTCGAGGTGCTGAAGGGGCCGAACGCGATGATCTTCGGCCGCGGCGGCGGCGGCGGGGTCGTGAACCGGGTGACTAAGCGTCCGACCGCCGGCTCCTTCGCCCGCGCGAGCCTGTCGCTCGACAATTGGGGCGCCTGGGCGGCCGAGGCCGATCTCAACCGCGGCTTCTCCGACGCCGTCGCCGCGCGCCTCAACGCCGTCTACGAGGAGTTCGACAATCATCGCGACTTCTACGAAGGCCGCCGCATCGGCGTGAACCCGACGCTCGCCTTCACGCCCGGCGAGCGCACGCGGATCGATTTCTCCTACGAATATGACAGCGATGAGCGGGTCATCGACCGCGGCGTCCCATCGGCAGGTCCGGGCACGCTCGCCGCTCCCGCGCGGCCGCTCGACGGCTTCGACCGGACCTTCTTCGGCGTTCCCGGCGTCAACGTCAGCGATTTCGACGCCCATGTCGCGCGCGCTACGCTCGGCCACCGTTTTTCAGACGCGCTCTCGCTGACCAGCCGGCTGCTCTACGGCGATTACGACAAGCTCTACCAGAACGCGATGGCGCAGACGCCCGTCACTCTGGTCGGAGGGGTTCCAAGCGTCGGCATCGAGGCTTATCGCGACCCTACCCACCGACGGAACCTGCTGAACCAGAACGACCTCGTCTGGCAGGTCGAGACGGGGCCGCTCCGCCACGTCCTCCTCGCCGGCATGGAATGGGGCGACCAGCGGACGCGCAACGAGCGGGTCAACGGCTTCTTCGACAGCGGCGTCGCCACGACCAACGGCAAGCGCCGCACCTTCGTGCCGCTGGCCCGGCGGATCGTCGTCCCGCCCATCACCTTCCGCGCCGGCACGGGCAACCGCTCGATCCGCTCCGACGCCGAAATCCTCGCATTCTACGTCCAGGACCAGATTTCCATCGGCGATCATGTCGATCTGATCGGCGGCCTCCGCCACGACCGGTTCGAGCTCGAGGTCGAGGACCTTCTCGCTTCCCGCACCTTCGCGCGGGCCGACAGCCTCTGGTCGCCGCGCCTCGGCGTGGTTCTGAAGCCCATCGAGGCGATGTCCTTCTACGGCAGCTACAGCCGATCCTTCCTGCCCCAGTCCGGCGATCAATTCTCCTCGCTCGACCTTAGCCTGGCCGCGCTCGAGCCGGAGCGGTTCGTCAATTACGAGATCGGCTTCAAATGGGACGTGCGCGAGGCGCTGACCCTCACCGCGGCCGTCTATCGCCTCGACCGCACCAACACGCGGGCGACGGACCCGGTGACGAATCTCATCGTCCTGACCGGCGCCCAGCGCAGCAAAGGCCTCGAGGTCGGACTCACCGGCGAGATCCGGCCGAACTGGAGCGTCAGCGCGGGCTATGCCCTCCAGGACGCGGAGATCCGGCGGACGACGGCTGCGGCGCCGGCGGGCCGCAAGGTCGCGCTCGTCCCCCGGCACCAGGCCTCGCTCTGGACCCGCTACGACTTCACGGCGCGGCTCGGCGCCGGTTTCGGGGTCTACCATCAGTCGGAAAGCTTCACCTCGATCTCGAACGCGGTGATTCTGCCGGCGTTCACGCGCGTCGACGCCGCGGCTTATTTCGGACTGACCGACACGATTGAGGCGCAGCTGAACGTCGAGAATTTGCTCGGCAGCGACTATTTCTCCGCCGCCTTCAACGACAACAACATCATGCCGGGCGCCCCGACGACCGTACGCGGAACGTTGCGCCTGCGCTTCTGACCGGTCTCACCGCTCCAGGAAGGCGCGAAGCTCGCTGCGGAACGCCTCGGGTTGGTCCAGCATGACGAAGTGATAGGATTCGGGGATACGCTTGAGCACCGCCTGCGGCGCGTTCGCGTATGACATTTTGTAGAAGCCCTCTAACTGCGCCTCGGTCACCGGCGCGTTGGGCGGCACGACCCAGAGCACGGTGAGCGGAACCTTGATCGCCGTGAGCTCGGGCCGGAGGTCGGTCAGGATGAGGTCGTACATCGCCTGCCCGGAAACCGCCGCGTCGCTGGCGAGCGACTGCTCCATCGGCGCCGTCCGCTCGCTTTCCGCCTTGACCATGCCGGCGATCGTCTGGGCGATGATCTGCCGCCGTGGCTCGCCCTGGCTGGAGGCGATACCCTTGCGGATCTGCTCGGCGATCGGACGGACGCTCTCGGGCGTCGTGCCGGGAGGGCCGAACATCGCGCCCACGAACGGCATCATGTCGACGACCATGACCTTGGAAACCAGGCTGGGATGGCGGGCCGCGACCATCATCGCCCAGCTTCCGCCGAGCGAGTGGCCGACGATCGCCGGCCGCTTCAATCCGGCCTGCTCAATGTAACGGGCGATTTCCTCGGCGACCGGGCCGACCACCGGGCCGGCCGCATTCGCCCCGGCCGGCGCCCCGTCGAACCCGCCCACGTGGACGAGGTGGTAGCGATAGCCCGGCAGCGCGCCGACCGTGCCTTCCCAGACCCTTCGGGGAGGAACTGAGCCCGGGGATCAGGACGACGTCGGGGCCGGAGCCGCGCACTTCGACGCTGATCCGGTCGCTTGCGAACGCGCCTCGCGGCGCCTCGGCGGTCGTCGCACAGGCCGTCGCGAGAGGCAGCAGCATCAGCGAAAAGAACACGCAGCATGGTCGATACTCTGTTTTACAAAGCACTCTGAAGATGGGGAGGCGGTCACGAGTTTCAAGGCGGACGAGTCGCTAGCCTTCGCGCTCCAGGCGCTGCATCGCTTTCTCCCAATCGCCGAGGCTGGCTCGCGCGTCCTGGACGAAGCGCGAGCGGCGGACCGCGCGGAGAAACAGGCTTCCTGCCAGGCGGCCGAGGAGCCCCGTCGGCCGGCGGAATTGGATCAGGAGGATCACCCGCATCTCGTCCGCGTCGTTCCAGACCTCGTGGAAGCAGGTGTCGTCGAAGACCAGGAACTTGCCTTCCTGCCAGGTCAGCATCCGGTCGTCGACCTGCATCCGGCATTTCTGCCGGCGGCGCGGCACGATCAGGCCGAGATGGGCGGTCAGGATCGCCTTGGTGACGCCGCGGTGGCGCGGGATGTGGGCGCCGGGCCGGAGAATCGAGAAGAAGGCGCTGTTGAGGCCCGGGATTCCTTCGACGGCCGCCGCCGTCCGGGGGCAGCGCGCGATGTTCGCTTCGTTGCGGTAGCCATAGCCCCAGAGAAAGAAGGATTTCCACTTGCCCGGCGGCGCGATGCGGCGGTGGTCGGGCGAGATGTCGGCGAGCGGCGGGATCGCCTCCTCCAGCGCCAGAAGCGCGTCGAGCTCGCGGCGTATCTCGGGCCCCTGCGCCTGCAGCCGCGCGGTCCAGGGGAACAGCGCGGGATCGTAGACCGGACTGTCCCCGACCTTCGAGGATCGAGCGATCAGGGCGCTGACACGGTGCCGCACGCGCTTGCCGAAGCGCATCGGCAAGCTCAGCTCGGGGACCTTCCGGGCCGCCTCGATCCTTGCGCCCACGTCGTTCATGGCGCGGAATTTGCCGCGCGTCCGCCGCCTGTTCAACCGTCATGGATTGGAAACGGGGCGGACCCGGTTCGTTACGCGCGCGATGCGCGACTTTTCCCAGCTTCTCGACGGCCTCGTCTACACCCGCTCGCGCAACGGCAAGCTCAAGCTGATCGGCGACTATCTGCGCCGGACCCCCGATCCGGACCGTGGCTATGCTCTGGGCGCACTCACCGGCGAGCTCGATTTGCCCGGCGTCAAGCCGGCCGCGATCCGCGCCATCGTCGAGGAACGGGTCGATCCGACCCTCTTCTACATGAGCTGGGACTATGTCGGCGACATGGCCGAGACGGTGTCGCTGCTCTGGCCGAAGCCGCCCGGCGAGCCGCCCGATCTGGACGACGGCACGCTGCGCCTCTCGAACGTCGTCGAGCGGCTGCAGAGCCTCGGCCGCGCCGAAGCGCCGGGCGCTCTGGCGGGCATGCTGGACCATCTCGACGCAAGCGGCCGCTACGCGCTGCTGAAGCTCGCAACGGGCGAGCTTCGGATCGGCGTATCGGCGCGCCTCGCCAAGACGGCGCTGGCGCAGGCCTTCGGGCTGGAGGTCGACGCCGTGGAGGAGGTCTGGCACGGCATCCCCGCCCCCTATCTCGCGCTATTCGCCTGGGCCGAAGGGCGCGGCCCGCAGCCGACCTTGGAGAACGTCCCGGTCTTCCGCCCCTTCATGCTGGCGCACCCGCTCGAGGGCCTGCGCCTGTCGCTCGAAGATTATGCCGCCGAGTGGAAATGGGACGGCATCCGGGTCCAGATCGTGCGCGCCGGCGGCGAGACGCGCCTCTACAGCCGCGCCGGGGACGATATCGGCCGCAGCTTCCCCGAGATCGCCGAAGCCTTCCGCGAGGAAGGCGTCGTCGACGGCGAGCTGCTCGTCAAAGGCGAGTCCCAGGGCGCCGACGCGCATGGCGGGGCGGCGGCCAGCTTCAACGCGCTGCAGCAGCGGCTCGGCCGCAAGATCGTCTCGGGCCGTATGCTGAAGGAATATCCCGCCTTCGTGCGGCTCTACGACATCCTGTTCGACGGCAAGGAGGATCTGCGGAATCTCCCCTGGACCGAGCGCCGCGAGCGGCTCGCCAGATTCGTGCCGCGCCTCGACCCGGAGCGCTTCGATCTTTCCGCCCTGATCGAGGCGGAGAGCTTCGAGGCGCTCGAGGAGATTCGCGGCGGAGCGCGCGACGCGGCGATCGAGGGAGTCATGCTGAAACGCCGCGACAGCCAATATGTCGCCGGCCGTAGGACCGGGCTTTGGTACAAGTGGAAACGCGATCCGCTCGTCGCCGACTGCGTGCTCATGTACGCGCAAAGGGGCAGCGGCAAGCGCTCCTCTTATTATTCGGACTATACGTTCGGCTGCTGGACCGAGGGGGGTGAGCTGCTTCCGGTCGGTAAGGCCTATTTCGGCTTCACCGACGAGGAGCTGATCTGGCTGGACCGCTGGATTCGCAACCACACGGTGCAGCGTTTCGGTCCGGTCCGCGAGGTCGAGAAGAGCCTCGTCCTCGAGGTCGCCTTCGATTCGATCCACGCGAGCAAGCGCCACAAATCGGGCCTCGCCATGCGCTTCCCCCGCGTCTCGCGAATCCGCACCGACAAGCCCGCCGCCGAGGCCGACCGGGTCGAGACGCTGCTGAAAATGGCGACCTAGAAGGGCAGCCAGCGGTTCTTCTGGCTGAAGCGCATGTAGCCGGCATTGACGCCGAGTCGCGCGCCGACGCCGAGCCGGACCGGGATCAGAACCACGTCGCCGCGCCGCAGGTAGCTCGCGGTGAACCCGCCGACGACATAGGCATTGCCTTCCGCCGCCGGATAGCGGCGGAATAGCCGGTCGCTGTCGTGGAGGTTATAGACGAGCACGAAGACCTTGTTCGCGTCGGCGCCGAAATCGAAGCCGACCGAAGGGCCGGTCCAGTGGACCTCGCGGTCGCCCTCGATCTGGTGGTGGAGCGTGCCCGAGCCGTAGCGGACGCCGGCGATGAAGGCGCCGCCGGCTTCGCGGCCGCTGATGTAAGCGGTCGGATCGCCGCGCTCGCGGAGCAGATCCTCGATCATGTCGGCAAGGCCTTGGGCGCCCTTGCCGAATACGCCCTCCGCGGCGCTGAACACGTCCTTGCGGGGCACCGTCGCGGGCGCCGGGGCGGGAGCGGCGGCAGCGGGGCTCTCCGCCGCGGGCTCGGCGGGCTGATCCGCGTCGGCTTGCCACGCCTCGCTCTGCTCAGGCTGGGGCGGCGGTGCGGCCTCGATCGCGGCATTGGCGGCGACGTTGGGATCGACGGTGCTGATCTGGGCGGACGCGGCGCCGGCCAGGACCAGCGACACCGCGGCGGCCAGGCTGAGGATGAGCGGCCTCGGCATAATGTTACTCCCCCCCGATACTCGGGACGCGAAGCTAAGGCTTTCAAGGCTTTCGCTGCAATGAACGGGCGACGAGCCGAGTCGTTATCGCGCCGGAACGGCCCTCCCCTTCAGGTTGAACGTCCCGCGCCCCGCCTCTATAGGCCGCACTTCGGCGCTTCTCGGAGACGTGGGTGAGTGGCTGAAACCAGCGGTTTGCTAAACCGCCGTAGGGGGATTACTCCTACCGAGGGTTCGAATCCCTCCGTCTCCGCCACATATCCGTCCCAGCGACGTTCGAGCCGTGATCATGAGCGCGCAAGACCCCCTCATCTCGGCGAATCATCGTCTGATCTGAAGCGCATCGTCAGCCTTGACAGGGCTGCGGTGCCTGTTGTCGGGGCCGCTCATCTTCTATGCCCTGCCGATGGCAGCCGAGCGCGCGTCAGATCATGATCACGGCATTGCGCCCGGCGAGGCGCTACGGGTCTGGGCGCGGGTCGCGGCCCTGAGCTTCGGCGGCCCGGCAGGCCAGATCGCCGTCATGCACCGCATCCTCGTGGAGGAGAAGAAATGGATCGGCGAGGAGCGGTTCCTCCACGCTCTCAATTATTGCATGCTCCTCCCCGGTCCCGAGGCGCAGCAGCTCGCCATCTATATCGGCTGGCTGCTCCACAAGACGAAGGGCGGGCTGATCGCGGGCTGCCTCTTCATCCTCCCAGGCAGCGTGGCGATCATGGCGCTGTCCTGGCTCTACGCCCTCTACGGCAACCTCGCGGGGATCGAAGCGCTTTTCTTCGGCCTCAAGGCGGCGGTGCTCGCGATCGTCTTCGACGCCGTGCGCCGGATCGGCGGCCGGGCGCTCAGAAACGGTACCATGCGTCTTCTCGCAGCGGCCGCATTCGGCGCGATCTTCTTCTTCGCGGTGCCTTTTCCGCTGATCATTCTCGCCGCCGCGCTGCTCGGATTCGCCGGTGATCGCGCGGGGTTCGCCGCCTTTTCGGGCGGGAACGGCCATGGCCCGGCGGGCGGCGCGGCGGTCCCCGACGCCGAGACGGCGCTCGGCGAGCACGTCCCCGGCCACGCTCGGCCCAGCCTTGGCTGGTCGCTGCGGATGACGGCCATGTTCCTCGTCCTCTGGCTGACGCCGGTAGCGGTCCTGACGGCCCTTCTCGGGCCCGACCACGTCTATGCGCAGATCGGAATCTTCTTCTCGAAGATGGCGGTCGTCACCTTCGGCGGCGCCTATGCGGTCCTCGCTTATGTGGCGCAGCAGGCGGTGGAGAGCTTCGGCTGGCTGCGGCCCGGCGAGATGCTCGACGGCCTCGGCATGGCCGAGACCACGCCGGGCCCGCTGATCATGGTCACCCAGTTCGTCGGCTTCATGGCCGCGTTCCGGCAGGCGACCGGCCTCAGCCCGCTTCTGGCGGGAACGCTCGGCGGGCTGCTGACGACCTGGGTCACCTTCACGCCCTGCTTCCTCTGGATCTTCCTGGGCGCGCCCTTCATCGAGCGCCTGCGCGGCAACAGGGGCCTCTCCGCGGCGCTCGGCGCGATCACTGCGGCGGTCGTGGGGGTGGTTCTCAACCTCGCCGTGTGGTTCGCGCTCCACACCTTGTTCGCACGGCTCGTGCCCGTGAGGGCCGGACCCCTGGGCTTCGAAGCTCCCGTCCTCGCGAGCCTAGACCTGGCCGCCTTCGCTTTCGTCCTGGCGGCGCTCGTAGCCGTGTTCCGCTTCCGCATCGCCACCGTCCGGGTTCTCGCGGCCTGCGCCGCCGGCGGCCTGCTCTACCGGTTCGCGTCGGAGCCGCTTGAGCTCCCGCTCTGCTGGGCCTGCTGACAAACGGCGCTATTGTTCACTGCACCGTGGGACCCGCGGGCAGAAATCCCCTATCGACAACCGCAATTTTCTCCCATCAATGGAGTCCGCGTCTCCGCTACCATTCGGACGAACCGCATCATGCCCCTGACCTCGCGCGCAGCCATCCTCGCCGGCCTTCTCCTCGGAGCACCGCTCGCGGCTCAGGAGGATGCCTCCGCCCCGCCCGACATCGTCGTCACCGGCAAGCGCCCCAGCAAGGAGCAGGTGCGCGATTTCGTGCGGGCGCTGACGCCGGCGCCGCCATCCGGCTCTATCCCGCGCTTCATCGACCAGGTCTGCCCGTTCGCGACCGGCCTGGCGCCGGTCCAGAACGCGCGGATCGTCACCCGCATTCGCCAGGTCGCCGCCGCCGTCGGGCTCGACGTTGCCAAGCCCGGCTGCGCGCCGAACGCCTTCGTCGTCGTCACGCGCGACAAGCGCGCCTTCATCGAGGGCCTCGCGGAGAAGCAGCCCGACGCCTTCGCCGCCCTCTCGATGCGCCAGGTGCGCAAGCTCGCCCGGACGAAGGGGCCAGCGGCTGCCTGGCAGCTCGCCGGTCCGGTCGACACGAACGGTACCCCGCTCCGCTTCGACGAGACGCTCGGTACCTACGTCAACGACACGACCGAGGCCGCGAGCCGCCTCAGGAGCCCGAGCCATATCGGCTTCGACGCCTCGATTCTCGTCGTCGAAGCCGGCACGCTCGAAGGACTCACCGCGACCCAATTGGCCGATTATGCCGCGATGCGCCTTTTCGCCCGGCTCGATCCGGCCCGCCTCCCGCCCGATGCGCCGCCGACGATCCTCACCATCCTGGAAGCGCCGATGGGGAGCGCTCTGCCCATCACCATGACGGCCTGGGACGCCGGCCTGCTGCGGGGCCTCTACTCCGCCTCTTCCAACCTCAACGCGCAGAGCCAGCGCTCGCAGATCTCGCGCCAGGTGAACGAGGATCTCGACAAGCAATAGCCGGGCGGCGCTTTGACAGCGGCGCCATTCTTGTCTCTTAGGGCGCGATGCTCAGCCTCCAGTTCATCCGCGAGAATGCCGAGCGCGTGCGTGAGGCCGCGGCGGCCAAGAACGCCTCGCTCGATCTCGAGCGGTTGCTTGCGCTCGACCTCGACGTGCGAGCCTTGAAGACTCGGATCGACGACCTGCGCCGCCAGCGCAACGAGATCAGCGCCGCGTTCAAGACCGCCGACCCCTCCGAGCGCCCGGCGCTCGGCGCGCGGGCCAAGGCGATGGGGGCGGAGGCTTCGGAAGCGGAGACCGAGCTGACAGGCAAGTCGGCCGAGCTCGAAGCGCTCATGCTGCGCGTCCCCAATATCCCCTGGGAAGGCGCACCTGTCGGTCCCGACGAGAATTCGAACACCGTCGTGCGCACGGAAGGCGAGGTGCCGAGCTTCGGTTTCGAGCCGCGGGACCACGTCGCCCTCGTCGAGATGAACGACTGGGCGGACTTGTCGCGGATCACCCAGGTCGCCGGCTCCCGCACCTATGCGCTCAGGGGACGCCTCGCCTTGCTCGAACAGGCGCTGATGTTCTGGGCTCAGCAGATCATCGCTGAAGACGGCTTCACGCTGATGACCGTCCCCGCCCTCGCCAGGCCCGAGGCCTTCGTCGCCACCGGCCATTTCCCGGGCCACGAGGACGAGGCCTATGAGATGGAAAAGGACGGGCTCTATCTCGCCGGCACGGGCGAGATCGCGCTGACCTCGCTCCACTCGGGCGAGATACTCGACGAAGGGCAGCTTCCCATACTCTACGCCGGTTACTCGCCCTGCTTCCGCCGCGAGGCGGGCAGCGCGGGGCGCGACGTCCGCGGGCTGCTGCGCGTCCACCAATTCTACAAGCTCGAGCAATATGTCATCTGCGCGGACGAGGAGCAGGAGAGCGCCCGCTGGCACGCCCGTCTGCTCGCCAATGCGGAGAGGCTGCTCAAGGGCCTCGAAATCCCCTATCAGGTGGTCGAGACCTCGACCGGCGACATGGGCCTCGGCAAGTTCCGGATGAACGACATCGAGAGCTGGGTGCCGAGCCTCGGCAAATATCGCGAGACGCACAGCTGCTCGACCCTGCACGACTGGCAGGCGCGGCGCGCCAACCTGCGCTGGCGCGACGGGGAGCGAAAGGTCCGCTTCGTCCACACCCTCAACAACACGGCCCTCGCCAGCCCGCGCATCCTGGTGCCGCTGCTCGAGAACCACCAGCAGGCGGACGGGCGGGTGCGGCTGCCTGAGGCGCTGCAGGGCCTGATGGGTGGCGAATATCTCTGACGCCGGACGGCCGCCGCTGCGGCTGCTCGTCCGCGAGGGGCTGGCGATAGGCGCGCGCTTCTGGCGCGGCTTCGGCCGGGTCGGCCCCCGCGGCCCGGAGGACGGCCCGCCGCTGATGGTCCTGCCGGGCTTCCTCGCGACCGACCGCACGACGCTCGGCCTCCAGCGCGCTTTGGCCCGCGCGGGCTATCGCGTCGCCGGCTGGGGCATGGGCATGAACCTGGGCGCCCGCGACGAGACGCTCGACCGGCTCGTCGGCCAGATCGAGCGCCATGGCCGAGGCGTGAAGGTGATCCTGGTCGGCTGGAGCCTCGGCGGGGTCTTCGCGCGCGAGGCGGCCAAGCTGCGCCCGGATCTTGTCGAAAAGGTCGTCACCCTGGGCTCGCCCTTCTCCGGCGACCCGCGCTCGACCAATGCCTCGCGGCTCTACGAGATCGTCGCCCGCCATCCGGTCGACGCCCCGCCGATCAAGACCAACCTGCGCGAGAAGCCGCCGGTCCCGACGCTCGCCATCTGGTCCCGCCTCGACGGCGTCGTGCCGCCCGCCTGCGCGCGCGGCGAGCCGGACGAGAGCGACAGCGACCTGGAGCTCGACTGCAGCCACATGGGCTTCGGCGTCAGCGGCCGCGCTTATCCGAAGATCGTCGCGGCGATTCGCGGATTCGCTCCTCCCCGTGCCGGAGAGGAGTTAGAAAAGGCGCCGCGACTTCCGGCGGCACCCTCAGTGGGCGGCCCGTCGCCTTGTCCAGGATCGCCCAGGTCGTCTTCGCGCGCACGCGCGGCTTGCCGTCCTCACCGGTGAATTCGACGTGGCGATCGAAGCGGGCGCCTTTCGGGGCCTCGGCCACCCAGGTGCGGCCGGTCACACTCTCGCCGGGCAGGACGGCGCGGAGATAGTCGATCTCATGGCGAACCACGACCCAGACATAGGCGTCGACGTGCGCCGGGTCCGCCGCCGCGCGCCAGTGGCTGGTCGCCATGTCCTGGATCCAGCGGACCCAGACCGCATTGTTGACGTGCCCCAGCTCGTCGGCGTCCGCGTCGGCCGCGACGATCGTCCGGCTGAACTCTCTCACTCGCTTCCCATCTGGGTCAGGATGAAGCCATAGGCCTCGGCGACCTCGTGCAGCCGCTCCCAGCGGCCCGATTTGCCGCCATGGCCGGCGCCCATGTTGATCTTCAGCAGAAGCAGATTGTCGTCGGTCTTGGTCGCCCGCAGCTTCGCCGCCCATTTGGCGGGCTCCCAATAAGTGACGCGCGGATCGTTGAGGCCGCCGGTGATCAGCA
>DATAIU010000072.1:0-6034 GCA_036262495.1 Allosphingosinicella sp.
CCGGCCCGCCGCCTCCGCCGCAGCCGCAGATCCGCTCGATCGGCCCCGGCGGCTTCGTCCGCCAGGCGCCGGGGGAGCAGCAGTCGCCGATCCCGCCCGCCCCGCCGCGCCGCCTCGTGCCCGCCAAGCCAAGCCCCGAGATCGCCGACAAGACCGGCCTGCTCGATCTCAACGAGAAGATCTGCAAATGGCCGATCGGCCATCCCGGCGAGCCCGATTTCCATTTCTGCGGGGCTCCGGCCAATCCGGGCTTCCCCTATTGCGTCGCCCATTGCGGAGTCGCCTACCAGGCCCAGATCCCGCGCCGCGACCGCCGCCCGCCGCCGCCGCTTCCCTTCGGCGGGCCGAGGATCCGCTAGAGCTGGGTGATCCGCGGCACCGCCCGCGGCACGCCCAGCATCAATTCCGTCAGCGCCCAGACCATCGCGTCCGCCCGGTCGGGCGAGCCGCGCCCGGCATAGCCGCCGCCCCGAATCATCGCGCAAAGCTCGTCCTCGAGCTCCGGAAAGCTTCCGGCGAGCTTCGCGCGCCCCGTCTCGAACAGCATCGCCACCGGCTCGGCCCGGTCGCCCTTGCCGTAGCGCGCATGGACGGGCCGGACGGGCAGCGCCGGGTCGGCCGTCCTCAGCACGCTCGCCACCATGTCGCCGCCCTGGTTCTTCTCGACGATCACGCAGTCCGCGCCCCACGCCGCCGCCGCCGCGACGACCTGCCCCGCCCAGCCCTCGGGCGAGAGCCCCCGGACGCTGTGATCGCCGAGCACATAGGCGATCCCGTCCTTGCCCAGAGCGCAGGCCACGATCCCGCAAGCATCCCCCTCCGCCGACGCCGGCGGATCCACCCCGATAACGATGCGCCTGAAATCCCGAGGCAAAGTACCACTTTGCCTCGATCCCTCGATCAAAGCCCTAGTCCACAGCGCCCCCTCGACGTCCTCGATCAGCTCGCCGTCCAGCTCCTCGCGGCCCTTGCGGGTGCCGCGATATTCCGCCTCCATCCGCTCGACATGGCCCGGCGGCAGGTTGAGATTGTCGGCGGTGCGCCCGCGCGTGACGGCGCTGGTCGCGAGCAGCCGGCGGATCAGCGGCGCCGCCTTCGGAGTCGTCGTCACCAGGGTCCGGGGCCGCCCCGGCTCGCCCGAGCCCGACGGGGCGAGCCTCAGCCCGAGCTGGAGATTGTCCCAGGCCTCCTCGCCGTGCCGCCACTTGGCGATCTCGTCGCACCAGGCGAAATGATGCTCGGGCCCGCGCAATTTCTCCGGGCAGGCGCCCGAATAGAGGAAGGCCGTCGCCCCCGACGGAAATCGGACGATCCCTTCCGTCGCCGCGAACCTCGGCGCCTCCCCGGTCCGCGCCACGGCGAGCACCCCGCTCCGCCCGCTCACCATCACCTTGCGCGCGTCGTCGAGGGTCGCGCCGACCAGGGCGATCCGCGCCTCGGGATGCGCCCGCGCGAGCGCGCTGACCCACTCCGCCCCGGCCCGGGTCTTGCCGAAGCCGCGCCCGGTCAGCATCAGCCAGGTCGACCAGTCGCCCGCCGGCGGCTCCTGCCCCTCGTGCGCCCAGGCCGGCCAATATTCGTCGAGCGTCCGCCTCTGCGTCTGGCTCAGCTCGCCGACCAGCCAGCGCCTCTCCCGGGCGCTCAGCCCGGAGACCTTCTCGACCAGGGCCTTCAGCCCCCGCGCCTCCCGGGTCACCGCTTCCGCGCCCCCTCTCCCCTGGGGGGAGAGGATGAGCAGACCGCCATGTCCCCCGGACATGGCCGGACAATGCGGGGCCTTGCCCGCCTGCTCATGGTGAGGGGGGCACAGCGTCCGAGAAACCGAGCCGGCCTCATCGTCCTTCCCTTCAGCCCGCGGCCCTCCGCGCCCGCCTCTTCTCGAGCACCTCGAGCTTGGCGCAGATGGCGTCGGCGAGGGCCTTCTCGTCGGCCCGCCGCGTCGGGGCGCCGCCGCGGTCGCGCGGCCGGTGCGGCGCGCGCCGCGGCGCCCGGCTGAGGCGAAGCAAATCGAGCGCGAGATGCGTGTCGATCGTCTCGGGTCCGGGCACCGGCGTCTCGCCGGGGACGTAGGTCCCGCCCGTCGCCGCACGCTCGATCAGCAGGGCCTCGAGCGTCGCATAGCCCGTCTCGATCGCCCGCTCCCAGGCCTCGGCGAAGTCCGGCTCGCGCCGCCGCGCGTCGTAGACCGTCGTCACCCCCACCCCCGCCGCCGCGGCGCTGGCGGTGACGTTGCAGCAGGCGGCAAGATGGTCGAGGAATGCCTGCCTCTTCGCCCCGTCGAAAAACCCCCGCGGCCCCTCCCGCATCTGCACCTTCCGGCGGTTCCCGCCGGTGACCACCTTGCCCTCACCCATCCCGCCCGCTCTCCCACGCGAATCGCAAAAGGAGAACAAAACAGGAAATTTCCTATTTAGCAAATCCTATTTGGTTCGAATTGGCTTTTTCGCCGCCCCCCTCACGTCCGGGCGCCGATCACCTTGAATGTCCTGCGCCAGTCATGTATCTCATATGAGACACAGGAGAACGCCATGCCCGCCAGTGCCATGCTGCACGTCCGGATCGACGATGAAGTGAAGGCCCGCGCGAGCGAAGCGCTCGCCGCCATGGGCCTCTCGACGGCGGACGCCGTGCGCCTCCTCTTCCACCGCATCGTCGCCGACCAGGCCTTCCCGCTCGAGCTCAAGGTCCCCAACGCCGCGACCCGCGAGGCGATGGCCGAGGCCGACGAGATGATCCGCTCGCGGCGGGCGCGCTTCGCGAGCGGCGAGGAGCTGCTCGGCGATCTCGATGACTAAGGCGGGGAAGCGCGCGCCGCATCCGCGCGCGTGCGACTATTCCAAGACCTTCTCCAAGGATTGGGAACGCCTCTCCCGCTCCGGCCGCTACGACATGAACCGCCTCAAGCAGGTCATGCTCCTCCTCGTCGCCGCCGACGCTCCGCTACCCCCCGAATGGAAGGACCATCCCCTCAAGGGCGAATGGTCCGCCCACCGCGAATGCCATGTCGGCGGCGACTTCCTGCTCATCTACCGGCTCGACGAGGCGGCAGGGAAAGGCGGCACGATCGTCTTCGTGCGCGCCGGGACGCACAGCGAGCTGTTCGGGGAGTGATGGGGCCGTCATTCTCGCGAAAGGGCAGCCACCTTTCGCTTAGTCCGCCATGTCCTGTCTCGTCCCGAGGCTGGGGAGCGTGGAATAGACGACGTAACTAAGTGCGCGGTGACAGCGTAATTAAGAGCGCGGTGACAGGTACGTACCTGTCACCGGGGTCCCTGTCACCGGGGTCCCCTGTCACCGGGGTCCCCCGCTCATATCCAGCTCGGCTTTTATCCCCACCTCCGTACAAACCGTGAGAGGGATACCCCAGATGATCTGCGAAGTACCACTGAGAGACCAGCCTGGCTTCACTATCCCTTCAATGGAATTGTATAGGCTGCTCCACCGAGTGATCGTTGGCCCCTGCGTCTACCCGAACCAAGTCGCTTGGGTATTCAGTGAAATTTTGCGCGAACTCGGCGTCACGGATCCCCATAATCGGATCGCGATTGCCCCCATACCATTGCGCCAGCAACATTAGATCAGTTGGCAATTGGTGTCTCAGGCACCTCGCAGTGTGTGGGCGGCGGAAGGCAACTCCACCGCGCGGGGCAGGGCGTTAGCCCCCGCCATCGGCCAGCAAGGCCACTAAGCGAGCGACAATCTCGTCAACCGAGAGAACGGCGGTGTTCAAGGCTAATTTATCCGCGAGCATCGGGCTATGCGCCGCAACCTCATCCTTCGAGACCTTATGCCAAATCGGGAGAATTCGGGATCGCCCCGCCATCTCGAGCTGGAAGAGTCCATCTAGTTCTCGTTGAGGCCACTCCTTCTTGAAGAAGGCAGATGAGAGTACCACGATTCCGTACCGGGCGCTCGCAAGACCGCGATCGACGTTCTGCCGAAGGCTGTCTCCCCAATTCAGGGAGAACTCATCGTACCAGACGGAGAGCCCAGCCGCAGCCAACCGGTTTGCTAGGTCACGAACGAAATCTTCCTTGTCCTCGCTAGCATGACTGATGAACACGTCATGGGCTTGCGCTGCGGGGCGGGTGGTCGTTCCTCTAACCCGCTGGGTCGATTCGGGCGCTGCACTGCGGATTGTATTCTTCAAGCGCTGATCCAGCTGCGCGATCTGCTTGGCCCGCTCGGCCTCCAGCTTTTTCTCCAGGACCGCTGTTTTCTTTCGGTCCTGATCCTCTTCGCTAGCCAGTCGGTCCTGGAGTCTCGTCAGCTCACTAGTCTTGCTAGCGAATGCCTTTGCTATATCGGCGCGCGTTTTTGTCAAAGTTGCCAGATCGTTTTGGGCGCGCTCCGCTTCACGCAGCTTCGCCGATGCGGTGGAGGGCGAGGACGCACGACCCGCAGCCTGCGCTGCCCGATTCACCTTGGCTGTCAGGTCCGCCTCCTTCCGAGCGGCAGCCGCATCCTTGTTCCGTAAGTCAGCCAAGGCTTTTTGGATGCGAGCGATCGCACTGCGAGTGAGGGCTACCGACATGTTCCTTCTCTCACCTCCACTCTCCGCATCTTGCTGCCATAAGCGCTCCGAATTTGCTTCTTAAACCTAATTTCTCCGACCCACTGCAACGACATAGGTCGGTGTTGCGAGACAGGCGAGCAATCTGACGCGAACCGTCACCAATCCGGGGTCTGGCGGATAAGGCGCGATCCAAGCCTGATGCAGGACCGCAGCCGCAGCTTCAGTGTGCTTGATGCCGCCCACATACTGAACCGCCTCGTCAGTCCTTCCATCGCAAATCATTGGAAGTAAGAAGGGTGTGAATGCGCCACTACCGAGCTCCGCGACGGTATAAGCGTGCGCGATTTTCGCCAGCACCCGAAAGAAGCTGTTGGCGTCAGAGGTTGCCGTCGGCATGATTTGATGGACCCCGAGCTCAGCCGCGAGGTGGTGACACCGATCATCAAACCCGCCCTGCACCGACGCGGCGCGCACCCAATAGTTCTTGGCAGCGGCGCGCCTGTCTCCCTCCCGCGTTTTGCCCTTGATCTCATCCGGCAGCGTCAAGATTGGCAAGAGCACGAGGAACGGATAAATGTCCCGGTCAACATCAACATAAGTCCATTCGCCGTCGCGCGTGAACTGCACTTTGAGGGGAAGCTTGGCGGGCCGCTCTCGGGGCCGGCGGGTCGGCATCTCAAACATCATGCGCAACGGTCCGAACATCGTGCGCTGGACGGCGCCTTCATAGGCGCTGGTGATGCGCGAGCATTCGTGGCAGCTCCCCTTGGGAAGCACCCACCAGCCGCCGAGGCCATAAGGGAAAATGTGCTCATCGCTTAGCCGCTCAGGGCTGCCGCAATAGATGCAATACTCGGCGGCAGGGTAAATCTTCGCTTCCTGAATCGGTAGGCGGAACACGCCCCTAGACTAGCGCGCTAATCGAGCGAGGCACACGCGCATTGTCAGCCAACATGGCACTCTGGCGACCGGTTCTAGGCCTCTCCCTCTCCCTCTCCCTCTCCCTCTCCCTCTCCCTCTCTCTCTCCCTCCGCGCCTCCGCGTGAACCCTGCTTTCGCCCTTTTTCCGTGCGCGCCTCCTACGCGGTCACTTTCTGGGACCCGGCCCATTCCCTCCGCCGTGAGATCCACTTGCGGACGATGCCCTGTGGATAGAACGGGCCAAGAAACTTGCTCGCCCGATTCCCGGGAGCCTATTCCTCCCCCATGTCAGACCTGTTCGCGTCCGCCGCCGCGCCTTCCGCCGAGTAAAATGCCCACTACGCTCATCGTTCCCTCACGTGCGGCGCAGGGCGTTACGCGACGGCGAGCTCTCGCTTGTCGATTAGCCGAGCCACTTTGATTTCGTGCTCGTGCTGGCGCGCACTGGCCAGATCGTAGGCGGTCTGCATTCGAAGCATCGTTTCGGCGGGAATGCCGAAAGCCTTCTCGAAACGAATGGCCATCTCGGGCGACAGGTCCGCCTTGCCGTTGAGGAGATTGCTTACTGCGGGGCGGCTCACGCCGAACCCCTCTGCT
>DATAIU010000073.1:0-18005 GCA_036262495.1 Allosphingosinicella sp.
ATCTACAAGCAGGCGATCGAGACGCCGACTGTCCAGGGCCGCGGCCAGGTTCCCGCGCTCGCCCAGTATCTCGCCGACCAGTATCGCGCGGCCGGATGGGCGGCCGAGGACATCCACGTCGTCCCCTATGAAGGTGCACCCGGGAACCAGACGGCGGCGCTGATCGTGCGCTGGCCGGCCGCAGGGAAGGCGAAGAAGAAGCCGCTGCTCCTGATGGCCCACATGGACGTCGTCGAGGCGAAGCGGGAGGATTGGTCGGTGGACCCCTTCGTCCTCACCGAGAAGGACGGCTATTTCTACGGGCGCGGCACGCAGGACGACAAGATGGGGGTGACCGCGGTGACGACCGCGCTACTCCGGCTGAAAGCGGAAGGCTTCAAGCCGAAGCGCGACATCGTCGTCTTCTTCACCGGCGACGAGGAGACGACCGGCAACGGGGCGCGGCTCGGCGCGAGCGAATGGCGCAAATGGACCGACGCGGAGCTCGCCCTCAACGCCGACGGCGGCGGAGGCGGCTATGCGAAGGACGGGCGTCCGCTCGGCTTCACGCTGCAGACGGCCGAGAAGACCTACTCGATGTATACGTTCACCGTGCGCAACCGTGGCGGACACAGCTCGAAGCCGCGGCCCGACAACGCCATCTACAAGCTCGCCCACGCGCTGGAGCGGCTCGAGGCCTATCGCTTCACGCCGGTGCTCAACGAGACCACCCGGGCCTATTTCAGCGTTCGCGAGAGGAGCGAGAAAGGCCCGCTCGGCGACGCGATGCGGCGCTGGCTCGCCAATCCGAACGACGGCGAGGCCGCGGACGCCATCGAGGCGGACGAGGGGGAGGTCGGCCTGACGCGGACGCGTTGCGTCGCCACCCGGCTCGAGGGCGGCCACGCGGACAACGCCCTGCCGCAGCTGGCGCGTGCGACGATCAACTGCCGGATCATGCCCGGCACCGAGCCGGCCGCCGTCCGCGACGAGCTCGAAAAGATCGTCTCGGACGCTGAGGTGAAGGTCGAGCGCACCGACGACCAGGCGATGTCGCTCGCCTCGCCGCTGCGGCCCGACGTGCTGGCAGCCTACACGGCGGCGGTACTCAAGCGTCACCCGAACATGCCGATCATGCCCGAGATGAGCACCGGCGCGAGCGACGCCCGCCCGTTCCGGGTGGCCGGAATTCCGGTCTATGGGGTCGACGGGAGCTGGGGAGTCATCCCTGACGACCTTCGCGCTCACGGCCGCGACGAGCGTCTTCCGGTGAAGGCGCTCTACGACGACGTCGCGCACTGGGCCGATATGGTGAGGGTGCTCGCCGGCAAGTAGCGGCGAGCGCCCGAACACTCAGCGGATCAGATTGATGATCCGGGTCACCAAGCTCGTCGCCGGGTCCACCACGTAGATCGAATTGTCGCGGTAGATGTAGCGCGAATTGGACGCGAGCCCGTATTGATCGCGATAGCCAGCCGGGATCTGGTCGTAGGGCGTGTAATAGCTATAGCCCGTCGGAATGCGCTGGCCGACGTAGAACATGCGCTTGGCCTGGCCGGGGGGCAGGCAGCCATTGTTCTTCGCGGCAAGGCCCGGCGGGCAGGCATTCGCGCCATAGCGCTGGCCGCGATTGTCGGTGCGGTCGCGATAATCGGGAATCCCGTCGCCGTCGCTGTCGCGGGTTCGGTTCACGCTGGCGCCGGTGCGGGTGCGGGCGCGGACGTTGGCGCGAGAGTCGGTGCGGGCATGGCCGCCGCTCACACTGGTCCTGGCATGGGTCGATCCGTGCACGCCGGCTTTCCCATGGGCACCGCCGGGCTTGGCGAGGGCAGGCATGGCGACGGCCATCGAGGCCGAGGCTGCTGCCATTAGGAGGGTACGCATTTTCATACTCGTTTCCTTCTCGAAGAATGGTAACTCCAGCCTAACGCGGGCGCGACCGCGCGCGTTCCGTCGGCCGGGCCGGCCGGTGCCCCGAATGCGCCCGGAGACCGGTCCCTGGGCGGTTGCGGCCTCTCTGCTTCGGGTCTAAGCGGGCGGCGCATTCCCCGGCCGTCCCCCCGCGGCCGCTCCGCTTGAGACAGAAAGGCAGCAGGCAGCCCATGGCCCGCACGAAGATCGCGCTGATCGGCGCCGGAATGATCGGCGGCACGCTCGCCCACCTCGCGGCGCTGCGAGAGCTCGGCGACATCGTCCTGGTCGATGTCGCCGAGGGGATTCCGCAAGGAAAGGCCCTCGATCTCGCCCAGGCGGGACCCGTCCAGGGCTATGATGCGAAGCTTGTCGGCACCCAGGATTATGCCGAGATCGAGGGAGCCGACGTCTGTATCGTCACGGCGGGCGTGGCTCGCAAGCCTGGAATGAGCCGCGACGACCTGCTCGGCATCAACCTCAAGGTCATGAAGGCGGTCGGGGAGGGCATCAAGACCCACGCGGCGGACAGCTTCGTCATCTGCGTCACCAACCCGCTCGACGCGATGGTCTGGGCCCTGCGTGAATTCTCCGGACTGCCCCCTCAGCGCGTCGTCGGCATGGCGGGGGTACTCGACAGCGCGCGCTTCCGCCATTTCCTCGCCGAGGAGTTCAAAGTCTCGGTCGAGGACGTCACCGCCTTCGTGCTCGGCGGCCACGGCGACACGATGGTGCCGGTGCCCGCCTATTCGGCAGTCGCGGGCATCCCGGTTCCGGACCTCATCCGCATGGGCTGGTCGACCCAGGAGCGCATCGACGCGATCGTCCAGCGCACGCGCTCAGGGGGCGGCGAGATCGTCGCTTTGCTGAAGAGCGGCTCGGCCTACTACGCTCCCGCGACGAGCGCGCTGATGATGGCCGAGGCCTATCTCAAGGACAAGAGGCGCGTGCTCCCGGCCGCCGCCTTTCTTCAGGGCCAGTATGGCGTCGACGATCTCTATGTCGGGGTGCCGGTGGTGATCGGCGCAGGCGGCGTCGAGCGGATCGTCGAGATCGAGCTCGACGAGGCCGCCAAGGCGAACTTCCAGGTTTCCGTGGACGCCGTGAAGGAACTGCTGGAGGCTTGCCGGGCGATCGACGAGTCGCTCGCCTGAAAGGGGTCGTGCCTATGCCTTTCCTCATTGCCGTTGGGGCTCTTGCGGCACTCGCGGGCGGCGCGCCGGCCCAGGCCGAAGTCGCGACTGTCGATGTCGCGACAGCGACGCGGACCTTCTCCGACATCTGCCTGGCCCATTCGGGCTCTGCGGACGAGGCGCGCCGCGCGGCCGAAGCCGCGGGTTTCACGAAGGGCGACACCCTTCCGGGGCTCATGGGCGGGGCGCCGCTCGAGACCTGGAACAAGCCGCCGCTCGACATCGGCATCCGCGCCCGGCGCGGCGGAGATTCAAGCTGCATCCTGATCTTCGCGCCCGAGCACGAGGTCGACAATGCTGCGGTCGCCGCGGCGGTCGGCGCGATCCCGGGTCTTGCGCCGAAGTCGAGCAAAGGCAGCGCGAAGAGCTGGCGGGCGACCTGGACGCCGCTCAAGGCGCCGAAAGGCTCGAAGGTCTACCTCACCATAGGGAGCGGCATCGGGCACAGGAGCGCGATCCTGACGCTCGAAGCCAAGCCGAGGAAATGATCGACGTGAAGGGACGGACGATGCGGTCTCACCGTGCAGACGCTGCCGGCGCCGAAGCCATGACCCGCGGCCGCCGCTTCGCCCTTTGCATCGCCTTCGCGACTTTAGGAACCGGGGGTTCCCAACCCGCGCGCGCGACTGACCCGCTGCCGAGCCTCGCCGACCAGTTCAAAGAGATTTGCGGGGCGGCCGGTGAGAACGGGCCGGCCCTGCCCGGCGAGGACATCGCCGCTGCGGACGCCCCGGGCTTCTTCGCGGCCGATCTTCAGCGTGCGGAGCAGGCGCGGGTCGTCAAGCTCGGGGGGCGCTACGCGATGCGCGCGCTCGTCCCTTCGAGCGCGGACCCGCAGCACGCAATCCTCCTCAAATGCGCGGTCGCCTCTTCCGCCGGCTTCGCCGACGAGGTCGCCCGCCTGTCCGCCCTCCTTTCCGCCCAGCCGCAGATCGGCAAGACCGGCCAGGGTTTCGATTTTGCCCAGTTCATCACCGGGGCAACGAGCTTCTCGGTGTACAGCGAGCCGGAGGGCTGGGCGTCGATCTACAAGATGGACATCATGATGCGGAACGTTCCCAAGAAATATCTCAAGAAGGGCGCGAAGCCGCAGTCCCTTCCGCCGATACGTTGACCGTCCGGACAGCCGCCCAAGCCGCCGCGCTACGGAGTAGTTTTTGAATGAGCATATTCGTCAATTCCTCGACCAAGGTGATTACTCAGGGGATGACCGGCGAGACCGGCACGTTCCACACCGAGCAGGCGCTCGCCTACGGGACGAAGATGGTCGCCGGCGTGACCCCCGGCAAAGGCGGGCAGACCCATCTCGGTATCCCTGTCTACGACACGGTGCGAGAGGCGGTCGACGAGACCGGCGCGGACGCCAGCGTGGTCTATGTCCCGCCCCCCTTCGCGGCGGATTCCATCCTCGAGGCGATCGACGCCGAGGTGCCGCTCATCGTCTGCATCACGGAAGGGATACCGGTGCTCGACATGGTTCGGGTGAAGAGGGCGCTTTCGGGCTCGATGTCGCGGCTGATCGGGCCGAACTGCCCCGGCGTCCTGACGCCCGACGAGTGCAAGATCGGCATCATGCCGGGAAGCATCTTCAAGAAGGGCTCGGTCGGGGTCGTCAGCCGCTCCGGGACGCTGACCTACGAGGCGGTGTTCCAGACCACCCAGGCGGGGCTCGGCCAGACCAGCGCCGTCGGCATCGGCGGCGACCCGGTCAACGGCACGGACTTCATCCACGTGCTCGAGCTCTTCCTCGCCGATGAGGAGACGCAGTCGATCATCATGATCGGAGAGATCGGCGGCTCGGCCGAGGAGGACGCCGCCCAGTTCCTCGCCGACGAGGCGCGGGCCGGGCGCGGCAAGCCGACCGTCGGCTTCATCGCCGGCCGAACCGCCCCTCCTGGACGGCGCATGGGCCATGCCGGCGCCATCGTCTCGGGCGGCAAGGGCGGAGCGGAGGACAAGATCGCGGCGATGGAAGCGGCTGGAATTCGCGTCTCGCCGAGCCCATCTGAGCTGGGATCGACCCTCGCCGCGCTTCTCAAGGGGTAGGTCCCTTGGACCCGCACCGAGACGGTTCCTCGGCGAAGGCCGGGGTCCAGGAGCCGAAGGCTCGCTCGGTGGTTTGATGAAGGCTGGTTTCGTCTACATCGTGGCCAGCAGGAAGAACGGCACGATCTACACGGGCGTCACCAGCGATCTGGTCAAGCGCGCGTACGAGCATCGCGAGGGATTGGTGAAGGGCTTTACCAGGCGATACGGATGCAAAAGGCTGGTCTGGTTCGAGGCGCATGACGATCTGGATGAGGCGCGCAGACGCGAGCTGCAGATCAAGGAATGGAAGCGGGCCTGGAAGATACGATTGATCGAGGAAAACAATCTTGAGTGGGACAATCTCTACCCGATTTTGGTGTGACCCGGCTTCCGCCGGGCCTGGGCCCCGGCCTTCGCCGGGGAACGGCTGAGCCGTGAGCGAGGCGCCGGTGACCGGCAGCGAGCGCGAGCAGGGACCGAGCTGGGCGCGGCCGAATTGGCCGCCGGTCCAGCTCGACGCGCTCAACGCGGGTCTCGACCCGACCCAGATGACGCTCGAGCAGGTCGCCGCCGGCGCGAAACAGGCCGCCGCTGCTGCGGGCGCACGCCAAGCCGACGTCGAGCAGGCGGCGAACGACGCGATCTGCGCGATGATGCTGATCCGCACCTACCGGGTGCGAGGCCATCTCGCCGCCAATCTCGACCCGCTCGGCCTCGCCAAGCGCGACATGCCGGCCGACCTGATGCCGGAATATCACGGCTTCACCGGCGCGGCGCTCGATCGGCCGATATGGCTCGGCGGCGCACTCGGCCTGAAGCAGGGGACGGTGCGCGAGGTCGTCGAGATCCTGCGCCGCAATTACTGCGGCAATGTCGGCCTCGAATATATGCACATCAACGACGTCGCCGAGCGCCGTTTCCTGCAGGAGCGGCTGGAGGGCCGGGACGCCGCGATCAAATTCACTCCGGAGGGCAAGCAGTCGATCCTGCAGAAGGTGATCGAGGGCGAGCAATGGGAGAAGTTCCTCGCCAGGAAATATGTCGGCACCAAGCGCTTCGGCCTCGACGGCGGGGAATCGATGATCCCGGCGCTCGAGAGCGTGATCAAATATGGCGGCCAGTACGGCGTGCGCGAGATCGTCTTCGGCATGGCCCACCGCGGCCGCCTGAACGTCCTCGCCAACGTCATGGCGAAGCCCTACCGGGCGATCTTCAGCGAGTTCGCCGGCGGCTCCGCCAATCCCGAGGACGTCGGTGGGTCGGGCGACGTCAAATACCATCTCGGCACCTCATCGGACCGCGAGTTCGACGGGATCAAGGTGCACATGTCGCTCGTCCCCAACCCGAGCCATCTCGAGGCGGTCGACCCGGTCGTGCTCGGGAAGGTCCGCGCTCTGCAGGTGGGGCGCGGCGGCAGCGAGGCGGTCGGTGAGGTGCTGCCCGTCCTACTCCACGGCGACGCGGCCTTCGCGGGGCAGGGGATCGTCGCGGAATGCTTCGGCTTCTCGGGCATCCCCGGCTACGGCACCGGCGGCACCATCCATTTCGTTATCAACAACCAGGTCGGCTTCACGACCTCGCCGCAGTTCGCGCGCTCCTCGCCTTACCCCTCGGATATCGCGAAGTCGGTCCAGGCCCCGATCCTCCACGTCAACGGCGACGATCCCGAGGCGGTGACCTTCGGCTGCAAGCTCGCCATCGAATATCGGCAGAAATTCCACCGCGACATCGTCATCGACATGTGGTGCTACCGCCGCTTCGGCCACAATGAGGGCGATGAGCCGAGCTTCACGCAGCCGCTCATGTATGCCGAGATCCGCAAGCACCCGCCGGTCTCCGAGCTGTACGGCGCGCGCCTGGCCGCCGAGGGCGTCATCGATGCGCCCTGGGCCGAGGCGCGGGTCGCCGAATTCACCGCCTTGCTGGAGACCGAGTTCGAGGCGGCGAAATCCTACCTCCCCAACAAGGCGGACTGGTTCGAGGGCCGCTGGTCCGGGCTCGGCCGGCCCGACACGCCGGAGACCGAGCGGCGCAACGTCTCGACCAGCGTCGACGAGGGCGTGCTGCGCGAGGTCGGCGAGGTGCTGTCGGCGGTCCCCGAGGGCCTAACCGTTCACAAGACCCTGCAGCGTATCCTCGACGCCAAGCGCGAGATGTTCGCGAGCGGCGCCGGCTTCGACTGGGCGACTGCGGAGGCCCTCGCTTTCGGCACGCTGCTGCGGGAGGGCTCGGGGGTCCGCCTCTCGGGCCAGGACAGCGCCCGGGGCACGTTCAGCCACCGCCACGCCGCCTGGATCGACCAGAGCGACGGCCGCAAATACATCCCGCTTACGACGATCGAGGGTGGCCGCTTCGAAGTGCGGGATTCGCCGCTCTCCGAGTTCGGGGTGCTCGGCTACGAATATGGCTTCTCGATCGCCGATCCGCGCACCCTCGTGCTGTGGGAGGGGCAGTTCGGCGACTTCGTCAACGGCGCCCAGGTGATCATCGACCAGTTCATCGCCGCCGGCGAGGCCAAGTGGCTGCGCGCCAGCGGCCTCGTCCTCCTCCTGCCGCACGGCTACGAAGGGCAGGGGCCGGAGCACAGCTCGGCGCGGCCGGAGCGCTTCCTGCAGCTCTGCGGCGAGGACAATATGCAGGTCGCCAATTGCACGACACCGGCCAATTATTTCCACATCCTCAGGCGCCAGATGCACCGCGACTTCAGGAAGCCCCTGGCGATCATGACGCCGAAGTCGCTGCTCCGGCACAAGCTCGCCGTCTCGGCTCTGGCCGACTTCACCGGCGAGAGCCATTTCAAGCGCATCCTCTCCGACCTAGCCGGCCCGAAGGACGAGGCGGTGAAGCGCCTCGTCCTGTGCACCGGCAAGGTCGCCTACGAGCTGATGGAAGCGCGCGACAAGGCTGGCGACGCTGGCACCTCGATCGTCCGGCTCGAGCAGCTTTACCCGTTCCCCTCGGAGCCGCTGGTCGCCAGGCTGAAGCGCATGACGAGCCTCGAGGAGGTGGTCTGGGCGCAGGAAGAGCCGCAGAACCAGGGCTATTGGAACTTCCTCGACTGGCGTATCGAACGCTGCCTTGCCGAGGCCGGCGTCAGGCCGCAGCGGCCGCTTTACGGCGGCCGACCCGCGTCCGCCTCGCCCGCCACGGGCCTTGCCAAGCGCCACGCGGCCGAGCAGGCGGCCTTGATCGCCGCCGCGCTCGGTCATAGTTCGGCCCCGCTCACTACCGGCAGCAGCGAAGCCGCCCCGCAGCGCCGGGCCGGATAAAGGAAAGAGATGGCCACCGAGGTAAAGGTCCCCACGCTCGGGGAATCGATCACCGAAGCGACGCTCGGCCAGTGGCTCAAGATGCCGGGCGATGCGGTGAAGGCCGACGAGCCTGTGGCGAGCCTCGAGACTGACAAGGTCGCCGTCGAGGTGCCCTCGCCGGTCGCCGGCGTCATGGGCGATCAGCTCGTCAAGGTCGGCGACACGGTCGCGGTCGGCGCAGCGATCGCCCGGATCGAGAGCGGCTCGGGCATGCCGGCGGCTCCCGAGGCCGATCAGGCGGCGCCCGTCGAGATCCCAGTCAATCCCAAGGGCGCGGGCGAGAATGTCGAGCTTCGCGCCGAGGAGCGGGCCGAGGACGAGCATGAAGGTCCGCACCTGACGCTCTCGCCGTCGGTTCGGCGCCTCGTGCTCGAATTCGGGCTCGACCCTTCGAAGATCAAAGGCACCGGCAAGGATGGGCGCCTTACCAAGGACGACGTCCTCGCCGCCGCCAAGGAGCAGAAGGAGGCGCCCGCGCCGCCGCCCGCAGCGGCCGCCCCGCCGCGCCCCGCCTCCGGCGAGCGGAGAGAGGAGCGGGTGCGGATGACCCGTCTGCGCCAGACCGTCGCCCGCCGCCTCAAGGAGGCGCAGAATACGGCCGCGATGCTGACGACGTTCAACGACGTCGACATGAGCGCGGTGATGGTGGCGCGCGGCCGTTACAAGGATCTGTTCGAGAAGAAGCACGGCATCCGCCTCGGCTTCATGGGCTTCTTCGTGAAGGCCGCCGTCCTCGCCGCCCGCGACATCCCCGCGGTCAACGCCTCGATCGAGGGCGAAGAGATCGTTTACCGCGACTATGTCGACGTCTCGGTCGCGGTCTCCGCGCCCAACGGGCTCGTCGTCCCCGTCATTCGGGACGCGCAGTCCCTTTCGTTCGCAGAGATCGAGAAGGCGATCGCCGACTTCGGCAAGCGCGCCAAGGATGGCACGCTGACCATGGCCGACATGGAAGGCGGCACCTTCACCATCTCCAACGGCGGCGTATTCGGCTCCTTGCTGTCGACCCCGATCATCAACCCGCCCCAGTCGGCCGTGCTCGGCATGCACCGGATCGAAGAGCGCCCGGTCGTCCGCGACGGCCAGATCGTCGTCCGCCCGATGATGTATCTCGCGCTCAGCTACGACCACCGACTGGTCGACGGGCGCGAGGCCGTCACTTTCCTCGTCCGCATGAAGGAGGCGCTCGAAGACCCGACGAGATTGCTCATCGATTTATAGACACCCCGTCGCCCCAGCGAAGGCTGGGGCCCCAGCGGGTGAAAGCCGCAGGCTCGCTTCACCCCCCGGGACCCCAGCCTTCGCTGGGGTGACGAAACAAGGAAGCTTCGAATGTCTGAGACCAATTTCGACCTGATCGTCATCGGCGCCGGCCCGGGCGGCTATGTCGCCGCGATCCGGGCGGCGCAGCTTGGCCTGAAGACGGCCTGCGTCGAGAGCCGGGAGACGCTGGGGGGCACGTGCCTCAACGTCGGTTGCATCCCGTCCAAGGCGCTGCTTCATGCGTCCGAGCTGTTCGAGGAGGCGGCGCACGGCACGATGGCCAAATGGGGCGTCAAGGCGAAGGAGGTCGAGCTCGACCTCGACGCCATGCACGCCGGGCGGCGGGAGGCGGTCGCCGGCCTCACCAAGGGCGTCGAGTTCCTGTTCAAGAAGAACAAGGTGACCTGGCTGAAGGGCCAGGCAAAGTTCACCGGCCCGAATGCGCTCGACGTCGCCGGGACGAGCTATTCCGCGAAGAACATCGTCATCGCTACCGGGTCTTCCGTGACGCCGCTCCCGGGGGTCGAGATCGACCAGGAGCGGATCGTCGATTCGACCGGCGCGCTCGAGCTGACGAAGGTGCCGGGGCACATGGTGGTGATCGGCGGCGGGGTCATCGGGCTGGAGCTCGGCTCGGTGTGGCGGCGCCTCGGCGCGAAGGTGACGGTGGTCGAATATCTCGACCAGATCCTCCCCGGCATGGACGGCGAGATCCGCAAGGAAGCGGCGAAGATATTCAAGAAGCAGGGCTTCGAGTTCCGCCTCTCGACCAAGGTCACCAAGGCGGAGAAGAAAGGTGAGGGGATCGCCCTCACCCTCGAGCCCGCGCAGGGCGGCGCGGCGGAGACGATTGAGGCGGAGGTCGTCCTGGTCTCGATCGGCCGGCGGCCGAACACCGACGATCTCGGCCTCGAAGCGGCGGGCATCCAGGTCAACAAGCGCGGCCAGATCGAGGTGGACCCTGAATTCCGCACCGGCGTCGAAGGCGTCTACGCGATAGGCGACGTAACGCCGGGGCCGATGCTCGCCCACAAGGCCGAGGATGAGGGGATCGCGGTCGCCGAGATCCTCGCCGGCCAGGTCGGCATCGTTAACCACGACGTCATCCCGGCCGTCGTCTACACGTTTCCGGAGATCGCCTCAGTCGGTCTGACCGAAGAGGAAGCGAAGGAGCGCGGCGAGGTGAAGGTGGGCAAGTTCCCGATGATGGCCAACAGCCGCGCGAAGACCAACCGGGAGCCCGAAGGCTTCGTCAAGGTGATCGCCGACGCCCGCACCGACCGGGTGCTCGGCGTCCACATCATCGCCTCGGTCGCGGGAACGATGATCGCTCAGGCCGCGCAGGCGATGGAGTTCGGGGCGACCAGCGAGGACATCGCCTACACCTGCCACGCTCACCCGACCCATTCGGAAGCGATCAAGGAAGCGGCCATGGCCGTGACCGGCAAGCCGATCCACATATAGGTGATGAGCTTGCGCTATCTTTGCCTGGTATTGGCGCTGGTCGGCGGTGGCGTTGCGGCCGGAGCCGGCGTGCCCGAGGAGGTTCGTCTCGTCCTCGAACTGCCACTCGCCGATCCCGGGATGCGGGGGGCGATCAGCCGCGCCCGCGCCGAGCTTCCCGGTTTTTACGAACGCCTCGCGCGCCCCGCTCCCGACGAGGGCGAGTTCATGGTCGCCTACGACGCCATCCCAGGAAAGGCCGAGGAGCTCGTCTGGATCGACGAGATCGTCCGCTCCGCGAAATCGATCGCGGGCGTCGTCAAGACCGAGGTGCAGCGCGCGAGCGTCAACACCGGCGACCGGGTGACGATCGCGGACGCGCAGGTCCTCGATTGGGCCTATCGCAAGGGGAAGGCGATGCAGGGCGCCTATACCACCCGCGTGCTCATCGGCCGCATGTCGGCCGACGAGTCCCTTTTCCTGCGTGAGTATCTCGGCTGGTGACCGCTGCTCGCGCCGCGCTGCCTTTGGCCCTGTTGCTCCTGGCGTCGTGCGGCGGGCCGAAGCCGCTGCAGCTGCCGGCGGACCCGGTCGATCGGGCCGCGACCTGCGGGGTCGTCGCCGCCGCCTCGGCCCGCACCCGGACCGACGTGGCGGCTTCCCTGACCCTCGAGGCGCAGGGCCGCATCCTCCACCACGCTCTGCTCGCCGCTTCCGAGGGCGGGGAGTTCAGGTCGGACGTGGCGAAAACCGTGAGCGACCGGATGGCGGCCTTGCAGGGCCAGATCACCAAGGGGAAGTGGCAGGAGCTCGCCGCCCCCTGCGCCTCCGCCTATCCGGCGGCTGCCAAGGACGAAGTGGAACTGCCGAAGGCAAGGCTCGACGCGCAGCTCCAGTGCGAGGAGCTCGCCGATTTCGTCGTCACCGCGCTCGAAGGGGAGGAAAGCAGATACGGCAACGAGCTGGCCGATTTCCGGCAAATGCGGAGCCGCGTGAACGACGCGCTGGCCGGCGGACTCAATGCGCGTGCCGGCCGCGACCTGGCCGCACAGCAGAAGGCGCGTCGCAGGGCGCTAGCGGCCGCCTCCAGTCTCGGCTCGCCGATCTCCGTCCTCGACGCGTGCCGGAAGCGCTTCTCGTGATTTCGGCGCCTCCTGGCATCGAGGCCCGCGGTCGATGAAGGCACGGCAGCGGCTCCGGCGGTGGCATATCTGGCTGGGCTGGCTGGTCGGCCTCCCTTTCCTCGCCTGGACGCTGAGCGGGCTCGTCATGGCGGTCCGCCCGATCGAGATCGTAAGGGGCGAGGATTTGCTGGGGCCGCCGCCGACGCTGCCCAACGGCCTCGTCCCGATCCCGCCGGCCATCGGTCCGCGGCCGGCCGCTTCGCTCACGCTCGAGGGCCGCCCCGACGGGCCGAAATGGATCGTGCGCTATCAAGGCGGCGGGACCCGGCTCGCCGACGCAACCACCGGACGCCTCCTGCCGCCCCTGGCGGCCGCCGACGCCATCCGCGCGGTCGAGGCTCGTTATACGGGCAAGGCGCGCGTCGCCGCCGTCGACCGGACCTCGGCCGATGATCCGCCGATCGACCTTCGCCGCAAGATCGACGCGTGGCGCGTGACGATGAGCGACGGAACCCGCTTCTACCTCGACGCCGGCACCGGGGAGATCGTCGCGCGGCGGACGCGCTGGTGGCGCTTCTACGACGTCATGTGGGGCATCCACATCATGGATCCGATGGGCCGCGAGAACGCCAACAATGTGTTCGAGCTCGCCTTCGCGGTTCTGGGCCTGCTCACCACCGCGCTGGCGCTGATCATGCTGCCGCTGACCATCCGCAGGCGGCGGCGCCCGCGCTAGACCTCAAGCCCGATTTCTCGCCATGGCCTCGGTTCGGCTGGCGGCTCGGCCTGGCCGACGGCGCCAGCGGCCGCCTCCTCCCCCCGCTCGCGGCCAAGGACGCGGCCGCGATCGTCGAGCGCGGCATGTGAGGGATCCACATCATGGACCTCGAGACGCGCGAGGACGGGCACAATCCTTTGCTCATCGGATTCGCCCTGATCTCGCTGGTAACGGTCCTGATGGCGGGCGCCCTGCTCGTGCTGAGCGTCAAGCGGCGGTGCTGACCCAGCCTCGGGCCGCCCGGCCAGAGCCGTGCGGATCTCTGTCGGCCGGTTGCCATACGACTGACACGAGCCTCACTGGAACTGCCGCGATGTTATTGTCCCTCTTCGTGCGCAGACCGAGACCGCCGCGCAAGGACCGAGGGGTTATCAATTAAAGAAAAACAGTATAAAATACGGCGAATACCGAGTCGTTCGTAAGAGCGATGTCGGCAGGGGGAGCAAAATGGCGAAGACACCATCCCAAATCACATCAAAAGCTGGGTCTAGAGCCGCGAAGACTTCCAGCGCGGCTGCGTCGGGTGAAGGATTGGCGGACAGGACTCAGGCGCCACCCGCCGCCTCCGGTGAAGAAGTTGCTTTACTTAGAGATGAGCTCGCCGAAGTTAAGGAACTGGCGCGCTCGCTAATGGGCGCAGTCCAGGAAGCGCGGGCGCAGGCCGCACGAGTGGACAGCGTTCGAGGAGCCCTTGAAGATGTCAAGGCGGACGTCCGGGCCGCTTCCCAGGCGATTATGTCCGCGCCGCAGAGCCTGGCAGCGGCCTACTCCCCGGCCACGGGCCAATACGAGAACCAGCACAAAGAGGCCGGATGCGGCCCATGCGAGTGCGTGTCGAGCGCATGCTGCTGCTTCGACATCATGGTGTGGCAGGTGCGTGGAACCCGCGGCCAGATCGAGCCCCTCGACTCGGGCGAGGTCGGGCCGCTCAGCTTCCCGCTCGAAGTTCAGATGTATTTTTCCGTCGACGGCATAGGCTTCCTGTGGCCGAGCCTGGGCTCGACCGTCGATCTCAAGGTCGACACCTTCCCGATCCAGAAGCCGGGCCCCTGGGTCGAACTGCGGCGCCCGGTCAATCGCATCTGCCTGCCGAAGGGCACCTCCCTGACCACGACGATGCGGGTCTCGGTGCGGGAGGAGGACGCCATGGGAGAGCGCCTGCTGGGGTTCAAGGACGAGTTTGGCGAGGCCTGGGGATCCATCACCCTCGATTGCTGCCTGAAGACCATCTATCCGCCGCAGACGATAACGGTCGAATTGGACTCCTTGGGCAACGGCGGCGGCCAGGTCGAGGTCGCCTTCTACGCGGAGCGGGTCTGCTGCTGATCCGACTTGCAGGCGAGAACGCATAGGAGGCTGTCACCTGCTCCTCGGTCATGCGCACCGGCCCGCGGGCCGTCCGCTACGTCAGGATCGACTGAAACTCGGCCCAGGGACGGGGCTCTTCCGGTGGCCGGGAGGGGTTGGCGAGCTTACGCTGCCACAAACCTACGTCCCACCATTCGCCCAGCTTCCAGCCGACCTTCCGGTAGATTCCCGCCGCCGCGAAGCCGAGCCGTTCGTGCAGGCGCACGCTCGGATCGTTGGGGAGCGCGATCGCCGCGATCGCCTGGGTGAAGCCCTGCGCCGCTAAGAGCTCGAGAAGCGGCGCGTAGAGCGCGCGGCCTAGCCCTCGCCCTCCGGCTCCGGGCCGCAAATACACCGTCGTCTCGACCGTGAAGCGGTATGCTGTGCGCGCGCGGAAGGGCGCGGCATAAGCGTAGCCGACGAGCGCGCCGCCTTCCTCCTCGGCGACCAGCCACGGGTAGAGCGCGCCGCCCGAGGCCAGGCGCGCGGCCATCTCCTCCGGCCCCGGCGCCTCGGTTTCGAAAGAGACCGCGCTGCCGGTCACGAAGGCCGCATAAATGGCCGCGATCGCTTCCGCGTCGCGGGGCGCCGCCGGGCGCAGCTTCACAGGCCGAGCAGGCGCCCCAGCCAGGCGGCGAATCCCGACGCCGGGGCCACGTGCGGCCGCAGGCGGGCAGCCGGCGCGCATTCGAGGCAACGGGTCTGGATCGCCGCGCCCGTGGCGAGCCTCTCCAGCGTAGCGAGCCCCACCGCGAGGCGCTCGCGCGGGCGGGCCGCGAGGCGCGTGAAGGCGTCGGCCGAACTCACCTCGTCCTCGTCGTCCTCGGCGAAGGAGGCGAGCAAGGATTCGGCCCAGTCCGGCTCCTTCTCGAGCCAGACCGCCCCCGCGTCATCCGGGTCGAGCTTCGCCAGCCGCGCCGCCTCGCGGATCGCGTCGTCGAGGCCGCCGAAGGCGTCGACCAAGCCGAGCTGGCGGGCGGTGCCGCCGTCCCAGATGCGGCCCTGCGCGATCTGGTCGACGCGCTGCACGGGCAGCTTTCGGGAGGCGGAGACGAGGCCGAGGAAGCGGCGATAGGTCGAATCGACGCCCATCTGAAGCAGCCGGTCCGCCTCGGGGGACGGCCCGCGGAGCACGTCCGGCTCGCCGGACAGCGCGGTCGTCTTCACGCCGTCCGCGCCGAAGCCGAGCTTGGCGAGGCTGCCCTCGAAGCTCGGCAGCACGCCGAAGACGCCGATCGACCCGGTGATCGTCGAAGGCTCGGCGAAGATGCGGTCGCCGGGTGTCGAGACCCAATAGCCGCCCGAGGCCGCGACGCTGCCCATCGACACGACGACGGGGAGGCCCTTGGCCTTGGCGACGACGATGGCCTGGCGGATCCGCTCCGAGGCGAGGGCCGAGCCGCCGCCCGAATCGACGCGGACGACGAGCGCCTTGAGCTCGCGCTCGCGCAGGCCCTTCTCGAGCGCCCGAACGATCGTCTCCGCACCGGCGGTGCCGAGGCCCGCCTCGCCGTCGACGATATCCCCGGCGACCGTCAGGATGCCGATCGCGCCGTCGCCCTCGTCGCCGGCCGGGTTGGCATTGCTCCATCTCTCGAAACTGACGTGGCGGAAGCTACCCGGCAACTCGTCGAAGCGCGTGCCGGCGATCTCCGCGACGCGCCGGTCGAAGGCTTCGCGCTCCGCCAGCTTGTCGACGAGCCCGGCACGCAGTGCCGCCTGCGCCATGTCCCCGCCGGCGCCGGCAATCTGCCCGGCGGTATCGGCGAGGTAGGGCGCGATCTTCGCCCTTGGGCGCGCCTGGCGAACTTCCTGCTGCCAGCTTTCCCACATCGATCCGTAGACGGCGGACAGTGCCTCGCGCGCCTCCGGCGACATATCGTTGCGGATGAGCGGTTCGACCGCCGCCTTGTAGGTGCCGGCCTTGTAGACGTTCGCCGTGACTCCGAGCTTGTCGAGAAAGCCCTTCATGTAGAGCCCGGAGCCGCCCGGGCCGGTTACGAGGACCCCGCCCATCGGGCTCAGCCACACCTCGCTCGCGTGGCTGGCGAGCTGGTATCCGTCATCGTCATAGGCGGTCGCGTAAGCGAGCACCGGCTTGCCGGCCTTCTTGACCCGCTCGAGCGCCTCGCCGACCGCGGAGAGCGTCGCGTGGCCGCCGCCCGAGAATATGTCGAGGTCGAGGGCTACCGTCTTGATGCGATCGTCCTTCGCCGCCGAGTCGAGCGAATGGACGATGTCGCGCAGGCGATATTGGCGCGGGCCGCCGCCACTGAATATCTCGCTGGCGCTCGCCTCCTGCGGCTGCTCGACGATCGGCCCGTCGAGGCGCAGCAGCAGCGCGCCGCCGTCGCCCGAACGCAACGTCGGCCGGGCCGTCATCGCGGCCCAGAGGAGAGCGAAGAAGAGAAGCATGAACAGGAGAACGAGCCCGTCCTTGATGCCGACGAGCAGCTTCCAGACCTTGCCGACGAACGTCATGCCTACCTCCCGCGGCGCGATCGGCGCCTCGCCTTCCGGCTAGACCAGTGCCCGCCCCCTGTAAATTGCCCGCCGCGTCAGGAAAAATGCCGGCGCGCAGCCCTTGACCTGCGATGAACAGACCCTAGATCGGCGTTGCTGGCACTCGCGAGGGGCGAGTGCTAACAGTTCAACATCCAGCGGCCGCCGCGGCACCTCGACCGGGGGACGTGGCGTCCGCAGCAAATGAGAAGAGGTGACGCATGACATTTCGTCCGCTCCATGACCGGGTGCTCGTGCGCCGCGTCGAGGCTGAAGAGAAGACCGCCGGCGGCATCATCATCCCGGACACCGCGAAGGAAAAGCCCCAGGAAGGCGAGGTCGTCTCGGTCGGCTCCGGCGCCCGCGGCGAGGATGGCACGGTGACCCCGCTCGACGTCAAGGCCGGCGACAAGATCCTGTTCGGCAAATGGTCGGGAACCGAGGTCCGTCTCAACGGCGAGGACCTGCTGATCATGAAGGAAAGCGACATCCTCGGCATCGTCGGCGAGGGCGACGGCATCATCACCCACGACGGCGCGAGCTGACCCTCGGGCGGCCCTCTGCCCGGACCATTCGCAACATTCTCCACGAGAGCCCCGCCTAGCCGGGGCCACGAATTAGAAGGAACACAGGAACATGGCAGCGAAAGACGTACGCTTTTCGCGCGACGCCCGTGAGCGGATCCTCCGCGGCGTCGATATCCTCGCCGATGCGGTGAAGGTCACCCTCGGGCCCAAGGGCCGCAACGTCGTCCTCGACAAGAGCTTCGGCGCCCCGCGCATCACCAAGGACGGCGTCACCGTCGCCAAGGAGATCGAGCTCAAGGACAAGTTCGAGAACATGGGCGCGCAGATGCTGCGCGAGGTCGCGTCCAAGACCAACGACCTGGCCGGCGACGGCACCACGACGGCGACCGTTCTGGCCCAGTCGATCGTCCGCGAGGGCATGAAGTCGGTCGCGGCGGGCATGAACCCCATGGACCTGAAGCGCGGCATCGACCTCGCCGTCACCAGGGTTGTCGAGGACCTGAAGGCCCGCTCCAAGGAGGTTTCGGGCTCCACCGAGATCGCCCAGGTCGGCAGCATCGCCGCCAATGGCGACACCGTCGTCGGCGAGAAGATCGCCG
>DATAIU010000074.1:0-20948 GCA_036262495.1 Allosphingosinicella sp.
CGCTCGCATCCCCGGTCTCTTCGATCGCGTCCAGGTCCACGTTCTTCCCGCCGGCCGGCTGGGCGGCGGCCCGGTCGGCTGGGTGAAGGCGATGGGCAAGATCTTCACCGGCCGCGCCATGGCCTCGCGCCTCTACGAGACGTTCCGACCCTCCGCAGTGATCGGTTTCGGCGGCTATCCGGCCCTTCCGGCGCTGATGGCGGCGCAGCGGGACCGGATCCCGACCCTCATCCACGAGCAGAACGCGGTGCTCGGCCGCGTCAACCGCATCCTCGCCGGCAAGGTCGAGGCAATCGCGACGGCCTATCCGACCGTCGAGCGGCTGAAGTCGAGCCATCGCCGCAAGGCCCGGCTCGTCGGCAACCCGGTCCGCGACGAAGTGCGCGCGCTCCGCGACCAGCCCTATCCCGAGCTGACCGGGGACGGCGTCTTCCGGCTCCTCGTAACCGGGGGAAGCCAGGGCGCCGCCATCCTCGGCGCCGTCGTTCCCGAAGGCCTCGGCCTGCTCCCGGAGCATTTCCGCCGCCGACTCCAGGTGACTCAGCAATGCCGGCCGGAGGACGTGGAGGAGGTCCGCGCGCGCTATGCGGCGCTCGGCATCCCGGCCGAGCTCGCCACCTACATCACAGATATGCCCGATCGCCTGGCCTGGGCGCATCTCGTCGTCGGCCGCGCCGGAGCCTCGACCATCGCTGAGCTGACGGCGGCGGGCCGGCCCGCCATCCTCATCCCACTTCCCTCGGCCACCGACGATCACCAGAGCTTCAACGCGCGGGAGATGGCGCAGGCGGGGGGCGCGCGCGTCATCCCGCAGCGGTTGTTTACGCCGATCGAACTCGCCAAGCAGATGCAGAAATTGGGCCTCGAGCCGGAAGCGCTCGCCAACGCCGCGGCGCGCGCGAGGTCGGTCGGCCGGCCCGATGCCGCGAGCGACCTCGCCGACCTCGTTGAGCTCGTCGGCCGGGACCTCGGCGCCGACGCGATGCCGGCCGAAGAGATGGTGCTCACCCCGCTCCCCGCCGGGGCCTACGCTTGAGGGGCGTCGGGACCGACATCGGGACGATCCATTTCGTCGGCATCGGCGGCATCGGCATGTCGGGCATCGCCGAGGTCATGCACATCCTCGGTTACAAGGTGCAGGGCTCGGACGCGGCCGAGGGCTATGTCATCGAAGGGCTGCGCAAGGCGGGGATTCCCGTGAAGATCGGCCATTCACCGGACAATCTCGGCGACGCCGCCGTCGTCGTGATCTCCACCGCGATCCCGAAGGACAATGCGGAGCTGCAAAGCGCCTATGAGCGTCGTATCCCGGTCGTCCGACGCGCCGAGATGCTGGCCGAGCTGATGCGGCTCAAATCGACCATCGCCGTCGCCGGCACGCACGGCAAGACCACCACCACCTCGATGGTCGCCGCGCTCCTCGACGCCGGCGGGATCGATCCGACCGTGATCAACGGCGGCATCATCAACGCCTACGGCTCCAACGCCCGGCTCGGCAGCTCGGACTGGATGGTGGTCGAGGCCGACGAGAGCGACGGAAGCTTCCTTCGGCTCGATGGCACCCTCGCGGTCGTTACCAACATCGATCCCGAGCATCTCGACCATTATGGCAGCTTCGAGCGCGTCAAGGACGCCTTCGTCGAGTTCGTCGAGAACGTCCCTTTCTACGGCGCCGCTTTGCTCTGCGTCGACCATCCGGAGGTGCAGACGATCATCCCGCGGCTGCGCGATCGCCGCGTCGTCACTTACGGTTTCGCCGCGCTTGCCGACGTGCGCGGCGAGAACGTTCGGCCCGTGCCGGGCGGCAATCGCTTCGACGTGTCGATTCGCGATCGCGCCGGCAACGTGCGCACGATAAGCGACGTCGAGCTGCCCATGCCCGGGCGCCACAACGTCCAGAACGCGCTCGCCGCGATCGGCGTCGCCGCCGAGCTCGGCATCGCCGACGACAGGATCGCGCGCGGCTTCGAGCGCTTCGACGGCGTCAAGCGGCGCTTCACGCGCGTCGGCGAGATCGACGGCGCGGCGATCATCGACGATTACGGCCACCATCCGACCGAGATCAGGGCCGTCCTCTCCGCCGCCCGCGAAGGCGCCGAGGGCCGCGTCATCGCCGTCGTGCAACCCCACCGTTTCACCCGCCTGCGCGATCTGATGGCGGAGTTCCAGGGCGCCTTCAACGACGCCGACATCGTCTTCGTGACGCCGGTCTACGCCGCCGGGGAGGAGCCGATCGAAGGCATGGATTCCGAAGCTCTGGTCGAAGGCCTGAAGCAGCGCGGCCATCGGGCCGCAAAGGCCGTCGCGGACCTCGACGACCTGTGCCTGAGCCTCCGCGACATTGCCGCCCGGGGCGACATGGTGATCTGCCTCGGCGCCGGCGACATCACAAAATGGGCCGCCGCGCTCGCCGACGGCATACGCTGCGCGAGGCTGGCGAAATGAGCGAAAAGGGACAGCTACTCGCCCCTGGAGCGGAGGCGAGATCGTCCGCGCGGCGGGAGCGAGTAACTGTCCCCAGCCTCGCTGGGAAGATCGAGCGCGATGGCTCTCTCTCCGACTTCATCTGGTTCCGCACCGGCGGACCGGCCGAATGGCTAGTGCGGCCGGAGGGCGTGGACGATCTCGCGCGCCTGCTCCGGGGCCTCGACCCGGAGGTGCCGGTCCTCCCGGTCGGTGTCGGGTCGAATCTCATCGTCCGCGACGGCGGCGTACCGGGGGTCGTCGTGCGTCTGCCCAAGGCTATGTCGAATGTCGCCGTGGAGCCCCGCAACCGCGTCCGGGCGGGCGGGGGAGCGATGGGCATCAGCGTCGCCTCGAAGGCGCGCGACGCCGGGATTGCGGGGCTCGAGTTCCTTCGCGGCATACCCGGCACGGCCGGGGGCGCCGTCAGGATGAACGCGGGCGCTTACGGCCGCGAGGTCGCCGACATTCTCGTCGAAGCGACCCTCGTGCTGCGCGACGGCCGGGTCGAGACGTGGCCCCGCGAGCGCTTCGGCTACACCTACCGGCACAGCGAGGTCCCCGACGGCGCCGTGGTCGTCGAGGCGCTGTTCGAGGGCGTGCCGGGCGACCGCGCCGCGATCGCAGCCGAGATGGACCGGATCGCCGCCGAGCGCGAGGCCAGCCAGCCGCTGCGCAGCCGCACCGGCGGCTCGACCTTCAAGAATCCGCCCGGAACCAAGGCCTGGAAGCTGATCGACTCGGCCGGCTGCCGGGGGCTGCGCATCGGCGACGCCCAAGTCTCTGAAAAGCATTGCAACTTCCTGCTCAATCTCGGCAATGCTCGAGCCGCCGACATCGAGGCGCTGGCCGAGGAGGTCCGGCGGCGGGTGTTCGAAAGCAGCGGCGTGACTCTGGAATGGGAAATCCAAAGGGTGGGAGTGGCGGCGTGAAACGGACGAGTGAGACCCACACCGTTCGGGTCGATTCGGAGTTTTTGCCGATGACCGCCCCCCTCCATGTCGCGGTTCTGATGGGCGGCTGGTCGGCCGAGCGGGACGTGTCGCTGATGAGCGGTGCCGGCGTTGCCGACGCGCTCGAGGGTCTCGGCCACCGCGTAACCCGCATCGACATGGGCCGTGACGTCGCCGAGCGGCTGCGCGAAGCCGCGCCCGACCTCGTCTTCAACGCCCTCCACGGAACGCCGGGCGAGGACGGCACCGTTCAGGGCCTGATGGATTTGATGGGGCTGAAATATACCCATAGCGGCCTCGAGACCTCGGTGATCGCGATCGACAAGGAGCTGACCAAGATGGTCCTCGTCCCGCGCGGCATTCGCATGCCGGCGGGGACGATGGTCGAGAGCGAGAGCCTTTACGAAGCCGACCCGATGGCGCGTCCCTACGTGCTGAAACCGGTCAACGAAGGATCCTCGGTCGGCGTCGCCATCGTCGTCGAAGGTGGCAATTACGGCGACCCGATCGGGCGGCAAAGCGAAGGCCCCTGGCGGCATTTCGAGCGCCTGCTCGCCGAGCCCTTCATCCGCGGCCGTGAGCTGACCGTGGCGGTGCTCGGCGACGAGGCGCTCGCCGTGACCGAGCTCCAGCCGCGCTCCGGCTTCTACGATTACGACGCGAAATATACGGAAGGGATGACGACGCACGTCTGTCCCGCCGACATACCGGACCAAATCGGCGACGCCGCTATGGCGATGGCGCTGGAGGCGCATCGGGGGCTCGGCTGCCGCGGCTGCTCGCGCTCGGACTTCCGCTGGGACGACGAGCAGGGTGAGGAGGGTCTGTACCTGCTGGAGGTCAACACCCAGCCCGGCATGACGCCGCTCAGCCTGGTCCCCGAGCAGGCCCGCTATCGCGGCATGAGCTATGGCGAGCTGGTCCGCACGATCGTGGAGGAGGCGCTGTGAGCAGGGCGATCGCACGCGGATCGCAGGGGAGAGGGCGCGGCAAGGGCCCCGCACGGGGCAAGGCGCGCGCTAAGGCGCCGCCCGCAGCGCAACTTCCCGACGGCGTTCGCCGCCTCGGCAGCTGGGCCGTCATCGGCATGGTCGCCGCCCTCGTCCTCGGCCTTCTCGTCATCCTGCGCGTGCCGCAGATGATCGGGGGCACGCTCGGCGAAGGCATAGGCGAGATGGGCTTCACCCTGAAGCGCGTCGAGATCAAGGGCGCCAATCACATCCGCCAGCTGGACGTCTACAACATCGCCTTCGACCAGGCCTCGGCGGCGATGCCGCTGGTCGACCTCGAAGCGACCCGGCAGCGCCTTCTCGCATTCGGCTGGGTGGGGGACGCGCGCGTGTCGCGGCGCCTTCCCGACACGCTCGTCGTCGACATCGTCGAGCGCGAGCCGGCGGCGATCTGGCAGCACAATCAACGCCTCGCCCTGATCGACAAGGACGGGGCCGTACTGGAGGCCGTGCGCCTCGAGGCCATGCCGGACCTGCCGCTTCTGATCGGCCCGGCGGCGAACCTCCACGCCGCCGAGCTCGGCCGGCTGACGGCGGCGGCGCCCAACCTCAAGCCCGTCATCGCCGGGGCCACCTGGGTCGGCGGCCGCCGCTGGGACCTTCGCTTCGAATCCGGCGAGGTGCTCGCCCTGCCGGAGGGGGAGGAAGCCGCGAAGAAAGCGCTCGCCAAGTTCGCCGGGCTCGACCGCCAGGCGCAATTGCTCGGCAAGGGTTATGTGCGTTTCGACATGCGCGACCCGCGCAAGCTTGCCATCCGCCTGTCGAGCGAGCCCGGCAGCAGCGTCTCCGACATCGCGCCCCCGCCCGCCCCGCCTCCGGCCCATGCCCCGGCGCGGCCCGCGCCGGGCGCCGGCGACGTCGATCCGGCTCAGACGATCTGATGAAGCGGCCCACCGTCCAGCCGACGCGAAAGCTCGTCACCGCCCTCGACGTGGGCTCGTCCAAAGTCTCCGCGCTGATTGCCGAGCCCGGCGAGGACGGACGCCTCAAGATCCTCGGCACCGGACAGCGCCAGAGCCGGGGCGTACGCCGCGGCTTCATCGCCGACATGGAGAAGACCGAGGCCGCGATCCGCGAGGCGGTCGAGCAGGCCGAGCGGATCGCGGGGACCAATATCGAGGACGTATTCGTCGGCTTCTCCGCCGGCGGCCTGGTCAGCACCGTCGCGAGCGTCGAGCTGCAGATCGGCGGCCGCCGGATCGAGAAGGCCGACATCGAGCAACTGCTCGGCATTGGCCGCGATTCGATCAGCGGCGACGGGCGGATGATCCTGCACGCTCTTCCCGCGCTCTACACGGTCGACGGGCTGGAAGGTGTCAAGAAGCCGCTCGGCCTCCACGCCGACAAGCTCGCCGTCGACATCCACGTCATCGCCGCCGATCCCTCGCCGGTGCGCAACCTGGACCTGTGCGTCCGCTCAGCCCATCTCGGGGTCGAGGCGATCGTCGCGTCGCCCGTCGCGGCCGGCAAGGCGTGTCTCAGCGAGGAGGAGCGCGAGCTCGGCGTCGCGCTGGTGGAGATGGGCGCCGGGGTCACCAACGTCTCGGTCTTCGCCGGCGGAATGCTGGTCGGACTGAAGCCGATCCCGGTCGGCGGCATGGACATTACCGACGACATCGCTTCCGCCTTCGGGACGCGCCGGGTCGAGGCGGAGCGGATGAAATGCTTCTACGGCTCGGCCACCACCAGCCCGCGCGACAATCACGACATGATCGAATTGTCGCCGATCGCAGGCTCGGAGGAAGGGACCGAGGCGGCGCGAATCACGCGCGCGCAGCTGATCGCCGTCATCCGCCAGCGCCTCGAGCACCTGACCGGCGACATCGCGGCCGCGCTAAAGGAGCTGGGATTCGGGGGCCCGTTCGGGCGCCAGGTCGTGCTGACCGGCGGCGGCTCGGAGATGAAGGGCATCGCCGATTATGCGCAAGGCGTGCTCGGCCGGGCGGTACGGATCGGCCGGCCCAGCCTGCCGGGCCTGCCCGACGCCCATTCGGGGCCCGCATTCACCACCCTGGTCGGCCTTGCCCAGTTCGCCGCGTCGGACGAGCTGGATCTCCGCTCGGTCATGGCGCCGGAGCGGGTTATGCCGCGCGAGACGGGCGGAAGCATGGTCCAGCGTCTGATCCAGGCCGTCCGCAGTGGCTTTTGAGATTCACTGCGTGGCGTACGGGACTCGCTTGCGTGACTTTTCTGACTCAGAGGCCCCCCGAATCCGGAAAAAATACGGTATCGTTAACTTTTTCCTCGCGCCCAAGAATCGCATCGTGCAAAAGGAGTTAACGATTAGTCCCGGTGGGCGAAAGCAAGGGGAGAGCGACAGATGAGCATCGACTTCATCCGGCCTGAAGTGGATGAGCTGCGGCCCCGGATCAGCGTCATCGGAGTCGGCGGTGCGGGCGGCAACGCGGTCGCCAACATGATCGCTAACGACGTCCAGGGCGTCGACTTCATCGTCGCCAATACGGACGCCCAGGCATTGAACGCCTCGCCCGCCGACCAGCGCATCCAGCTCGGCCTGCGGATCACCCAGGGGCTCGGCGCGGGCTCCCGTCCGGAGATCGGCAAAGCCGCCGCGGAGGAAGCGATCCAGGAGATCGAGAAGGCTTTGGACGGCGCCCATATGTGCTTCATCGCCGCCGGCATGGGCGGCGGCACGGGCACCGGCGCCGCGCCCGTCATCGCCAAGACGGCGCGGGACAAGGGCGTGCTCACCGTCGGCGTCGTCACCAAGCCTTTCAGTTTCGAGGGCAATCGCCGCTCGCGCTCCGCCGAGGCGGGGATCGAGGAGCTGCAGCAGCATGTCGACACCCTGATCGTCATCCCCAACCAGAACCTGTTCCGCATCGCCAACCCGAACACGACCTTCAAGGAAGCGTTCATGATGGCCGACGAGGTGCTGCAGCAGGGCGTGCGGGGCATCACCGACCTGATGGTCATGCCCGGCCTCATCAACCTCGACTTCGCCGACGTCCGCTCCGTGATGGGCGAGATGGGCAAGGCGATGATGGGCACCGGCGAGGCCTCGGGCGACAACCGCGCCATCGAGGCGGCCGAGAAGGCGATCGCCAACCCGCTCCTCGACGGCGTCTCGATGAAGGGCGCCCGGGGCGTGATCATCTCGATCACCGGCGGCGAGGACATGCGCCTGATGGAGGTCGACGAGGCCGCCAGCCACATCAAGGAGCTGGTCGATCCCGACGCCAACATCATCTGGGGCTCGGCGTTCAACAACGACCTCGAGGGCAAGATCCGCGTCTCCGTCGTCGCCACCGGCATCGACGCCGAGGCGGTGACCCAGTCGCCGCCGATCCCGGCCAAGGTGTTCACCTTCCCCGGCGCGTCGCGCTCCGCCGAGGCCCCGGCCGCGGCGAAGGTCGGGCTGACGCCGGGCGCGCTGCCCGAAGTCGAGACGGCCGAGGCCGAAGCGGAGGAAGAGGGCGGCGCCGAGCCGGCCATGATGGCCGCGGACGAAAGCGACGAGCTGACCTTGGAGACCGCCGCCGAAGCGGATGCGGGCGACGAGCTTTTGCTCGATGCCGGCTTGGACGGCGAGGACGACGGCGAGAGTTTCATCGAGGAAGGCGATCTCCTGTCCTCCGGCCCGGAGAGCAGCGCGCCGGGCAACCGCAGCTGGATCACGGGCGAGGAAGAGGCGCCGGCAGCCAAGGCTCCGGCACGCGAAGGCGGCACCCTGTTCGAGCGCATGTCGAACATCGCGCGCGGCGCCGCCAAGGCGCAGGTCGAGGAAGAGCCGCAGCCGCGCCTCCGCCGCGATCCGCTCGACATCCCGCGTTTCCTCGGCCGTCAGAACAACCAGTAATTTCAACAGGCTGGGGCGATCGTTCCCCCGGCTCGTCGCCGGGGTGAACCGCCTTGGCGCAGCCCGATTGCCGCCGCGGATCGAGGCCTGTCTATTCGCGCCATGACGACATCGGGGAGAAGGGGCGTCCGGTCGGGGCTCGCCTTGCTGGGCGCGGGGTTGCTGGTCGGCGGCCTGCCGGCCACGGCGGGGGCCCAAGCCATCGCCCCCGCTGCCGAGCGTCCCGACGACGCGCTGTCCCGCAACCTGCGTCTGCTGGCGCAGAATCCGAACAGCGTCACGGCCCTGATGGGCGCGGGCCGCGCCGCGCTCGACCTCGGCGATCCGGAAGCGGCGATCACCTTCTTCGCTCGCGCCGAGAAGCAGGCCCCCCGCGACGGCCGGATCAAGATGTGGATCGGCTCGGCCATGGTGCAGCTCCAGCAGCCCCGTGCGGCGCTGCGTTTCTTCAAGGAGGCGAGCGACCTCGGCGCCGCTGAGGCGGAGGTCGCCCGCGAACGCGGCCTCGCCTACGACATAAGCGGCGACCCGCGCGCGGCGCAGCGCGACTATCGGCTCGTCCTCCAGGGCGGGCGCGATCCCGAAGTGACGCGGCGCCTCGCCCTCTCCCTCGCGATAAGCGGCCAGCGCGAGCCGGCGCTGCAGCTGCTCGAGGAGCAATTGCTGACGGGCGACCGGGCGGCCGAGCGCGCGCGCGCGATGGTCCTCGCGCTGACCGGGGACGTCGCGGGAGCCGACCGCGCCGTTCGCTCCTCGACCAGCGACGCGCAGGCGAGCGCCATGCATCCCTATCTAGCCCGGCTGAGGACTCTCTCGCTCGCAGACCGCGCCCTCGCGGTTCATCTCGGCGTCTTTTCAGGCGCGTCGGGCGGCGGTGGCGCGGCCCATGCGGCCAGTGATTTCGCTTCCTCGGTCGTTGCGGCGACGGAGGCGGGCCGCCCGGACGACAATCGTGCGTCGCTCGCCCGACCGACGCCGGCGCCCGTTCCCCCCGCGTCCGAGGCCCGCAGGCTGCCCGCGCAGGCCACGGCGACACCGATCGCGACGAAGCCGGTGCGCATCGCCTCGGCGACGCCTCCGCCGCAGTCGGCCGCAACCCGAGCGCCGCCGCACAGGGGAACGGTGTCGTCGCGGTCCGACTGGTCCTGGGCCCGGGGCGACCTGGGTGGAACGGTCCGTCGCGAGCCGGCGCCGAACCCCAAGCCGGCCGATCCGAAGCCGTCGGCCACCGGGGCTGAGAGCCCGCGCGAAACTCCTCCGCCTGCCAGCCCGCCTCCCGTGCCGGTGGAGATCGCCGCGAGCCGTGCCGCGCCCGAAATCGCGCCGCCTCCCTCGGGCGTCATTTCCACACCGGCCGATGCCATCGGCGCGGGCGCCCCCGCCGTGCCCGGTGAATCCGGTGCAGCGGCCACCCGCCTCGCGGATCTGGCGGCGAGCCTGGCGGAGATCGACGAGAAGCCCGTTCGCCCCCCTCGACCGGTGGCCGGAAAGCCTGGGGCGGCAAGCGTGCGCTCGACATCGGCAGCTGCGAAGCCCTCGGCACCGGCGAAGAAACCGGCCGTGCCGGCCGAGCCGAGCCGGATCTGGGTCCAGATCGCGGGCGGCGCGGACAAATCGGCGCTGCCGCGCGAATTCGCTCGCCTCAAGGCGAAGGCGCCGAAGGCGTTCGCGGCGCGCGGCGCCTGGACGACGCCGCTCAACGCGACCAACCGCCTGCTGGTGGGGCCTTTCCCGAACGCGCAGGCGGCGCAGGCTTTCGTCAACCAGCTGAAGGCGGCGTCGCTCGGCGGCTTCGCCTGGACCAGCGCGGCCGGCCAGAAGATCGAGAAGCTACCCGCCAAGTGACGGCGCTCGCCGGCTACGCCTGCGACCCGGCGGCCTCGAGGGGCCGCCGCTACGAGAGCGATGGGGGCGCGCGCGGCCCGCGCGACGCCTTCCAGCGCGACCGCGACCGGATCATCCACTCGATCCCGTTCCGCCGGCTGCGCCACAAGACCCAGGTCTTCGTCGCGCCCGACGGCGACCATTTCCGGGTCCGCCTCACCCACAGCCTCGAGGTGGCGCAGATCGGCCGCACGATCGCCCGCGCGCTCGGCCTCAACGAGGATTTGACCGAGGCCCTGTGCCTTGCCCACGACATCGGCCACCCGCCTTTCGGCCATTCGGGCGAGGACGTGCTCCAGCGCGAGATGGCGGCGGCCGGCGGCTTCGACCACAACGCCCACACGATCCGGCTGCTCACCGAGCTCGAAAGCCCCTATCCCCGCCACCCCGGCCTCAACCTCAGCTGGGAGACGCTCGAGGGCCTCGCCAAGCATAACGGCCCGGTCGCTCGGCCGAACTGGGCGCTCGCCGCTGCGGACGCGGAGTTCCCGCTCGATCTCACGAGCTGGCCGAGCCTCGAAGCGCAGGTCGCGTCGGTGGCGGACGACATCGCCTACGACAATCACGATGTCGACGACGGCCTTCGCGCCGGCCTGTTCAGCCTGGAGGACATCCTCGAGGTCCCCTTGATCGCCGACGCGTGGAGGGCGGTCGTGCGCCGTTTTCCCGATGTCGACGAGGCGCGGCTGGTGCCGGAGCTCGTCCGCGACCAGATCGGCCTCATGGTCAACGACGTCCTCGCGGAGACGCGGCGCCGCGTCGCCGACGCGGGAGTGGGAATCCTCGAAGAGGTGCGGCGTGCCGGGCGCGCGCTCTGCGGCTTCTCGGCCGAGATGGCGGAAGGCGAGCAGGCGCTGAAGCGCTTCCTTCATGCCCGCATGTACGACGCGCCGGAGGTCGCGGCGGTGCGCGCGCAGGCGCAGAGCGTGGTCGCCGGACTGTTCGAGACTTATCGCGGCGATCCCGCGCGCCTTCCGTCCGACTGGTCCGTCGACGGGCTCGACGAGGTGGCGGCTACGAGGCGCGTCGGCGATTTCATCGCGGGCATGACCGACCGCTACGCCTTCGCCCGCTATCGCGAGCTGGGCGGTACGGTGGAGCTGCCCGAGGGTTTTTGAGCCTCTGGACCTTCGCAGCCCGCATCCGCTAGAGCCCGCCCTTCCCCGAGACAGGATCCGACTTGAGCACCCTCTACGCCCGCTTTGCCGCGCACGTCGCCGACGCCCTCGACGCGCTCGAGGCGGAAGGGAGCCTGCCGCGCGGCCTCGATCGCAAGGCGGTGGCGGTCGAGCCGCCGCGCGACCCGGCGCACGGCGATCTCGCGACCAACGCGGCAATGGTCCTCGCCAAAGGCGCGCGCACCAGCCCGAGGGTTCTCGCCGAGCTCATCGCGCCGAAGCTCACCGCGACCGGTGAAGCCGTATCGGCCGAGGTCGCGGCGCCGGGGTTCATCAACATCAGGCTCGATCCCGACGTCTGGCGGAGCGAGCTGCGGGCCATCCTTTCCGAAGCGGAAGCCTACGGGCGGGCCGCGGCCGGTTCCGGCGTCCGGGTCAACGTCGAATTCGTCTCGGCCAATCCGACCGGGCCGATGCATATGGGCCATTGCCGCGGCGCGGTCGTCGGCGACGCGCTGGCCAATCTGCTCGAGTTTGCGGGGCACCGGGTGGTCCGGGAATATTATGTCAACGACGCCGGCGCACAGGTCGACGTCCTCGCCCGCTCCGCGCACCTGCGCTACCAGGAAGCGCTCGGGCGCCAAATCGGACAGATCCCGGAGGGCCTCTACCCCGGCGACTATCTGAAGCCGATCGGCGAGGCCCTCGCCGCCGAGTTTGGCGGCCGTTATGCCGATGAGCCCGAGAGCGTGTGGCTCGAGAGCTTCCGGCGCCGCACGGTCGCCGCGATGCTCGACATGATCCGCGCCGATCTGGCCAAGCTCGGCGTCCGTCACGACCTCTTCGCGTCGGAGCGGGAGGTGCAGGAATCCGGGGCGGTCGACCGGGCCTTTGCTTTGCTGTCGGAGAAGGGCCTCGTGTATCGCGGGACGCTGCCGCCGCCGCGCGGCAAGCCCGCCGAGGATTGGGAGCCGACCGAGCTGCTGCTCTTCCGCTCGACCGCCTTCGGCGACGATCAGGACCGGCCGATCCGGAAGTCCGACGGGAGCTGGACCTATTTCGCCGCCGACACCGCCTATCACATGCAGAAGCTGGAGGCCTCCGACGAGCTGATCAACGTCTGGGGCGCGGATCATACAGGCACCGTCAAACGCACTCAGGCCGCGGTCGAGGCGCTTGCCGGGCGGCCCGCGCTCGACGTCAAGATCGTGCAGATGGTTCGGCTGCTGCGGGCCGGCGAGCTGGTCAAGATGTCGAAGCGCTCCGGCAGTTTCGTCACTCTCGCCGAGGTGGTGGACGAGGTCGGCAAGGACGTGGTCCGTTTCACCATGCTGACGCGAAAGAACGACGCGCAGATGGATTTCGACTTCGCCAAGGTCGTCGAGGCGTCGAAGGACAATCCGGTCTTCTACGTCCAATATGCGCACGCGCGGATCCGATCGCTCCAGCGCAAGGCCGCCGAAGCGGGTCGGGAGCCTTCGCGCGCCGCCAACCTCGCGCTGCTCGACGATGAGGAGCTCGGCCTGATCCGGATCGCCGCGCAATTCCCGCGCATTGTCGAGGGCGCCGCACAGGCGCATGAGCCGCATCGCGTCGCTTTCTACCTCGGCGATCTCGCCGCCGCCTTCCATGCCTTGTGGAACCGCGGCAACGACGACCCGTCGCGGCGATTTCTCCTTGAGGATAATCGGGAATTAACCGGTGCGCGGCTAGAACTCGCGGCCGCAATAGGGCAGATTATCCGCAACGGCCTGGGCATCATGGGCGTGGCCGCCGCCGAGGAGATGCAGTGATGACCGACATTCGCGCCGGCGAGGGAGCGCCCGACGAGGAGGATCGCCTCCCGTGGCTCGAGGCCGTCGAAGAGGACGAAAGCGGCGAGGGGCCTTCCGTCCTGAAGCTGATCGTCGCCGTGCTGATCGGCCTGGCCGCGATCGGCGGTCTGGTCGGCGGTTTGTTCTGGCTCAACCAGCGCGGCGCCGCCCCCGGGGGTTCGCCGGAGCTGATCAAGGCCCCGCCGGGCGCCTACAAGGTCCGTCCCGACGATCCGGGCGGGATGAAGGTCGAAGGGGAGGGCGACACGGCCTTCAACACCGCTCATGGCGCCACACCAGCGGGCAACATCGACACGAACGGCGTGCCGGAGACGCCCGTCAAAGGGCAGGCGAAGCCGGGCGAGGGCCCGCTGCTCAAGGCGCCGCCTCCCAGCAACGAGCCCGCCCAGCCGGGATCGGCTGGAGCGGCCGCGGGTGGCGCGACCATTCAGCTCGGCGCTTTCCCCGACGGCGCTTCCGCGGAGAAAGCGTGGAAGGCCCTGTCCGGCCGCTTCGCCTATCTCGCGCCGCTCGCGCACAGCGTCGTCACCGCCAACGTCAACGGCAAGACCTGGTACCGCCTCCGCGCCAGCGGGGCGGGGGCGGCCGGAATCTGCGGCCGGCTTCAGGTCGCCGGAGAGCAGTGCCTGAAGGTCGACTGAGGCTGTTCGCGGTCCCCGCCTCCCTGTAGAGGGAGCCGCATGCAGGCGGCGATCTACGGGCTGGCGGGGCTGTCCCCCACTAACGATGAGCGCGCCTTCTTCCGCGACGCGGACCCGGCCGGCTACATCCTGTTCGCCCGCAACTGCCGCGACCGCGAGCAGATGCGCGCGCTGACCGACGACCTGCGCTCGATCCACGGTCGCGGCGACCTGCCCATCCTGATCGACCAGGAAGGCGGCCGGGTCGCGCGCATGCGACCGCCTTCCTGGCCGCCCTTCCCGAACGGCGAGGCGTTCGACCGCCTCTACGCGCGCGCCCCGATGAGCGCGATCGAGGCGGCCCGCGCCAACGCGGCGGCGATCGCGGCCCTGCTCCGCGAGGTCGGCGTCAACGTGGACTGCATCCCGATGCTCGACGTCCGCCAGCCCGGCGCCACCGACATTATCGGCGACCGCGCGCTCGGCTCCGAGCCGATGCAGGTGGCCGCCCTCGGCCGCGCAACGCTGGATGGGCTGAGGGAAGGCGGCGTCCTCGGCGTCGTCAAGCACATGCCGGGCCACGGGCGCGCGCTCGTCGACAGCCACAAGGCATTGCCGGTCGTCACGGCCTCGGAGGAGGAGCTAGAGACGGATCTCGCGCCTTTCCGCACGCTGCGCGGCGCCGCGATGGGGATGAGCGCGCACCTCGTCTTCACCGCCTGGGACGCGGATCGGCCGGCCAGCCAGTCGCCGGTCGTGATCGACGAGATCATCCGCGGACGCATCGGCTTCGACGGGTTCCTGATGTCCGACGACATGGGCATGCACGCTTTGACCGGGGGCTTCGACGAGCGCGCCCGCCTGATCGTCGAGGCCGGGAACGACGCCACGCTCCATTGCTCCGGCCACATGGCCGAGATGGTCGCGGTGGCGCGCGCGGCGGGCGAGCTCTGCGCGAAGGGAAAGGAGCGGCTCGATCGGGCCATGGCCAGCATCGTCGCGCCTCCTGACGCGCTGGCCTACGCCGAGCTGGCCGAGAAGAGGGACAGCCTGCTCGCGCTCGCCTGAGCGGGGCCTAGCTGAAGCGCTCCGCGAGCAGTCTCTGCAGCGGCACCAGGTCGGTCTCCGCCCCGGCGCGGAGCTGGAGCGGGTGGTCGTCCTCGCCGAGCCAGATGCGCAGCACCACCCGGCCGGCGCCTTCCTGCACGGAAAAGCGCCGCACCTCGCGCCAGGGGTAGGAGGTGGTCTCGATCCGCTCCTCGAGCAGATGCTCGCGCTGGGCGAGGATCAGGCGGCGCTCGGTGAAGAGGATCGAGCCGGTCGGCGAGCCGAATGCGGCCAGCAGGGTCTCGCCCGCGATGAGGCTGGCGGCGAGAAGCGCGGCGTCGGCGGGCGCCGAATCGTCGATGTCGAGGATGCGCATGGGCGGAACCTGGGCCGGGCGTCGGCGAAGGGCAACCGGCTCCTGCTTCGCGCCTGCGCCGGGTCGATCGCGCGGATTTCGCATTCCCCGGCGGGCCGCGCCGAGAGGGCGCCGCGCACAAGTGTCTTTCTAGGGCTCCCGGCGGGCCTGCTGGCATAATGCGCGCAGCTGCCTGGCAAGCGAGGGGCTGGAGAGATGCGCGTCGGCCTGGTCGAAACGCTCGCGCTTCAGGGTCGTGCGGATGTCGGCCACAGTCGTGAAGCGGCCCGAACGGGCGAGGGCGAAGGCTCTTTCGATCGTCGTCGGCTCTGTCATCGCGTCCCTATGCGCCCTTCCGCCTCAAAAGGCTAATTCTGCGTGCGTAACGATGTTGACGGCGCGTGTCCCGGCGGACCGTTCCACTCCCGGGGCTTTCAGGCACTGCCGACCACCCGCGCCGCCTGCAGCGTGTCGGTATATTGCTGGAAGCGCGCCGCCTTGCCGTCCTCGATGTGCCAGACGTGGACCATCTGCGCGTCGAGCATCCGGCCGGTCGATTTGTAGGTGCCGCGATAGCGGCCGATCACCACGACTGTGTCCCCGGCGCCGAGAAACTCCTCCGGCACCGCCGCGAAGCCGTCCCACTCCGAGCCGAGCCGGGCGAAGACGCCGCCCAGGATCGCTTCAGGCCCGCGATAAGGATTGCCGTCCGCATAGGGGAAATTCTCCGCTTCGTTCCACTCGATGTCCGGCGCCATCCGGGCGACGACCGCCGGCACCTCACCCGCCGCGAAGGCCGCGTAGATGGCCCGCACCAGCTCGACATTCTCCTTCGACATGGGTCCCTTCCTCTCTCCGACTGAGGTCAGGATGCCGCACGAGGCGGAACCAGGCAAGAATGGGGTCAGCGCGTGTGTGAGCGACATAATACACGCAGAGTGAGGTCGTTCGAGCCAGGCGTGCCGAAACCGGTCCTTAACCGGATGCGGGGATGCTGCTGGCGTGGCAACGAGACGACGGCGCAAGCTGGAGGCGGTCCGCCGCCGGGACGGCGACGATTGCTGGCGTTGCGGCCATCCGATGCGCTTCGGGGGGCTGCCCAATTGCGGCAAAGCGGCGACGATCGAACATTGCATGCCGCTCTCTCGGGGCGGGACCTGGGCGCTCGACAATCTGCGGCTGTGCCACGTCGGCTGCAACCGGCACCTCGCCGACCACCCGCCTGAGCAGAAGGAGCGGATGCGGATCAACGTGGCGATGGAGCCCGCGGATAGCAGACGCTAGTCCGAGGCGTTGAAATGCGCGCGGCCGAGCAGGGCGTCGCGCGATCCAAGAGCGCGCGTCGGGCTCTTACTGCGTTCGGCCGTTGCGGAATCTCAATTGCGGCCCGATCGTCGCCATGATCTCGGCGACGGACAGCGTCATGCAGGCCTGCGGGTCCTTGTCGCGGCAGGCCAGCGGAGCGCCGGGATCGTGGGTGGGGCGGACGATCATCTCCATATTCTCACCCGCATAGCTCATCGAGCCGCCGCCGACGCCGACGCTGTGCGCCTTGCCGCGCTGCCTCAGGATCTGGAAGTGGCTGAAGCCGCCCGCCTTGGCGATCTCGGCCGCGCGGTAGACGGCGACGTTGCGGCCGAAGCCCGGACCGGCCGGCCCGTTGCCGGCGCCCGTCACCTTCCATACGCCCGGCTCGATCTCCTTGTCCGTATAGCCGCCGAACAGATGCTGCTTGCCGTAAGTGGTGGCGAGCGCCGAGCCTCCGCCGCTCGCACAGGAGGCGAGCGACAAAGCGGCGAGAGCGGCGGCGATCAGGCGCATGGGCAAATTCTCCCCTGGTGCGCGGATGTTAGCAAGGCGGGCCGACGGCCGGAAGGGCACGCGCGGCATCGATGCGGCAACCGTCCATTCCACCTCCGCTTCGGACCAAACATTCGTGGACTTGGCGGGACCGATCCTGTTCGTTCGCGGCCGGGGGGATTTGCATCATGGCGGAAGAGGTCTTTTTCGAGCAGGGGAATGTGAAGGTCACCAACGCGCGGTTCATCGTCGATGCGCAGACCTACGCGATGAACGGCGTCACGTCGGTGAAGTCGCACGTCGTCCCGCCTTCGCGCGGCGGCGTCATCGCCGCGATAGCGGTGGGCCTGCTCATGGTGTTCGTGGCGGACGGCGCGATGAAGCTCGTCGGCGCGGCGATCGCCGCGGGCGGCGTCTGGTTCTTCACCCAGCAGAAAGCGACCCATTCGGTCTTCCTGAGCAGCGCCTCGGGCGAGGTCCAGGCGCTCTCCGACACTGACGAAGGCTATATCGGCAGCGTCGTCAACGCGCTCAACGAAGCGCTGGTGCACCGCGGGTAGGGCGGGCGCGGACGCCGGGCATCGCGGCCCGTCGGGGCTTACTCGGGGAGCGAGGCGCCGGCGGCCGATCTCGGCGGCGAGCGTGGCGGCGCTGCTATTGCCGCTCGATGAGCGCGATCTCCTTGCTCTTGTACAGCCAGAAGGCCGCGAAGACGAAGAGGCCGGCGAGCTCGACGCCCAGCACGGTATAGCCCCGCCCGGGCCTTTCCAGCAGATAATGGAGGGCGAAGACTCCGATCGGAACGGCGATCATCGCCGTTCCGAGGGCGGCGTAGCGGCGCTTGAACCAGCGCAGCTTCGCCTCGTCCTTCAGAGTCTTGAGCGTGTCGCCCGAGCACACCAGGCAGACGAAGGCGATGGCGAGGAAGAAGACGAGACCCCCGATGAAATGGATCTTGCCGATCAGGCTTCGGCCTTCGACCCTGGCGAAGTCCGACGGGAAGAAGGCGACCGCCGCCGCGGCGATCCCCGCCAGGTTCAGCGCCCAATCCTCCTTGCGGGTGTAGCCCTTGTAGAAGAAGAGGAAGGTGCCGGTCGCCAGCAGCACCCCGGTAAGGACGTCGCGGCCGGCGCCGCCGCCGCGAGCGGCGCAGACTCCGCCTGTGCAATGATAATAAGCGCTGAGCGAATCGTTGATTCCGGCGAGCGCCCAGAGGGCGAAGGGAAAGGCGAGGGCGAGGAAGGCGAGGCCGCGCCGAAGGAAGAAATAGCTGGCGGTGATGTTGGCGAGAACGGCGTCGCGCTTGCCCGCGGCGCCGCCGACGGCGGGGGCCGCGGCCGGCGCCGCCAGCTCCTCGCGAACTTCGTTCGGATCACGGATTATCAATCGCACCCTCCCCAATGGCCGCGAATGCGCATTTCATAGCACGACTTCGGGCGGATACGAGCCGATCCGTCCGATTTGGAGGAGTCGGTGGGCGAGGCTTTATGCTATCGCGCAGCGGCGCTAGGGACGCGCTCGGGCGGCGCCTGTGCCGCGCAATTCCGCGCCCAGCCAGAGGAGGCCGAGATGAAGCTGATCCACCGCGACGACCTCCCAGGCTTTCGAGGTCATTTCGAAGCGTCGTAGGGGCTTCCCGTCCGAGACGCGGGTGAAGCGGGGCTTCCGCTTCGTGCGCGGCGGCGAGAAGGAGCTGGTCGAGAAGCTCGGACGGCGGGACCCCTGCCCTAGAAACCCCGCAAAGTGGTACTTTGCGGGGACCCCATGCCGCTCCGGAAAGAGCTTTCAGGCGCTGCTGCCTCGGCACCGGCCGGTTTCGACGGCGCGGAGCGCGAGGATTATTGGCGACTGAGCCTGCCCGCGGCTGAGTGACGCGGGCCGGCCTTCACCCTCCCGGCAAATCCACTGATCCGTCGCCCGTTTGCTGGGACCGCTTTCTGTTATCGTGCAAAGGTTTTAGGTGAAGCCAGATGTTCGAGACCTTCACCTACGACCTGCCCACGGTTCTTCCACCAGCGGCAAGAAACCATTGGGCTTTCATGGAGTCGAATTCGGCTGCGGCGATCATGCAGGCAGTTTGTCCCCAAGAATGGGCAGACATCGTGGCCGTGCTCTCAACCTATCGACTCGATCCGGGTTCGTGGCTCAAGGCCGGAGGGAATAGGGGAGATGTTGCCGAGCAGATTGACCGTGAGTTCGCGAACCGCGGCTGGCGGGAGGCCAGGCTCGACCTGGAAACGAAGGGGATCCTGTATCTCAAGAACGGCGAGAAGCTCGGGGAGCTGCCGCCGGTTTATCAAGAGGGCTACCTCGTAGACAATTTCAAGAATCGCGTCGTCGTTGATGTTGAATGGAATGCCAAAGACGGCAACCTGGATCGCGACCTCGCATCCTACCGATCATGGTACGAAGCGGGCGTTATCTCGGCCGGTGTGATTATCACCAAGGAGCGCCGCGCACTCCTGGAGCTGGCGCGTCAGCTTTGGGCGGCGCACCAAGCGACCCTGATCGAGGACGAACGGAACCCGAAGCTGCCGGTGGACCTCACCTCGGCCACGGTGACCTCGTTCGACAAAGCTCAAATGAGGGTTCGGAGAGGCGTTATGGGCTCGTGCCCGGTTCTGATTGTCGCTGCCAACGAAGCAACGTGGAACGGCCGGCCCTACAGCTGATCGCCTACTCCGCCGCTACCGCGCTGTTGTAGCCGTAGGTGTCCCAGGTCGGCTTGTAGCTATCGTCGGCCTGATTGCCCCAGACCTCCCAGCCCTTGCGCGCGCCGCGGGAGAAGAGCTCGATCCGCTTCTTGTAGCTGCACTTCTCGATGATCTCATACTGCTCGTCGGGCTTGCGGCTATGTTCGCGCTTGCGGCTCTGGATCATGTTGACCTGGCTGCGACCGGGAGCGAGCGTACGCGCGTTCTTGCCGCGAACGCCGAACAGCAGCAGCTCTGTGACGTTGCGGAAATAGAAGCCGACGCCGCGCCCGTCCGAGCCGCCGTCCTTGCGGACCTTGTGCCAGACGATGTTGGAGACATAGCGAAAGTCCCAGCGCCGCATCACCTCCAAGCCTTCGGGGAGCAGCGCGTTCGGCACCCAGAGATAGAGATGGGCCGGATCGTCCGAGATCTGCTCGACTGGCAGCCGACAAATCTCCTCGAGCGTCATCGTCGAGTAGCGGGCGAGCCGCTTATGCTCCGGCGCGACCTTCCCTGTTCGGTTCTGGAACTGCCACGGCGGGTCGGCGAGGATGGTTCCGAACCGTCGTCCGTCGGTCAGGTCGAGGAGGTCGTGGCCGGCCTCGGTCAAATCTTCGAAACCGCGGAACATAACAAGATCTTTACGCAAAGCGAGGAGGGCCGTCAACGCGAGTTTGCATGGGCCGCAATATTCTCTGTGGACAAGTGCGGCGCTCGCCCGGCGCAGCTACCATTGCACATCCTACTGGCATCCTCCCGAATCGCGCCGAGACAGGCTTCTGCGCCGGTCAGCTCCCAGGCCTGCTCGTCGATCAGGAGCTCGATCTTGAGCGCGAGCGGCGCGAGGTCCGGCGTGGGGGCGCGGAGGAGGCGGCGGAGGGCGGCGAGGCGGGCGGATTCGAAATCGCCGAAGCGCTCCTCGATCGGCTCGCAGGCGGGAAAGGCGCGGCGCTCGGGGGGCAGGCGCTCGACTTGGGCCTGGAAGGCGGCGAGGCGGGCGCTGGCGCGATGGAAGGCGGCGAGGGCGCGGTCCCAGCGGCGGCGCAGGGGGCGGGGTTCGGCGAGGGGACATGTACTCGTACGTGTCCCCGATGAGCGCTTCCCACCGCCTCCGCGGGCGAGCCGGCCTCACGAAGGGGGACACGTAACGAGTACATGTCCCCGGCGCGCCTCACGCAAGCCCCGACACCCCGCCTGGCACCGCCCGGCGCGACAGGTTATGCCTCGCGGCAGCCACACGGCCAAGGGGACATGTACTCGTACGTGTCCCCGGCGAGCGCTTCCCACCGCCTCCGCGGGCGAGCCGCGTTCCGAAAGGGGGACACGTAACGAGTACATGTCCCCGGC
>DATAIU010000075.1:0-19728 GCA_036262495.1 Allosphingosinicella sp.
CAAGCCGACGCCGCTCGGCGCGTTCCCGATCCGCGAGAAGGACGCCGACCATGCCTCGCGCACCTATGGCGGCGCGCCGATGCCCTACAGTCTCCGACTGACCGGCGACGGCGTCTTCATCCACGGCAGCAGCGGGGTGGCCGCGGGCTATGCCACGCACGGTTGCCTCGCGGTCCCCGTCGCGTTCGCGAAAAAGCTCTTCGGTGCCGCGAGCGTGGGCGACCTCGTCCTCGTCACTCGCGGCCGGCGTCTCGACATAAGCGGAGCGATCACGCAGGGCTGATCCGTCACCCGATCCGGAGCCGCCATGCCTGAACTTCGCCCGCTGGGCCGCACCGCCCTCTCGACCCCGCGCCTCGTCCTCGGCGGCAACGTCTTCGGCTGGACCGCGGACCGGGCCGAAAGCTTTCGCCTCCTCGACCGCTTCGCCGACGCCGGCGGAACGCTGGTCGACACCGCCGACGTCTATTCGGCCTGGGCCCCCGGCCATAAGGGCGGAGAATCCGAGTCGCTGATCGGCGAATGGCTGAAGCGCCGCGGCTCGTCGCAGCGGCTCGCGGTCGCCACCAAGGTCGGAATGCTCCCCGGCGAGGGCGGCGAGAAGCTCGCCCCGGCGCGCATCGCGGCCGCCGCGGACGCTTCGCTGAAGCGCCTCGGAGTCGAGGCCATCGACCTCTATTACGCCCATCAGGACGATCCGGACACGCCGATGGACGCGGCCCTCCAGGCCTTCGACGCGCTCGTCCGGGCCGGCAAGGTCAAGGCTCTCGGCGCCTCGAATTTCACCGCCGAGCGGCTGGAGCAGGCGCTCAACCTCGCCGGGAGCCTCGGCACCGCGCGCTATGAGGTTCTCCAGCCCGAATATCACCTCCTCGCCCGCGAAGCCTTCGAGGACGCGCTCCAGCCGCTCTGTCTGCGCGAAGGGCTCTCGGTCCTGCCTTATTACGGCCTCGCCTCGGGATTCCTGACAGGCAAATATCGCAGCGAGAAGGATTTCGGCAAAAGCGTACGCGGCCCGCGCATGGCCAAATATCTCGCCGGCGGCGGCCCCGCCGTCCTCGCCGCGCTCGACGAAATCGCAGGCGAAACGGGGGCGACGCAAGCCCAGATCGCCCTGGCCTGGTTGGCCGCGCAACCCGCGGTCGCCGCCCCGATCGCCAGCGCGACCAGCGTCGCCCAGCTCGACGAGCTGATCGGCGCGATGACGCTGGACCTTAGCGCCGATCAGCTCGCCCGCCTGGACGATGCCTCTCGAGGCTAGTCCTCGACCCGGCTCCATCCCCGATGGAGCCGATCCCTTTCACGCTTTATTTGTCAGTTTCTGCGACAGCGCCCTGTAGGTAGGTCTTACACCGGCGGGAGAGGCGCGGCTCGGTTGATCAGGCTGTTCAAACATTATCTGCCGCACAGCGTGCTCTTCCTCGGAGCGCTCGACTTCCTGCTGCTCGTCGCGGCGGGCGAGGCGGGCTGGCTTTTGCGCCTCTGGCAGATCGGCCTCGATCCGGATCCGGAGGCGGCCCGGCTTCCGCACCTCGCCATCTTCGCGATCGTCCTCCAGCTCGCGATGGTCGGCGTCGGCTGCTACGGCATCGACGCGCTCCGCTCGCTTCGAATAGCCGCCGCCCGGCTCGTGATCGCAGTGTCGCTGGGGGCGCTGCTGCTCGCCTTCGTCTTCTTTCTGCTTCCGGCGGTGACGTTCTGGCGGTCGAACCTCTTCTACGCGATGCTGATCGCGATCGTCGCCTTGTTCGTGGCGCGGATCGCCTTCCAGCAGGCGCTCGGCGGCGACACGTTCAAGCGGCGCATCCTCGTGCTCGGCGCCGGTTCGCGGGCGGCGCGGCTCGAGGCCCTGTCGCGCGCCGAGGGCGCGGGCTTCGCGATCGCCGGCTATGTCGGAATGAACGAGGGCCCGCAAGCGGTCGCCCACGCCGTCAACCGCGACGACATCGCGAACCTGACCGACCATGTCGTTCGGCTCCGCGTCGCGGAGGTGGTCCTGGCGCTGGAAGAGAGGCGCAACGCCTTGCCTTTGTCCGACCTGCTGCGGATCAAGACGACCGGCGTCCACGTCAACGAATTCTCCTCCTTCATCGAGCGGGAGACGGGGCGCGTCGACCTCGACAGCGTCAATCCCTCCTGGCTGATCTTCTCGGACGGCTTCTCATCCGGCCGCCGCATCTCCGCGGCCGGCAAGCGCCTGTTCGACATCGTCGTCTCGGCCGCGATCCTCCTACTCTTCGCACCGCTCGTTCTGCTGACGGCGCTGGCGGTGAAGCTCGAAAGCAAGGGCCCCGCATTCTTCCGCCAGAAGAGGGTCGGCCTCTACGGCCAGGTCTTCGAGATCGTGAAGCTGCGCTCGATGCGCGAAGATGCGGAGGTCGGTGGCAAGGCGGTCTGGGCGCAGAAGGACGATCCGCGCGTCACGCGCGTCGGCGCCCTCATCCGCAAGCTGCGCATCGACGAGCTGCCGCAGGCCTGGACGGTGCTGCGCGGCGAGATGAGCCTGGTCGGCCCGCGCCCCGAACGACCGCAGTTCGTCGCGGATCTGGAGGCCCGCCTGCCTTATTATGCCGAGCGCCACGTCGTGAAGCCGGGGATCACGGGCTGGGCGCAGATCAACTTCCCCTACGGCGCCAGCGTCGAGGACGCCCGCCAGAAGCTCGAATATGATCTCTATTACGCGAAGAACTACACCCCGTTCCTCGATCTGCTGATCCTGCTGCAGACCGTCCGCGTCGTCCTGTTCCCGGAGGGCGCGCGATGATCGCCTTCCTGGGCTTCTGGGCGCACGCGCTCGCCGCCTTGCTCTACGGCGCGCTCGCGCTGTGGCAGCTGCGCCGGTGGGGCGAGGATTCCGGGAACAGGCACCTGGTCGGCGCCTTCGCCGTCACCTCCGCCTGGTCGATCTTCACTGCCTTTCAGGGCCCGGGCAGCCTCGGCGCCGGAGTCGCCGAGAGCGCGCGCAACTTCGCTTTCCTCGGCTTCATGTACACGATCCTGTCGCAGGCCAGCGAGGAGCGCGAGCAGCGCGCGCCGCGTATCGTCTACACGGTCGTCGCGGCGGTCATCGGGCTGCAGCTCACGCTCGCCGGGGTGACTCCGCAATTCGCCGACCATCAAGCTCTCCACGAGGCCCTGAAGGCGACCGGCCAGGTCTTCGGGCTGACGATCGCCGCGGGTTCGCTCGTCCTCGTGCACAACCTCTACGGCCAGGCCGCACACGAGAGCCGCTGGGGCATACGTCTGCCGATGATCGCCCTCGCCGGCATGTGGGCCTACGATCTCCACCTCTACACGGTCGCCTGGCTTACCCGGAGCCCCGTCGAGGACCTCTATGCGATGCGCGGGGCGGTGCTCGCGATGATCGTGCCGCTGTTCGCGCTCGCAAGCCGGCGGACCGAGAAATGGCGGATGCAGCTGTCGCGCGCGGCGACCTTCCAGTCGCTCTCGCTGATCGCGATCCTCGGCTACCTTATCCTGATGATGACGGCGAGCCGAGCGCTCGAGATCGTCGGCGGCGAATGGGTGCGGATCGGCCAGATCGGCCTCGTCTTCGCGGTGACGCTCGCCGCCGTCATCCTTCTGCCCTCGGGACGGATGCGGGCCTGGTCGAAGGTGCTCGTCGCCAAGCATTTCTTCGAGCATCGCTACGATTACCGGCAAGAATGGCTGCGCTTCACGCGCACCGTGGCGCTCGGCGGCGAGGCACCGCTTTCCGAGCGCATCATCAAGGCGATCGCCGACATGGCCGATGCGCCCGGCGGCCTGCTGCTGGTCCCGCAGGACGGCCGGCTCTGCCTCGCCGCGCGCTGGAACAGCCGCCACGTCCTCGCCGATGCGAGCGGAGGGGAGGCGGAGCTGATCCGCTTCCTCGAAGCGAGCGGACACGTGCTCGACTTCACCAGCCCGCGCCCGATGGTCCGTGCAGACGGAGTGCGGGTAGAGGTTCCGGCCGCGCTCGGCGCGCGTGACGATCTCTGGGCCGGCGTGCCGCTGATCCACAAGGACCGGTTGGTCGGCCTCGTGCTGCTCGAGCACCCGCTCGTCCGCCGCCCGCTCGACTGGGAGGATTTCGACCTGTTCCGCACCGTCGGCCTGCAGGCGGCCTCCTACCTCGCCGAGGCGCGCACCCAGGAGGCGCTCGCCGACGCCAGGCGCTTCGACGAGTTCAACCGCCGCTTCGCCTTCATCATCCACGACATCAAGAACCTGGTCAGCCAGCTCAGCCTCGTCATCCGCAACGCCGAGCGGCACGCCGACAAGCCCGAATTCCGCGAGGACATGATCGCAACGCTTCAATCCTCGGTGAAGAAGATGCAGGACCTGCTCGCCCGACTTCACCGCGGGAGCAACAATGTCGAGGCCGAGCCGGTGCGGGCGATACCGATCGGCCAGGCCGCGGCGCGCGTCGCGGAGGTCAAGCGCCGCGTGCATCCCGTCGAGGTCAGCGGCGACCTCTCGCTGCCTGCGCTGGCGGATCCCTCGCGCCTCGAGCAGGCGCTCGCCCATCTCGTCCAGAACGCGATCGACGCCAGCCCGGACGGCGCGCCGGTCCGCATCCGCTGCTTCGAGCGGGGCGAATGGGCCGCCGTCGAAGTCGCCGACCAGGGCTGCGGCATGTCGGCCGACTTCATCCGCACGCGCCTCTACCAGCCGTTCGCGTCGACCAAGGAGAGCGGCTTTGGTGTGGGTGCGTTCGAGGCGCGCAGCCTTGTCGCGGCGATGGGCGGCCGGATCGAGGTTGAGAGCCGCGAAGGCGAAGGCACCCGCTTCACCCTCTATTTACCGCGGGCGGATGAGACACGCGCCGCGACCGAACGGATGTGCGCATGAACGCCCATGTCAAACCGAAGCTGCTGATCGTCGAGGACGACGAGGGCCTGCAGCGGCAGCTGCGATGGGCCTATGACGATTATCAGGTCATCGTCGCGTCGGACCGAAACGCGGCCGTCGACCTGCTGCGCGCCGAGGAGCCGGCGGTCGTGACGCTCGATCTCGGCCTGCCGCCCGATCCGGACGGCGTTACCGAAGGCTTCGCGACGCTGGAGACGATCCTGTCCCTGAAGCCCGAGACCAAGGTGATCGTCGCGTCAGGTCACGGCGCGCGCGAGAGCGCGCTCCGCGCCATCGCGTCGGGCGCCTACGATTTCTACCAGAAGCCGGTCGACATCGACCAGCTCGGCCTCATCGTCCGCCGCGCCTTCCAGCTCCACGGCATCGAGAGCGAGAATCGGAGGCTGGAGGAGCGGACCGGCGACGACAGCACCGTCCTCGGGACGATGGTCACGGCGGCGCCCGAGATGCTGAAGGTCGCTCGCACGATCGAGCGCGTCGCCGACACCGGCGTCTCGGTCATGCTTCTCGGCGCGAGCGGAACGGGCAAGGAGCTGCTCGCCCGCGGCCTCCACAATGCCGGCACGCGGGCTAATGGCACTTTCGTCGCGATCAACTGCGCGGCAATCCCGGAGAACCTGCTCGAGGCGGAGCTTTTCGGCTACGAGAAAGGCGCCTTCACCGGCGCGATCAAGACGACCGAGGGGAAGATCGAGCTCGCCCATGGCGGCACCTTGTTCCTGGACGAGGTCGGCGACATCCCGCTGCCGCTGCAGGTGAAGCTGCTGCGCTTCCTCCAGGAGCGGGTGATCGAGCGGATCGGGGGGCGCAAGCCGATCCCGGTCGATACCCGGATCGTCTGCGCGACGCATCAGAACCTGCCCGAGATGATCAAGGCGGGCCGGTTCCGCGAAGACCTTTATTACCGCCTGGCGGAGATCGTCGTCCGAATCCCGACGCTTGCCGAGCGGCACGGCGACGCGGTCCTGCTCGCCAAGCATTTCCTGCATCGCTTCGCGCCCAACATGAACCCGCAGGTCAAGGGGCTGACGCCCTCCGCCCTTGCGGCGATCGACGAATGGCCCTGGCCGGGCAACATCCGCGAGCTCGAGAACCGGATGAAACGCGCGGTGATCATGGCCGACGGCAAGCTGATCACGGCCGAGGACCTGGACCTGGAGTCCCGCGAGGACGAGGCGCTTCCAGTCAACCTGAAGGCGGCGCGCGAGCTGACCGACCGCCGGGCGATCCGCCAGGCGCTGGCGCGGACCGAGAACAATATCTCCGGCGCGGCCAAGCTGCTCGGCATCAGCCGGCCGACGCTCTACGACCTCATGAAGCAATATGGGCTGCAGCCGTGAGGGCGCGCGCCGCAATCCTGGCCGGCCTGCTCGTCGCCGCCTCCGCCTGCTCCAACGGGCTGCCGCCCGGCGGGGCCGGCGACGCGTTCCGGCGCGCCGAGCAGGCCCTGGCCGCCGGCGAACCGCGCACGGCGCGGATCGAGCTGCTCAACGCGATCAAGGCGCAGCCGTCCAACCGCGCCTTCCGGCTGCTCCAGGCCCGCGTCTACCTCCGCCTGCGCGACGGCGGCGGCGCCCAGGCCGAGCTCGACCGCGCCCGCAAGCTCGGGGCGAGCGAGGCCGAGACGGCGCACCTGATGGCACAGGCTTTGCTTCTCCAGGGCGACGCCCAAGGGGCATTGCGCGAGGCCGCCAAAGCTGCGCCCGAGAATAGCGGCTATGCCGAGCGCATCGCAGGCCAGGCCTATCACGCCCTTGGCGATTTCGCTCGGGCGGGCGCCGCCTTCGATCGGGCGCTTGCGCTGACGCCGCGCGACGCCGACCTCTGGACAGAAATGGCGCGGCTCCGCCAGTCGAACGGCGAGACGGCCGGCGCGCTGGGCGCAGCCGACCGTGCCGTCGCGCTCGATCCGCACAATGTCGGCGCGCTGGCGCTGCGCGGGATATTGACCCGCAATCAATACGGCCTCGCCGCGGCCATGCCCTGGTTCGACCGCGCCCTCGAGCTCGATCCGGCCAATGTCGACGCCCTGATCGAGCGCGCCTCGACGCTAGGCGATCTCGGCCGCACCACGGCGATGCTCGCCGACACGCGCGCAATCCTCGCGGCCTCGCCGGGCAACCCCTCCGCCTACTACCTCCAGGCCGTGATCGCCGCTCGGGCCGGGCGCTACGATTTGGCGCGGAGCCTCTATCGCCGCACCGGCGGCGCGCTCGACGGTAAGCCGTCGGCCATGCTGCTCGCCGGAGCCATCGAGCTCCAGTCGGGCGCTCCCGCGCAGGCCGCCAAGCGGCTTCAGCGCCTGCTCCAGCTGCAACCCGCCAACCTCAAGGCGCGCCGCCTGCTCGGTTCGGCGCTGTTGCGCAGCGGCGACCCCGCGGGGGCGGTCCGCACGCTGTCGCCGCTCGCCGAGCGCGACGATGCGGACGCCTATACGCTGACCGTCATCGGCAAGGCCTATGCGAAGCTCGGCGACCGGCGCGCCGCGTCCCAATACCTCGCCCGTGCCGTGCTGCCGCGCCCGGCAGCGACAGCGCCCCTGTCGGATCCTCTCAGCGAGGGGGAGATGGCGGCGCTGCGCCGCGACGCCGACGCGCATCCCGACGCCGCGGCGCCGCAGGTGCTCTACATCCGCGCCCTGCTCGGCCGCGGCCTGGGCGGCGAGGCGCTGGCCAGGGCGCGCCGCCTGCTCGCGGCCAATCCCGGAGCGCCGGATGCCCACGTCCTTGTCGGCGACGCGCTCGCGATAAGCGGGGACTATCGTGGAGCCGCGGGCGCCTATCGGGGCGCCGCCAATCTCGCTTTCACCGAGCCGGTTGCGCTGCGCCTGGTCGAGGCGCTGCGCAACAGCGGCGACACGCGCGGCGCGGCGCAGGCGCTCGGCCTGTTCCTTGCCCAGAACCCGCAGAACGTTCCCGCCCAGCTCCTCGCCGCGAACGCCTATCTCCAGGCCCGCCAATGGGAGCGCGCGATCCGCCTCTACGAGCGCGTGCGGGCGCGGATCGGCAACGGCGATTCGACCCTGCTCAACAATCTCGCCTGGGCTTATGCGCAGACGGGAGACATCGAGACGGCGCTTCCGCTCGCGCGCCACGCCTACGCGCTGGATCCCCGCAACCCCGCAACGGCCGATACGCTCGGCTGGCTCCTCTTCCGCAGCGGCAAGGACAAGCCGCAGGGCCTGATGCTGCTTCAGCAGGCCGCGCGCGGGGCCCCGAGCGACTCCGACATCCTCGCCCACCTGCAGGCCGCCAAGGGCTAGACGAGCAGCAGGAAGCCGTTCAGCGTCAGCAGCGACCCGACCACGCCGAGCGCCAGCGAAAGCCCGAGGATCCAGCGGTTGACCGCGAGGATCGCGACCGAACCCAGCACCAAAGCGAGCTGAAGCGCGACCTCCGCGAGGTCGAAATTGTTGTCGCGGGCCGAAGCCTGCTCGAACGCCTGCTCGTAGGATTGCGCGCGGGCCTTGATCTCCTTCTTGCCCTCGCCTGCAAGTGGATCGCCCGGAGCCTTAGGGTCGGGCTCGCTGTCGTAGCGCGCGACCGTCGCCCGATAGTCGGCGAGACGCTTCTCGGCCTCCGCGCGCGCCTCCCCCGATAGGCTGGGGAGCTGCCCCTTGAGGTCATCCACGGCGACCTCATAGATCGTCTGGCGGACGTTCTTGGCCTGGTAGAAGGCCCAGCTGTCCGACGCCTTGATGTTGTTGGCGACCATGTCGTCGGTCGCGTTGCCCCCGCCGAGGCCGCCGATGGCGAGCACCGCGGCGAGGATCGCGATCAGCAGGGCGGCCCGGTTGCGGAATTTCTCGGCGGCCGCATTCTCCGCCCGGTCCTCGTGAATCTCCGCGATCAGGTCCGCGGCGCCGGTCGTGTCCATCTTGTGCGATTCCCCTTTCCCGCGGCGCGGCTCGCAAATTTTCCCGTCGAAGTCGAGGGGCCTGGTCGAGGCCTTGCCGATTGTATCCGCTCCTGTAGATGCGGCGCCGAAGAAAAAGGGGACCGCCGATGAAACTTGCCCGCCTCGCCGCCTTGCTCGCTCTCCCGCTCGCGGCGATGCCGGCGGCCGCCGACGCGCGGGCGAAGCCCAAGCTCGTGGTGGTCATCTCGGTCGACCAATTCTCCGCGGACCTTTTCAACCAATATCGCCAGAAGTTCGACGGAGGCTTGAAGCGACTCTCCGAAGGCGTCGTCTTCCCGATGGGCTACCAGTCGCACAACGCGACCGAGACCTGCCCCGGCCATTCGACGATCCTGACCGGTTCCCGGCCCGCGCGGACCGGGATTATCGCCAACAACTGGTTCAACCTCGGCGCGCCGCGCGAGGACAAGAACGTCTATTGCTCCGAGGACGAGCGCATCCCCGGCTCGACCCACGACAAATATAGCGTTTCCTTCACCCACCTGCGCGTGCCCGCGCTCGGCGACTATATGAAGCGGGCGGATCTGCGCAGCCGCGTCGCCGTGGCCTCCGGCAAGGACCGGGCGGCGATCATGATGGGCGGCTACGGGCCGGACCAGCGCTGGTACTGGAACGGCAAGGAATATTCCGGCACTGGCACGCCGCGGGCCGGGGCCGTCGACGCCGCCAACCGCGACGTCGCCGACGCGCTCAGCCGCCCGCGTGAGGGCCGCTCGCTCCCCGAACTCTGCGAGGCGCGCAATCGGGAGGTCCCGGTCATGGGGGGCGGCAAGCCGGTCGGCACCGGCCGCTTCGCCCGCGAGGCCGGGGACCGCACCGGCTTTCGCGCCTCGCCCGACTTCGACCGCGCCACGCTCGCGCTCGGCGAGGCACTGCGCCGCGACATGAAGCTCGGAGAGGGGCCGGCGACCGATCTCCTCATCCTCGGCATGTCGGCGACCGACTATGTCGGCCACACCTACGGCACCCAGGGCGCCGAAATGTGCATCCAGCTGATGGCACTCGACGAGGCGCTGGGCGACTTCTTCAAGCGGCTCGACGCGACGGGGATCGACTATGTCGTGATGCTGACGGCCGACCATGGCGGCCGCGACATACCCGAGCGCGACCGCGAGCATGGCGCCGCCGGCGCCGCCCGGGTCGATCCCGCGCTCAACGCCGACCGCATGAACGAGGCCCTCGCGAAGAAGCTCGGCGTCAAAGGGCCGGTGCTGTTGGGCGACGGCGCCTTTGGCGACATGTATGTGGCCCGGACGCTGACCGCGCCTCAGCGGGCGCGGGCCCTGAAGGAAGCGCTGGCGGCCTATCGCGGCCATCCCCAGGTCGCGGCGGTCTTCACCCATGCCGAGTTGCTCGCCGCGCCCGCCCCGAGCGGATCGCCCGACACCTGGACCCTCAAGGACCGCGCCAAGGCGAGCTTCGACAACGAGCGGTCCGGCGACTTCATCGTCCTCCTCAAGCCGCGCGTGACGCCGATCGCCGACACCAGCCGCGGCTATGTCGCGACCCACGGCAGCCCCTGGGATTACGACCGGCGTGTGCCGATCCTGTTCTGGCGCAAGGCCATCACGCCCTACGAGCAGGCGCTGCCGGTCGAGACGGTCGACATATTGCCGACGCTCGCCGCGGTCATCGGCGTGCCGCTCGACCTGGCGAGGATCGACGGGCGCTGCCTCGACCTCGACGAGGGTCCGGGGACGACCTGCCCGGCGGGCTGGGAGCGGCACTAGGAGCCCAGGGCCTCGACCCGCTCGGCGAGCTCAAGCCAGCGCTCCTCGGCGGCGTCGCGCTCGGCCCGAGCCTGCTCGATCGCGCGGGTGAGGGCGGCAAATCGCTCAGGGTCTCGAGCGTAGAGGTCCGGGTCGGCGAGGGCTTCCTCGTCGCGCGCGATCGCGGCCTCTGTCTCTTCAATCCGCGCCGGGAGCAGATCGTAGTCCCGCTGGTCCTTGTAGCTCAGCTTCCTGCTCCCCGGCGAAGGCCGGGGTCTCGACGGGGCCGCTGACTGGGTCCCGGCCTTCGCCGGGGCACGCTCCGGCTTCGCCCGCTTCCGCTCCCAATCCTCGTAGCCGCCGGCGACGATATCGACCTTGCCGGAGCCGTCGAGGCCGAGCGTGATCGTCACCGTGCGGTCGAGGAAGTCGCGGTCGTGGCTGACGATGAGGACGGTGCCGTCATAGTCGCCGATCACCTCCTGGAGGAGGTCGAGAGTCTCGAGGTCGAGGTCGTTGGTCGGCTCGTCGAGGACGAGGAGGTTCGAGCGGCGGGCGAATTCGCGGGCGAGGAGGATGCGCGACTGCTCGCCGCCGGACAGGCTGCCGATCCTCGCGTCGACCAGCGTCGGCTCGAACAGGAATTCTTTCAGATAGCCCTGGATGTGCTTCTTGTGGCCGCGGACCTCGATCCAGTCGCCGCCGTCGGCGAGCACGTCGCGGACGCGCTTGTCGGGATCGAGCAGCTTGCGCTGCTGGTCGATCGTGATTCCCTCGAGCGTCGCCGCGCGGCGGATGCGCCCTTCGTCCGGCTTCATCTCGCCGGTCAGCAGCTTCAGCAAGGTCGTCTTGCCGGTGCCGTTGGCGCCGACGACGCCGATTCTGTCGCCGCGCTGGATGCGCAGGGTGAAGTCGCGGATGATCGTGCGGTCGCCGAAACGCTTCGTCACGCGCTCCGCGTCGATCACCACCTTCGTCTTCACGTCGTCGTTCTGGAGGCCGAGCTTCGCGGTCCCCCCGGGTCCGAGCATCGCGGCCCGGGCGGCGCGCATCTCGCCGAGCCTGGCGAGCCGCCCCTGGTTGCGCTTGCGCCGCGCCGTGACGCCGCGTTGCAGCCAGTGCAGCTCCAGTTTCAGCTTGGCGTCGAGCTTGTCGGCCGCTCGCGCCTCCTCCGCATAGACCGCTTCGGTCCAGGGGTCGAAGCCGCCGAAGCCGATCTCGGCCCGGCGCAGCGACCCGCGCTCGAGCCAGAGCGACGAGCGGGTCAGGCGCTTCAGGAACGTCCGGTCGTGGCTGATCGCGATGAACGCGCCGTTGTAGCGGCCGAGCCATTCCTCGAGCCATTCGATCGCTCCGAGGTCGAGATGGTTGGTCGGCTCGTCGAGGAGCAGCACGTCCGGCTCCTGCGCGAGCGCCCGTGCGATCACTGCCCTGCGCCGCTCGCCCCCGGACGCGGTTGCAGCTGGCCGGTCGAGGTCGATGCCGATCCGGTTCGCGATCGCGTCGACCGCGTGCTCGGGCGGCGCGTCGGGCTCGTGCAGCGCGAAGGCGCGCAGAGTCTCGAACTCGTCGACGGGCGGGTCCTGGTCGAGGAGCACGACCTTGGTCCCCGGCTGGATCGTCCGCCGTCCCTCGTCGGTCTCGACCATCCCGGCAAGGCATTTGAGCAAAGTCGTCTTCCCCGCTCCGTTGCGGCCGATCAGCGCCAGCCGGTCCCTTTCGCCGATGAAAAGGTCGATCCCGCGAAAAAGCCAGCCCGCCCCTTGGACGAGGCCGAGATTCTCAAAGGCGAGGATGGGGGCGGCCATGGTGGGCGAGATAGGAAACCGGCTCGATGCCGTCCTTCACACCGTCAAGCAGCAGCGGGACGGTAGCGAGGCTCGGGAATGCGAAGCTTGTGTTCGCGCGCCGTCTCAAGCCACCCCGCTATCGCGTCTTGGATGTTGGCAATCGCTTCCGAAGGCGTGTCTCCATGGGCCGAGCAATATTTCAGGTCGGGCACGTCCGCGATCCAGCAGCCGTCCTCGTCCGACCAGAACACGTTGATATGATAATGGGCGTCTCTCACTCGGCGATATGTAGGTCATACTCCTTGACGACTGCAAGGAGGCGCCTCACCTGGTACGGCAAGGCGTCCTTCCCGCGCGGCTGCACGGTCAAGATGGCTGGAATGCGCGGATGTTTGAAGTGGCGATGGCTTCCCTTGCCGATCCGACACTGGAAGCCAAACGCTCCGAACAAAGCCTCCAGATCACGGAAGCTGATGATCGTGCCGGCGTCCGCGAGCAACCGTTCATAGAGCTTAGCAGCGCGGCTCATATCCCCGCCCGCTTTACGGCAGAGAGAACCGACGGAGGCAGCCGATACTGGTAGCAGTCCGCATCATAATTCCACTCGACATCAAAAAACCAAGTGTTTGAGACGTAACCTTCCGTTGCTGCAACTCGCTTTCCAAAAGCGCCGAATAGCCCGGCGAGCTGATTGCGGTTGTAATTCGTCACCTTTTGGAGGTCTTTGGCAAGTGTCCACGAGGGGTAATTAGCCTTAAGTTTGGCGAGGACAGCGCCCTGTGTAGGAAGCAAGGGACGTCGCTTTAGCGCGCGGAACGCTACATCCTCTGAAACATAATTGCGCCCCGGCTGGTCGTGTTTGGCCACAGCGCTCTCTGAGGATACGAGCTGTATCAGGGAAGCAATCTCCTCCGGAGTGCCTTCAACCTCAACGGACCCGATCTTGGCTTTCATAGATGACGCTCCTAGTCCTATTAGGGTAGGAGTAAGCCATGGCTTAAGCAATAGAAGAAAAAGCTAATTCGTGGCCCCTCAGCGCATTCCCGCAAATCTCCGTCTGCCGCGGATCGCCTGCTGCTTGCCGTAGCGGGTCTTCCTCGTCCCGGGCTTCCCTTCGGTGGAGTTGCCGAGCAGGGGCGCACGCTTGTCGGCGTCCGGAATGCCGAGCTCGTCGGCCTCTAGGCGCCGGATCTCGTCGCGCAGGCGCCCCGCCTCCTCGAACTCGAGGTCGGCGGCGGCCTTGCGCATCCGTTGCTCCAGGTCGGCTATGTACGCCTTGAGGTTGTGGCCGACGAGGTGGGGCCGCTCGTCGTCGCCGGTCTCGACGACGACCCCGTCGCGCTGCGAGACGTCGGCGAGGATGTTCTGGATGTTGCGCTTGATCGTCGTCGGCGTGATGCCGTGGGCCTGGTTATATTCCTCCTGCTTGCGGCGGCGGCGGTCGGTCTCGTTGAGCGCCCGCTCCATCGAGCCGGTGACGCGGTCGGCGTAGAGGATGACGCGGCCCTCGACGTTGCGGGCGGCACGGCCGATCGTCTGTATGAGCGAGGTCTCCGAGCGGAGGAAGCCTTCCTTGTCGGCGTCGAGGATCGCCACGAGCCCGCACTCGGGAATGTCGAGCCCTTCGCGCAGCAGGTTGATGCCGACCAGCACGTCGTAGACGCCGAGCCTGAGGTCCCGAATGAGCTCGATGCGCTCCAGCGTCTCGACGTCGCTGTGCATGTAGCGGACCTTGAGCCCGGCTTCGTGCATGAACTCGGTCAAATCCTCGGCCATCCGCTTGGTCAGCGTCGTGACCAGCGTCCGGTAGCCCTTGCGCGCAGTGATCCGCGCCTCGTTGATCAGGTCGTCGACCTGGTCCTCGATCGGCTTGATCTCGACGGGCGGGTCGATCAGCCCGGTCGGGCGGATGACTTGCTCGGCGAACACCCCGCCCGTCTGCTCCATCTCCCAAGGCCCCGGCGTCGCTGAGACGGCCACGGTCTGCGGGCGCATGGCGTCCCACTCGTTGAAGCGCAGCGGACGGTTGTCGATGCAGGAGGGCAGGCGGAAGCCATATTCGGCGAGGGTGATCTTCCGCCTGTGGTCGCCGCGCGCCATCGCGCCGATCTGCGGTACCGTCTGGTGGCTCTCGTCGACGAAGAGGAGCGCGTTCTCCGGCAGATATTCGAACAAGGTGGGCGGCGGCTCGCCGGGCAGGCGGCCGGTCAGAAAGCGGCTGTAATTCTCGATGCCGGCGCACGAGCCCGTCGCGGCGATCATCTCGAGGTCGAAATTCGTGCGCTGCTCCAGCCGCTGGGCCTCGAGCAGCTTCCCTTCCGCGACAAGCTCCTTCAGCCGCTCCGAAAGCTCGTGCCGGATCGCCTCCATCGCCTGCTTGAGCGTCGGGCCCGGCGTCACGTAGTGCGAATTGGCGTAGACCTTGACGTAGTCGAGCGCGGCGATCTTCTTGCCGGTCAGCGGATCGAACTCGACGATCTCCTCGATCTCGTCGCCGAAGAAGGCGATGCGCCAGGCCATGTCTTCATAGTGCGAGGGGAAAATTTCGAGATTGTCGCCGCGCACGCGGAAGTTGCCACGGGCGAAGGCTTGGTCGTTACGCTTATACTGGAGCGCGACCAGCTTGCGCACGATCTCGCGCTGGTCGACGGTCTGCCCCTTGCTGAGGCTGAAGGTCATCGCGCTGTAAGTCTCGACCGAGCCGATGCCGTACAGGCACGAAACCGAGGCGACGATGATGACGTCGTCGCGCTCGAGAAGCGCCCGGGTCGCCGAGTGGCGCATCCGGTCGATCGCCTCGTTCACCGAGCTTTCCTTCTCGATATAGGTGTCCGAGCGGGGAACGTAGGCTTCGGGCTGGTAATAATCGTAGTAGCTGACGAAATATTCGACCGCGTTGTCGGGGAAGAAGCTCTTGAACTCGCCGTAGAGCTGGGCGGCGAGGATCTTGTTCGGCGCGAGGACGAGGGCGGGTCGCTGCAGCGCCTCGATCACCTTGGCCATGGTGAAGGTCTTGCCCGATCCGGTGACGCCGAGCAGCACCTGCGTCTGCTCCCCCTGGCGCGCGGCGTCGATCAGCTCGGAGATGGCCCCAGGCTGGTCGCCGGCCGGCTCGTAATCGGAGACGATGCGGAACTTCCGCCCGCCCTCCGCCTTGTCGGGCCGCTGCGGCCGGTGGGGGATGAAGGCGCCGCCCGTATCGGGCTCTTCGAGCCCCGTTCTGATCGCGATTCCCATCGCGCCCATATGGCTATTGGGCCGCTTGCGCGCTAGCTTCGCGGCACAACAAAAGGGGATGACGAGATGCGCGCATGGATCATCGTTCCGCTGTGCCTGGCGGCGGCCTGCTCCGACGGGGCCGGCGAAGGGAACAAGACCGAAGAAGCCGCTGGGAGGATGCAGGCCGGCCAGTGGCAGGTCGATTCCCAGGTGACCGCCTTTCGCTCGACCGACAAGGCGACCCCGGCGCTCAAGGCCGCGGTCGGCGACAAGGCCACCGCCGCCGCGTGCATCGAAGCCGGCAAGGAGGACAAGCCGCCGCCAGAGATGTTCGCCGGGACCGGCTACGAATGCGAGTATAAGGACCGCTACATGGACGGCGGAAGGATCAACGTCTCGCTCCAGTGCGAGCGGGACGCGCTCGAGGGCCACGTCATGATGACGGTCGAGGGCAGCTACAAGGGCGACGGCTTCGAAGGCGCGGTGAACGCCAACTCGGTGCTTCCCGGCGACGGCGATTTCTCGATGACGTCGAAAGTCAACGGCCGGCGGATCGGCCCGACCTGCGCCGCTCCGGCCGCCGACGGAGGCAAAGCCAAGAGCTGATGCCGCCCATTCCGTGCCAGCGCGCCCTCTTCGACATCGGGGAGGGCGTCGCCTATCTCGACTGCGCCAAGATGTCCCCGCTGAGCCGGGCCGCCGTCGAGGCGGGCCGGCGCGGCCTCGAGCGCAAGGCGCGGCCGTGGGAGGTGAGGGCCGAGCATTTCTTCGACGAATCGGAGCGGCTGCGCGCCCTGTTCGCCGAGCTCATCGGCTGCACGGCCGACGACGTCGCGATCATCCCGTCGGTCAGCTACGGAATGGCGACGGCCATGGGCAACCTGCCGGTCGCGGCCGGGCAGAAGATCGTCACCCTGGCCGAGGATTTCCCTTCCGGCATCCTCGCCGCGCGCGCCTTGGCGGAACGGTCGGAAGCCAGGCTGGTGACAGTCGAGCGGCCCGCGGGCGGGGGCGAGTGGACGGCCGGCCTGCTCGAAGCGATCGACGGCGGCACGGCGCTCGTCATTTCGCCGCATACGCACTGGGTCTGCGGGACGATGATCGACGTCGAGGCCGTAGCGCGGCGCTGCCGCTCGGTCGGCGCGGCGCTGGTCCTGGACACGACCCAATCGTGCGGCGCGCTGCCGCTCGACCTCGCCGCCGTCGACCCCGATTACCTCGTCGCGACCTCGTACAAATGGCTGATGGGGCCATACAGCCTGGCCTTCCTCTACGTCGCTCCGCGGCACCAGATCGGGCGGCCCCTCGAGGAAGCCTGGATTTCGCGCAGGAACGCCCACGACTTCCGGAGCCTGTCCGCCTATGAGACCGCGTTCGCGCCGGGAGCGCGGCGTTTCGACATGGGGGAGCGCGCCAATTTCGCTCTGCTTCCCGTTGCCGCGGAGGCGATTCGCCAATTGCTCGAATGGGGCGTGGCCAACATCGCCGCTACCCTCGGCGCAGCCAATACCGCGCTCGAGGCCGGGCTCGCCGGACGCGGAATCCTGGGGCAGCCCGGACGGGCGCCGCATTTCCTCTCGGTCCGTTTCCCGGGCGGCCTACCGGCGGGGATAGAGGAGAGCCTGGCGGCGGCATGCGTCCATGTCAGCCTCCGCGGCGAATGGATGCGGATCACGCGCCATCTCTACAATGACGAGGCCGACAGCGAGCGGCTTCTCGCCGCTCTGCCCTTGGGCTAGGGGACTGGAAATACGGGAGGTTTTTCCACGATGCGTTTGAAGTCCCTGTTCCTGGCCGGCGTCCTCGCCGCCTCGCCGGCGGCCGCCGCGGATTTTTCCGGCGCGATAAAGGCCGATTACGACAAGCGCCTCGGCGCGCTTTTCCTCGATTTCCACCAGCATCCCGAGCTCAGCTTCAGGGAGAATCGGACGGCGAAGATCCTCGCCAAGGAGCTGCGCGCCGCCGGCGCGACGGTGACCGAGGGCGTCGGCGGCACCGGCGTCGTCGGCATCATGCGCAACGGCGCGGGCCCGACCGTGCTCGTGCGGGCCGACATGGACGGCCTCCCGCTCGAGGAGAAAAGCGGCCTGCCTTACGCATCCCATGTCGCCCAAATCGGCGTCGACGGCAAGGAGATGCCGGTCATGCACGCCTGCGGCCACGACGTGCACATCACCTCGCTGATCGGCACCGCGCACCGGCTCGCTGCGATGAAGGACCGGTGGCGGGGCACGGTGGTCTTCATCGGCCAGCCCGCCGAGGAGAGGGTCGGGGGCGCCAAGGCGATGCTGGCCGACGGGCTCTATACCCGCTTCCCCAAGCCCGATTACGCGCTCGGCTTCCACGTCAATTCGGGGATGCGCACGGGCACCGTCAGCGGCTCCGACGCACTGATGTACAGCTCGGCCGACAGCGTGGACATCATCGTACACGGCGTCGGCGCGCACGGCGCCGCGCCGCATATGGGCAAGGATCCCGTCTATATCGGAGCGCAGATCGTCACGGCGCTTCAGTCGATCGTCAGCCGCGAGGTCGGGCCGCTCTCGCCGGCGGTGATCACGGTCGGCTCCTTCCACGCGGGGACGAAGCACAACGTCATCTCGGACCGCGCCGACCTTCAGCTGACGGTGCGCGCCAATGACGAGGCGACGCGCCATCAGCTCCTCGCCGCGATCGAGCGCATGACCAGGAATATTGCCCGCGCGAACGGCGTCGCCGAGAATTTGCTGCCCGAGGTCAAGATCTCGGAGGGGACGCCGACCACGAGCAACAGCGCCGCCGTCGCGGAGCGCGTGAGGGCGGCCTGGCAGCGCGAGCTTGCGCCGGGGACCGTGGTGCCCTTCTCGCAGGAGAGCATGGGGGCGGAGGACTTCACCTATTTCGTCCAGCCCGAGCTCGGCGTCCCCGGCTTCTACTTCCAGGTCGGCGGCACGCCGCAGGCGGCCTTCGATGCCGCGCGCGCTGGCGGGCCTGCCGTTCCGTCGCACCATTCGCCTTTGTTCAAGATCGATCCCGAGCCGTCGGTGCGGCTCGGCACCGAGGCGATGACGGTGGCCGTGCTGGACTTGCTAAGGCCGCAGCCCGCCGCAGGCGGCGGAAAATGAAATATCCAAAGAGGGGGAAAAGATGAAGACCAAGCTTATTCTGACTACCGCGATGCTGGCCTTGGCCGCGTGCGGAAGCGGCGGCGACAAGGCGGCTGGTAACGGTGCTGCCGGGGCCGGCGGCGAGAACGCGACCGCAAACGGGACCGCCGCGGCGAGTGGCACCGAGACCGCCGCCGCAACCGGGACGCCGCAGGGCGGCGATCTCAAGCTGGAGCCTGGCCTTTACGAGGTAAAGGCGAACATGGGGCTGGCCGGAGCGAAGGGCTCCGACACGTCGCGGACCTGCATCACGAAGGAAGAGGTCGACAAGGCCAATGCGGGCATGTTCGCCGACAAGGACAATAAGAACTGCACCCAGGACGGCTTCGCTTTCCGGGGCGGACGCATTCAGGGAACGATCACCTGCACCGGCGGCGATACGCCCGGCAAGATGACCCTGACGATGAACGGCACCTACACGTCGACGAGCTACGAGATAGACCAGAAGATGTCGATCGCGATGGGCGGGGCGAACATGAACGTCGACGGCCATCTCTCCGCTCATCGCATCGGCGACTGCAAGCCCGGCGACGAGAGCTGATGCCCGGACCTTGCGGTTGAAGGTCATCGTCATCGTCAATCGCGGCGGCGGCTCGGCCGAAGGCGCCGAAGCGCGGATCGAGGAAGCGTTCGCGGGGACGGGCGCCCAGCCCGAAGTCCGGCTGGTCGCGCCAGGCGAGCTCGACCGCCATTGCGCGGAGGTCGCGGCAGCGGAGGGAGTGGCGGCGCTAGTCGCGGCGGGCGGCGACGGCACGATCAGCACCGCCGCCGCCGCCCTCGCCGATACCGATCTCCCGCTCGGCGTCCTGCCGATGGGCACTCTGAACCATTTCGCCCGCGACGCCGGCGTTCCACTGGACCTCAAGGCCGCGGCCGCGGCGATCGCCGCGGGGCGAACGCGGCGAGTGGACGTCGCCGAGGTCAACGGCCGCATCTTCGTAAACAACAGCGCCGTCGGCCTCTACCCGAGGCTGGTTCGCGAGCGCGAGGCGCAGCAGCGCCATCTCGGCCGCTCGAAGCGCCTCGCCATGATCGTCGCGGCGGCTCGGTCCATGTGGCGCTTCTCGAGCAGCCGGGTGACGCTGAAGGTGG
>DATAIU010000076.1:0-15475 GCA_036262495.1 Allosphingosinicella sp.
CATATGGCGTTCGACGCGCGGGTGTCGCGGCGCGGGCATCTCGACGAGAAGATCGCGGCGGTGCTGCGCGAGGAGAAAGTGGGGTTCGGCTACGGCGCCCTCGCTGCAGGGGCGGACATCATCGTTGCCGAGGCCCTGCTCGAGCGCGGCGCCGAGCTCCACGCGGTGCTCCCCGGCGGCGCCGAGGCTTTCGCGTCCGTGTCGGTCGACCCGTTCGGCAAGCCGTGGCGCCGCCGCTTCGGCGCCCTTCTCGAGCGGGCCGCGACGGTCCGCGCCGTCCGTCCGCTCGGCGCTCCGCCCGACCCTGTCACCATCGCGCTCGCCGACGAGATCGCGATGGGCGCGGCGGCGATGAACGCGCGCCGCCTCGAGAGCCGCGCCCTCCAATTGCTCGTCCTCGACGGCGAGCCGGGCGAGCCGGCGCCGGCGGGCGGATGGCGGCAGCGCATCGTGGCGGCGCCGCGCGAGGCGGCCGCGCCCGCTTCCGCCGCCCTTCCGGCGGGCGCCCATCGCCGGCTCGCCTTGCTCGTCGTCCGCGCCGAAGCGGGGGACCGGATCGAGGCCGTCGCGACCTGCCTCGGCGACGGGCCCGCCGCCGCCATCGGCCCCTATTTCACCGGCGGGGAGATCGTCGCCGGCTATGGCGAGGCGGCGGAAGCGGCCGAGGCGGCGGTGTCCCTCGCCGGCAAGCTCGGCGCCGCGGTCGGCGGTCATTACGGAGTCGCCGACCCTGTCCGCGATCCGTTCAGCGGCGAGCCGCGCGTCGGCGGGGAAGCGGCGGTGCTCGCCGCCGGGGCCGCCGCCTCCGCCCCGCCGGGCGCGGCCTGCGTGACCGCCGATTTCGCTGCGGCGCTCGCCGCGAACGGCGGCGGCGGGTTCTGGTCCGAGCTGATCGGCGAGATGGACGCTCGCGACGGCACCGGGCCGGTCGATCTCTACGCCCTCAAGCCGCGCTCATAATATCTCGTCCTCGAGCCGCTGCGGCGCGACCACCACCAAAGCGTCGCCTTCGCGGCGGAGGATTCCTCGGCGCTCCAGGCCGCTCACGGTCCGCGAGGCGGTTTCGCGCGTCGTCCCGACCTTCAGGGCCAGCTCGGCAATCACCGGCAGCGGCCTTATCGCCATGCCCTCCCCCTGGCGCGCGAGGCGCAGCAGCTCGGCGCAGACGCGTCCGGGCGCCGACAGCGCGGCGCGCTCGAACATCCGTTCCGAGGTGGCGCGCAGGCGCTTCAGAAGCAGCCGCGACAGCGCGAGGCCGATCGCGGCGTGGCGCTCGGCCATGGCGACGAGCAGGCCCGCCTCGATCAGCAGGCTCCGGATCTCCTCGACCGCGATCACGTCGGCCGCCTCCGGCATCGGGTCGAGGCTGCCGAGCGCTCCGAACAGGTCGCCCGGGCCGAATTCGTGGATGAGGACGGTCTGGCCGTCGAGGCTGTAGAGGAGGGCGTGGGCGCGGCCGAGGACGAGGAGGAAGGTCGTCGAGCCGCGGTCGCCCTGGCGGAGCAGGCAGGCGCGGGCCGGGTAGTGCCTGACCTTGGCCTGGCGGAGGATCTGCTCGGCCGTCTCGCGCGCGCAGGCGAGCGTCGAGGCGACGACCTCGAGATCCCCAGCCTCGCACGCTTCGCCCATCGCCGCCCCTTTCGCGGGACCTATGTCGCGCAACCGGGCCGATGCGGCAACAAATGGTGGCGAAAACTCAAGGCTTTTCGGCGGAACGAGCCTCGAAAGCGCGGATCTGCGCCATTCGCCGCCGCAAAAGCGCCTTCCTGCACGCAACTCTCGTCAACAAATGAAAATGGTCGGGGAGAGAGGATCGGTCCAGCCCCGCCACGATCTGTTAAGCTGTTGAAATCGGCTGCTTTTTCATACCCCCATTTTGAGGGGGCACAGGGAAGGATACAGTTTGTCGCACGCGGGTCAATAAACTCTCAGCTGGAAGGCAGGCTGTTTTTCTGTCTTGGACACGGTGCTTCGGCCCGGAATCACTATCAGGCTTCGCGAGGACGCTCGTGCGCCAGACCTTGGGACGATCGGTGCAGACAGATGCGACTGCAACCGGCGCGTCCTAGTCTTCCAGATGTCCGGAGAGCGAGGGCTCTCCGGGCGCTGTGGGCTTCCAGTTGCATAGTCCGGTGGCGAGACCCGCGGCTGCAGCCGCGCCACAAAGCTGGGCCGCGATGAAGGCCGGCGCGTCGGCCGGCGCAATGCCCGAAAACGTGTTCGACAGGGCGCGGGCGATGGTGGCGGCCGGATTGGCGAAGGATGTCGAGGCCGTGAACCAGTAGGCGGCCACGATCACGAGCGCGACGGAGGCCGGCGCGGCTTCCGGCCGCGAGCGGACCGTGCCGAGAATGGTGAGGACGAGGCAGAAGGTCGCGACCGCTTCCGAGAGCCATTGCGCAGGGCCGGTGCGGCCGTGAAGCGACAGCTGGATGAGCGGCTGCTCGAACATGGCATGAGCGAGGACGGTGCCCCCGATGCCGCCGGCAATCTGCGCGGCCGCAAAGACGAGTGCGGTGATCCATCGGATCTCGCGCCGGAACGCGAAGACGGCGCTGACGGCTGGATTGAAGTGGGCGCCGTAGACGGGCCCCAACACCGTGATAAGGACGTAGAGGATAGCCCCGGTCGCGATCGTGTTGGCGAGGAGGGCCACGGCTAGGTTCCCGCCGGCCAGGGTCTCCGCCATGATGCCGGAGCCGACGACCGTGGCGACGAGCACGGCGGTTCCCAGGGCTTCGGCGGCGACGCGCTGCGGGGTCGAGTAGATCATTCGGACGTCTGGCCAATCTCGCGAAGCTTGGCTTTCAGGAGCGCCCTGTCCGGCGTGTCGACGGGAAGAGCCAAGAAGAGGGAAATGCGGCGTCCCATCTGGCGGTAGGCGCGGACGAAGGCTTCGCGCTGGCCCGCGCCTTTGACCTCGGCCGGATCCTCGATGCCCCAGCGTGCGGTCATCGGGTGGCCCGGCCAGACCGGGCAGGTCTCACTCGCGGCGTTGTCGCAGACGGTGATGATGAAGTCGAATCGTGGCGCCCCCGGGGCCGCAAACTCCTCCCGACCTTTGGAGCGCAAGTCGTCGGTCGAGTAACCCTGCTCCCGCAGGACCTCGATCGCCATCGGGTGCATCTCGCCCTTCGGGCAGCTGCCCGCCGAAAAGGCACGGAAGCGCCCCGCGCCCTCCCGGTTCAGGATGGCCTCGGCCAGGATCGAGCGTGCCGAGTTCCCGTGCAGAGGAAGAGGACGTTGTGCACGCTCTCGCTCATGTCCTTATCCGCAGCAGACAACCGCCGCCGGCGGCGGCATCGCCGGTGCGCAGCAGCTCGTATGGGAAGCCTTGTCGGAGAGGCCGTTCAGAGTCGGGCTGTCGCCGTAGACGGTGGCTTCGCCGTTAGTGAGGAAAGCTTCCCATACGATGCCGTCGGGATCGGCTATCCAGCGCTTTTCGGACTTCGCGTAACAGCAGCTGGTCGCGCCTTCATCGAGCACCGGCCGGTCGGCGGCTTCGAGCCGTCCATAGACATCCGCGAGCTCACCGCTGCTTTCGACCTGGATGCCGAGATGCTCGATCCCCTTGGCGGCATGCTGGCCGCTGGAGATGGCGAAGTTGACCCGCGGGTCTTCGAGCATCCACCTCGCATAGTCGGCCTTGGTAACGGTCGGATCTGCGCCGAAGAGGGTGGAATAGAAGGCGATCGACCGTTTGAGGTCTTCGACCCCGACGTGAATATGGAGGCGCTTCATGTGGATTTCCTTCGGCCAGCAGGCTTGGAGGTAGCGGTGTCAGAGCGTGAGTCGGGCGCGCAATCGGCGCCGGAGCAGCAATTCTCGAGGAGATAGCCGACGAGGGCGTTCATGGCGTCGTAGTCCGCGCTGTAGATGATAGAGCGGTGCTGCCTTTGCTGCCGAACCAGTCCGGTGCGGCTGAGCTGAGCCAGGTGAAATGACAGGGAGGAGTTCGGGATGCCGAACGTCGCGGCGATCGCGCCCGCCGCCATCCCGTCGCCGCCCGCCTGAACGAGCAGCCTGAAAAGGGTAAGGCGGTGCTCCTGGGCAAGCGCCCCTAAAGCACCGACCGCCCAAGCCAGGACGTTCGATCGTTTATTTCCATGAACATCGAACTGGGCGACGAAGTGGGGTCAAGACTCATTACCAGAAAATTCGAAAGGAGGGGCATCATCCCCACCGCATTCCCCTCCGGGAACGGCTAACATAGATCAGCGTTTGCGATGCGGCAGCGCATCTCCCTTTGGCGCGCCGCGGGCCGGAGCCGAGGGGCTCCGGGTTCGGGGGCTCCGGACCCGCTTAAAGACGCAAACTTCCCAGGATCAGGAGGCACGCTGGTTCGGCCGAACCGCCTGCCCCTGGCCGTCGAGACAGATCCACTTGAAAACATTTTGCTTTTCGCCTGCTTCTGCTACGTTACAGCATTGGTCGGGGGCGGCAGGTGGGTTTCGCGGGAAATTTGCATGCGCTGATTGAGACGCGACGCCACAAGCCGCTTTGCGATGCGTGCCTGGCGGACCACCTCGCTGTGTCGAGGAAGCAGGTCTCGGCGGCAACTTGGCGGCTGAAGTCCGCTCGCAGCTTCGACCGTTATCAGAGTCGCTGCTTCGGCTGCTGCACGCGACGCACGGTGACGATCCTGCATGATCAATCAGCTCGCGCTCTCGAGACGGAAGTCTCGCCAGTCCAGGGTGGGTGAAGAGATCGCCGCCGAGGCCCTTTGCGCTGATCCTGAAAACGAGACAAGTGCGCGGCGCCGTTGATTCTGATACGGTGCCGGTTCGATCGGCGGGGGCCGATTCGACGTGCGTGAGGCTCGAGCCACTCGCCCGAAATGATGCTGGAGACGCTGCCGGATCGCCGGCCGCGGCGGGGTAGGGCAATGGAGCGTAACCTTTTCACCAAGAACGTCTTGCTCGGCGCCGTCGAGCCCTCACTGCGCGGGCGGACGGCCGCTCGGCTGAAGTCGGTGCCGCTCTCGCGCGGCGCCATCCTTTACAGTCAGGGATCGGAGGTCGACCAGGTCTACTTCCCGCTGAACGGCCTCGTCGGCATCCTCGCAGAGACGATGGACGGGGAGCGAATGGACAGCGCGCTGGTCGGGCGGGAAGGCGCAATCGGCCTTTTCGAGGCTTGCGGCACACGCCAGTATTTCGCCGAGGCGCAGGTTCAGGTGGCGGGCGAGGCGGCGAGCATGTCGGCAAGCGACTATCGCGAGCTGTTCAGCGAGTCCGAAGGCATACGCACCGCGGTCCACCGTTATGTCGAGCAGCTGATGAGCGAGACTCGCCAGTCCGTCGTCTGCAGCGGGCTTCATGACGTCGAAGCGAGGCTGAGCCGCACGATCGTGGAGGCTCTTGAGAAGAGCGCAACCGGGGACGTGCTGCCGCTGACGCAGGAGACACTCGCCCGGATGCTGGGCGCCCAGCGCACGACCGTGGCCGAGATCATGTCCCGGATGCAGCGCGACGCTATCCTCGTCACACGACGCGCGGCGATCAGTGTGCAGGATCCTGTTGCCCTCGAACGGATGGCCTGCACGTGCCTGGAAACCGCTCGCTACACGCGCCGCGCCATCTGGAGCTCCGATCTCCCAGCCTGTGAATCCACGATGGTCGCGGCCTAGCAAGTCTCGAAAAAAACTGAAAAATTCGCGAAAAAACGTTTCGTGCCCGGATCAGTGTCCGCTGGCCGACAGTTCGCCAACGAAGCTTCTCCTATAGCAACCCCGAATCGGGGAATGCCGGGGGTCAAATGAGAAGCAGAATTCGGCCGCCGCTTTCGGTCGCCGCCTTGTGACCCAGGGTCCTGGCCCGGATTCCCCGTCGGGTGAAACCAGGCGTCGCCTGGACGCCGTCCTGGACAATGCGAGCGTCGCCATCTTCTTCATGGATGATCGGCAGCAATGCACCTACATGAATGCGGCGGCGGAGGCGCTCACGGGCTTCAGTCTCGCTGAGGTCCGGGGGCGGGCTCTTCACGACGTCATTCACCATACGCACTCCGACGGCCGCCCTTTCCCGATCGAGGATTGCCCGATCGACCGCGCCTTCCCCGAGAGGAACCAGGTGCAGGGCGAGACGATGTTCGTCCACAAGGACGGGTCTTTCTACCCGGTCGCATTCACCGCATCCCCCCTCCGGGACGAGCGCTCCACCGTCGTCGGAACGATCATTGAGGTGAGGGACATCTCGGAAGAGCAGCAGACGCGCGAGGCGCTCAGACGTCTTAACGAGACGCTTGAGCGCGAAGTGGCGGAACGGAGTGAAGACCTGGTCGCGGCGCAGGAGGCGCTTAGGCACTCGCACAAGATGGATGCCCTCGGTCAGCTCACTGGGGGGCTGGCTCACGACTTCAACAACCTTTTGACGATCATACGATCCTCCGCGGACCTCCTTCGGATGCACGACTTGGACGAGGCGAAAAGGCGCCGCTATGTCGACGCCATCTCCGACACCGCGGACCGTGCCTCGAGCCTGACCGCTCAGCTTCTCGCCTTCGCCCGCCGCCAGCCGCTCGCTCCCGAGCAGTTTGACGCGGCCGATCGGGTGCGGCGCGTGGCGGACATGGTTCGCACGCTCGTGGGTTCGCGCTTCGAAGTCGAAGTGCACGGCGAAGAGGGGGATTGCTTCGTCGAGGCGGATCTCCCCCAATTCGAGACAGCCCTGATCAACATGGCGGTCAACGCGCGTGACGCCATGGGCGAGCAGGGCAAGATCGTGATCGAAGCGCGATGCACCGACAGATTGCCAAGTATCCGGGGCCACGCAGGCCACGAGGCCCGGTTCGTCGCTGTCTCCGTCTCGGACTCCGGGAGCGGCATCAGCGAAGAGCATATGGGACAGATTTTCGAGCCCTTCTTCACGACGAAGGCCTCAGGCAAGGGGACTGGGCTCGGGCTTTCTCAGGTCTATGGTTTCGCCAAACAGTCCGGCGGTGACGTCGAGGTTAAGAGCGCTCCTGGGCACGGCACCAGCTTCACCCTCTATCTTCCCGCCTGCGAGACGGCGCCCGCTCCGCAGGTGGATCAGCGCAGGCCTTCCGGCAGCCGGCTTCCCAAGGGGAGCCGAATACTTCTCGTCGAGGACAATCTCGAGGTCGGCCGGTTCGCCCGGCAACTGCTCGAAGAGATCGGATATTCGGTCTCCCTTGCCACCAATGCCGAAGGAGCGCTCGAGCTGATCGACCGCGACCCCGAGAGCTTCGACGTCGTGATTACCGATGTCGTGATGCCCGGCCTGTCCGGCATCGAGCTGGCCGAGCGGATTGTGTCGAGCCATCCCGACATTCGCGTCATACTTACCAGCGGCTATAGCAACGTGCTGGCGGAACGCAGCCACGGCTTTGAGTTGCTCAAAAAGCCGTATTCGGTCGAGGAGCTCATGCGCGTGCTCAGGACCGCCGCCGCCCCAAAGGACGGAGGCTCGCGGCGCGATACCAACCCGTAAGGCCGCTTCACGGTCGACCAACCCGCGGCTTGGTGCGGGATGCGAAAAGCTTGGTTCCGTTAGAGGGCGATTCTGCAATTTTCCCGGAAGCAGCCGAAGATTCGCTGCCTGCGGCAGCGGGGGCTGGGGGACGACAAACGCGACCCCCCGGTCGAGCAGCATGTCGGCGGTGCTCATTGCGGACGAGTTCCTCGTCGTCGACGAGCAGCGCGGTGCCACAGCCCTTGGCGCTCGGCGAGCATTCCGCCAGTCGGTCCTCGCCGTCGGCGGCGTGTGCGCTAACTGGAAGCCACAGCTCGATCGTTGTCCCAGGCTTGGTGCGCTGTCGATCTCGATCCCGCCGCCGAGCTGGGCCGCCAAGCCGTGCACCATGGAGGCCTTTCCCCTTCCCCACCCCCTTTCTTGAGAAGAAGGGCTCGATGGCGCGCCTGCGCCCTTCCTCATCCATCCCGGCGGCGGTGCCTCGAAGGCGGAGGCGCACATAATGCCCGCGCGCGAGGCCGAACGCTTTCGCGCGCTCTAGCTACGCAGGAGCTCCGTGCTGCTGTCCGTCGCCGCCCTGTTCCTCGGCATGGCGGTGATTTGAGCATTCAGCTGAAGGCTGCTCACCGACACATCGCTCTTCACGGTAGCTTTCAGAGTCTCGCTACCATCTGAAGGGGTCACAACTGGCCGCTGCGGCGTGGATCAACGCAGCTGCGCCTAGTTCAACGGTTACATTACCGTTTCATCCGGGTCGTAGCATCCTGTCATGCTGACCTCAAAAGGCAGCGGCGCTCTTCCAGAGCATGTATGCGGCCACCACGAAGATGAGACCCGCGAAGATGGTCGTGAGCCGGCCTTGGGTGCCCGAAAGCCGTTTGGCGAGGCGGGCGCCGGCATAGCCGCCGAGGATGCCGCCGCCGATGAACGCGAAGGCGAGCAGCCAGTCGACAAGGCCGGAAAGTGCATAATTGAATGCGGTGGTGAGGCCAAAGGCGGTGACCGCTACGAGCGAGGAGCCGATGGCGTTGATCATCGGCATTCCGGTGGCGGCGATCAGCCCGGGCACGATGAGGAAGCCGCCGCCGATGCCGAAGAAACCGGAAAAGAGACCGGTCCCAGCCCCATAGCCGACGAGCTTGGCTGCGTTGTCGCGTCCCAATACGACGTCCGCATCGCCGGTCCGGCCGCGCCCGCGCAGCATCATGATGCCGACGAGCACCATCACGATTGCGAACAGGAACAGCAGCTTCTGCCCGTCGAAGGCCTTGCCCGCCGTCGAGCCGGCGAACGCGCCAAAGCGACCTTCACGAGCTTCTCGTCGCCGGTAAACCAGTGGTCCGCGAGCCGACGAATCTGCTGCTCGCTCGGCGCCGGCAGGCGTGCGCCAAATTCAGGCTGCCATCTTCTCGCATTCGTCGGCACACCGGCGGCACGCCTCCACGCACTCCTGCATGTCGCCGAGCGCTTCGCAGCTAGCGGCGCAGGCCCGGCAGATCTCGGCGCATTCGCGGCAGATGTGTGAGTGATGGTCTGAGCCGCGCGCCATGAAATTGGCGGCGGTCCGGCAGATTTCGGCGCAGTCGAGCATCAGGTTGAAATGCGTCGGCTCTGTGTGCCGTCCGCCTTTGTGTAGGCAATGGCCGATCGCGTCCGACAGGCAGGTTGTGCTGCAGGCGAGGCACGACTCGATGCAGGAACGCGTTTCGTCGCTCAGATGATGTGACATTCTTCGCTCCTTCTTGATGCCGCCGCTCGGTAGATTTCACCAATTCATGTGATCGATGCCGTGAACGAGCGCGCCGCCGAACCATCCCTGGACGACGATGGCGGCCGTGATCGCAGCCAGTGCCCAGACCATCCCCGGTCCACGGTCCTCCTCTGGACGCTTCCATGCCCAGATCGCGAGCGCGAGCCCGGCGATTCCGACCGCTGTGCCGAGCCACCGGTGCACGGTGAGCAACGGATCGGGGTCGGCGCCGATCGCGTCGAGCCAGCCCAGAACCGCCGCGACCGGCGCGATGAGCCCCCCGGTGACGACCAGGAACTGCACCGGCTTCGAAAAGGCGGGTCGCCGTCTGCCCACCGCCGCCGTGAACAATGCCGCCGGAAAGAAGGCAATCGGGAAATGGATGATGACCGGGTGGAGCCGCCCGAGCCAGTCCAGAAAGCGCTCAAAGGTCGACATCTTCGAGCGGTCCTTCGCCATATCGTCCATCATGCCGCCCATGTCGTGTCCGGCCATCGGAGCGGCCGAAGCGGGTGCCGCGCCCGGCGACCCGGCCTGCTGCGCCGCCGCCGGCGGTGGCTGTTGGTGCCTCTCTTTCTTGTGCGCCCCGGCGGGAGAGACACTCAGGCCGGATGCCACCACCCAAAGCGTCAGCAGGGCTGCGATCCGCTTCAGAACCATGTCCTCACTCCTATCAAGAGATTCCATCCCCCAGCCTTCTCGCCGGCCGCCTGGCGAAAATCGGCGGTGTTCCCGAAGGCTCGCTCGTAGGCGACGCCGACATAAGGCGCGAATTCGGGGACGATCTCGTAGCGCAGGCGAAGCCCCGCCTCCCCGCTGGAGAGACCAGACCCGACGCCGATCTCAGGCACGTCCTGGAGCGCGAGGTCGAACTCGATCCGCGGCTGTAGGATTAGCTTCTGGGTGAGGCGCAGGTCGTATTCGCCTTCGAACCGCGCCGACACGTCGCCCTTGTTGGAGACGAATGCCGCGGCGTCGATCTCGAACCAGTAGGGCGCCAGCCCCTCCACCCCGACGACAAAGTAGGCACGTTCCGGATCAGGCCGCAAATCGTAGCGGACGCCCGCCTGCAAGTTCCACCAGGGATCGATCGCCCGGCTATAGAGCGCCTGGACCTCGGCCTGCTCGGGGTGGTGGCCGAAATCGCCCTCGATCTCCGTCTTCACCCAGATCTTGTTGATGTCGCTGCCATACCAGGCCTCGCCGTTGACGAAATAACCGTCACGCCCTTTCCTGACACGAGTCTCGAGCTGGTCGATCATGACCTTGTAGGTCTCAATCGAGCCGTGCTCCGCCCTCAGTCCCCGGCGCGCATTCGCCATCGCTTCAGACCCATATGCAGCATCTGCAGCGTGAGCCGGTCCCGACAGCGCCCCTGGAGGCGGAGGCGCCGTGGGGGGAGGCGGCGCCTCCCCGCCCATCGCATGGCCCGCATGCGGATCGGCCATCCCGGGCGCGGTCTGGGCAGGCGTGCAATGGCCCATGGCCGCATGCTCAGGGAGGCAGGCCGGCGCAGCCGCCGGTGCTGGCGCGGGCGATGGGGTGCAATGTCCCATCGCGGCATGCTCGGGCAAACAGGTCTGCGCGGGGGCCTGAGCCGGAGCCGGTGCGGGAGCGGCCAGCTTGCAGTGGCCCATGGCCGCGTGCTCCGGCAAGCAAGTCTGCGCTGGCGCAGCGGTCCCAGCCGGCTCAGACGCTGGAGCTGGAGCTGGAGCTGGCAACTTGCAATGGCCCATCGCCGCGTGCTCAGGCGCGCACGTCGCGACAGGAGCAGGTGCGGGCGCGGGCGCGGGCGCAGGCGGCGCGTGTCCCGCATGCTGCGCCAGGGCAGGGCTCGCCAGGCCCGTGGCGAAGAGAAGAGCGATCAAGCGCTTCATGCTGCGCCTCCGTCGAGCGGCCGCACCGTCACGACACGCATCATCCCGGCGTGCATGTGGAACAGCAGGTGGCAGTGGAAAGCCCAGTCGCCCGGCGCGTCTGCGGTCATGTCGAAGCTCAGCTTCGCCCCGGGCAGGACCATGACCGTATGCTTCACCGGGTGCATGCCGGCATGCCCGTTCACCACCTCGAAGAAGTGGCCGTGGATATGCATCGGGTGCGTCATCATGGAATCGTTGATCATCGTCACCCGCACACGCTCATTCCGCTCGAAGCGGATCGGCTCGGGGTTCTCGCTGAGCTTCTCGCCGTCGATCGACCACATGAACCGCTCCATGTTGCCGGTCAGGTGGACCTCCACCGTCCGGGACGGAGGCCGCTTGTCGGGATTGAGCGTCAGCGACATTAGATCGCGGTAGGTCAGCACCTTGTGGCCGACATTCTCCAGACCGAGACCCGGATCGCCGGTGCGGTCGGCTGGTGCCATCGCGATCGCGTCCACACCTACTCCGACCTTCACGTTGGGCGGCACCTTCGACTTGTCGCGCATGTTCATGCCGCTCATGTCCATCGGGGCGGCCGAAGGAGCATTGCCGGTCGAGACGGCCGACTGAGCCCCAGGGTCCATGCCTGCCATCGCGCCGCCTGCAGCGGCGCCGGCCCCATGATCCATCCCGGCCATCGAGCCGTGGTCCATGCCGCCCATTCCCATGTCTTTCATGGTCAGGACGGGCCGGTCGCGCAGGGGCGGGACCGCCGCGCCCATTCCCATGCGGGGCGCCAGCGTCGCGCGGCCAAGGCCGGACCGGTCCATCGACTCGGCCACGAAGGTGTAGGCCTGGTCTCCCGGCTCCACGATGACGTCGTAAGTCTCGGCGTTGCCGATCTGGAGCTCGTGGACGGTGACGGGCCTGACATTCTGGCCGTCGGCGCTGACCACCTCCATGTCGAGGCCGGGAATGCGGATGTTGAAAATCGTCATCGCCGCAGCGTTGATGATCCTCAGGCGGACACGCTCGCCGGGACGGAAGAGCCCGGTCCAGTTCTCGGCCGGCCCGTGCCCGTTGATCAGATAGGTGTAGGTCGCCGCCGTCACGTCGAGGATGTCGGTCGGATCCATCCGCATCTTCGCGAACATCTTGCGGTCGGCTGACGGTATCTGCTGCCCAGGATCGCCGCTTAGGCGACCTAGCAGCGTCATCTTCTGCCGGTTGAAGTAGCCCCCCTCCTTCTTCAGCTTCGCGATGATCTCGTGCGGGTGCCGGAAGCTCCAGTCGGAGAGCACGATGACGTGCTCCCGATCATATGCCACGGGATCGGCGCCGGCGGGATCGATCACGATTGGGGCATACAGCCCCTGCTGCTCCTGAAGCCCCGAATGGCTGTGATACCAGTAGGTCCCGGCTTGCTTGATCGGGAACTCGTAGACGAAGGTCGACCGCGCCTTGATGCCCGGGAAGCTTACGCCCGGAACCCCGTCCATTTGGAACGGAACGATCAGCCCGTGCCAATGGATCGAAGTGTCCTCCTCCAGCCGGTTGGTCACCGCGATCCGGACGTTCTGGCCTTCGCGGAGGCGCAGGAGCGGCCCAGGTATGGTGCCGTTGATCGTCACCGCGTGGCCGGTCCGACCTCCTACCTTGAACGGGCTGTGGCCGATCTCCAACGCGATATTCTCGCCCGAGAGCGTCGGTAGCGCGGGTGCCAGCCCGCTCGTTCCGCTCTGCGCCCAGGCCGGGAACAGGCCATTCAATCCGAGGCCAAAGGTGCCGAGCGCACCGGCGCGGAGCAGCGTCCGCCGGTCTAGTGAAATCTGATTCATGGTCGTCCTTACAGGCGCGCGTCGTCACGTCGCACGCATCGCGTCGGTCGGATCGGAGGCGGCGCCGAAGCACCGCCTCCTCACGTCTGCGCTTAGTGCTGGGGCTTCTGCTGCTGGCCCATATCGTGGCCGGCATGCTCATGGTGACCAGCGCCGGCTTTGCCGTGCTTGTCGCAGCAGTCCATCTTCATGCCCATCTTCTTGCAGCAGCACTCCATCTTCTTCTCCGGCGCGGGAGCCGGTGCTGTCTGGGCATGGGCGACGGTCGGGAGGGCGATCGCAAGCGCGAGCGCAGCAAACATCTTCTTCATGGGCCTACTCCTGAAAAATCGAGATTGAGTCTCAGATTTTCAGGAGTCCTCGTGGAGGGGGCGTCGCAGCCTCGGGCACGAGGCCGTGCGGGACGGAGACCAGAGCGGGCTGCGGCAACAGGCCATGCACGAGCGCATGGGGTTCCAGCGCGCCGCCCACTGGGGGGATCGCCGAGACGGCGGCACAGGCCACCAGGCAGTCGCCAGGCCGGCACGGCTCGTCCTTCGACTTGCCGTCCATATCCTTGCAATGGGCCATGGTCGCCATAGCGTCATCGCCAGCCATCTTGTGTCCCGCCATCTGGTGGCCGGCCATCTTGTGGCTCGTCATCGGCGGGGCATCGGCCGACACGGCCGCTTGATGCGACATCGCCGAGGCCGGCGCCGTTCCCAGCGCCGCGAGCGGCGACAAGGCCAGCGCGAGGATGGTCAGGAAGCGGGCGAGACTCGCGAACAACACCGGGCGCAGATACGCCCGTTGCCCTCCGGTTTCAACGGCAGTCCCGAAGCGGCTCATGGCGCTCCTCCTTCGAGGCCGCTCAGGATCGGGCAATCCGGCCGCTGGTCGCCGTGACAGTTCGCCGCCAGATGCTCGAGCGCCCGGCGCATGTCGTCAAGCTCCTTCGCCTTGCGCTTCAGCTCCGCCGCTCGGGCGAGCGCCAAGGCCTTCACGTCGGCGCTCGCCCGGTCGCGGTCGTTCCAGAGCGCCAGAAGCTTTCCGATCTCCTCGATGGGGAAGCCGACGTCCCGGGCGCGCCGGATGAAGCGCAAGGTGTGGACGTCCCGCTCGTCATAGTCCCGGTAGCCGGAATCCCGCCGGGCCGCCTTCCCGATAAGGCCTATCTCCTCATAGTGGCGGATCATCCGCTGGCTGACGCCCGACGCCTTCGAGGCCTCGCCGATCTTCACAGCCGCACCGCCCGCAGCCGAAGCGAGTTGCCGATCACGGCCACAGAGCTTAACGCCATCGCCGCGCCCGCGATCATTGGGCTCAGCTGCAAGCCGAACCAAGGGTAGAGCACTCCCGCGGCGATCGGCACGCCCGCGCCGTTGAAGACGAACGAGAAGAACAGGTTCTGGCGGATGTTGCGCATTACCGCCCGACTCAGACGCCGCGCCCGGACGATTCCTCCCAGATCGCCCTTCACCAGCGTCACCGCCGCGCTCTCCATCGCGACATCGGTGCCGGTCCCCATCGCGATGCCGACATCGGCGGCGGCCAGAGCCGGGGCGTCGTTGATGCCGTCGCCGGCCATCGCCACGCGGCGCCCGGCGGCCTTGAGGCGCTCCACGACCGCCTGCTTCTGGTCGGGGAGGACGTCGGCGATCACCTCGTCGATGCCGCCGACCCTGCTAGCCACAGCATTCGCCGTTCGCTGATTGTCTCCGGTGAGCATGACCACACGGACGCCCTCGCGCCGGAGGTCGGCGATCGCCTGCGCGGCCGTCTCCTTGATCGGGTCGGCGACGGAAATGAGGCCGGCGAGCTTGCCGTCGACGGCGACGAACATCACGCCTTGGCCCTCCGAGCGCATCTCGTCCGCGCGGCTCAGCAACGCGGACGCATCGATGCCCAGGTCGGCCAGCAGCACCTTGTTGCCGAGAGCGACCTTGTGCCCTTCGACAGTCCCGCTGACGCCCTTCCCGGTGTGCGAGGCGAAGTCGCTCGTCTGGGCGAGCTTAAGGCCGCGCTCCTCGGCCCCTTCGACGATCGCCGCGGCGAGAGGATGCTCGCTGCCCCGCTCGAGTGTCGCCGCGAGGCGCAGCAATTCCGTCTCGTCGAAGCCTTCGGCGGCGACCACGGCGACGAGCTTGGGCTTGCCGAGGGTGAGCGTCCCGGTCTTGTCCACGACCGACGTGTCTATCTTCTCCATCAGCTCCAACGCCTCGGCATTCTTCACCAGCACACCCGCCATGGCGCCACGGCCGGTCCCGACCATGATCGACATCGGCGTTGCGAGGCCGAGGGCACAGGGACAGGCGATGATCAGCACCGCCACCGCATTGACGAGAGCGAAGCTCATCGCGGGCTCCGGCCCGAATATCGCCCAAACCGTGAAGGCGACGACGGCGATCAGCACGACTGCCGGCACGAACCATGCGGATACCTTGTCGGCCAGCGCCTGGATGGGCGCCCGCGAACGCTGCGCGTCGGCCACCATCCGCACGATCTGCGAGAGCATCGTGTCCTTGCCGACCCGCTCCGCCCGCATCAGCAGGCTTCCGGTGCCGTTGACGGTGGCGCCGGTGACCTTCTCGCCGGGCACCTTCTCGACCGGGA
>DATAIU010000077.1:0-70250 GCA_036262495.1 Allosphingosinicella sp.
ATCAGGATCTGCTCGACGCGATCACGACCAAGCTCTGGCCCTTGGGTGCCGACACCGCCTTCGTTCCAGGCCACGGCCCGATGAGCACTTTCGGGCAGGAACGCGAGACGAACCCCTTCGTCGCCGACCGGGTGCTGGCCCGGGCTTAACCCGGATAAGGAACGCGCCCACGCAGGGAAGCGTTGAGGGCCCGAAATGAAAAGGCTCCTGCTCTTCACGGCGTTCTTGGCCGGCGCCTGCGACACCTTCCCCAAGGATCCCGACGGCACGCTGGACCGGGTGCGGACGGAGCGGCGCTTTCGAGTCGGCCTGATCGCAACCGGCGACCGGAAGATCGGGGCCGATCGTCGCGACGCCTATCTCGCCCGCCTGTCCCGGGCGACCGGTGCCGCCCCGCTGGCAAAGGAGGGCGCTTCCGAGCCGCTGCTGCTCGAGCTGGAGGCGGGCCAGCTCGATCTCGTCGTCGGGGTGATCGCGCCGGAGAGCCGGTGGGTCGACCGGGTCGCCATCGTCCGGCCGCTCGGCGAGACGATAGAGCCTCAGCACCTCATGCTCACCCCGATGGCGCGCAACGGCGAGAATCGCTGGATCATGCTGCTCGAGCGCGAAGCCCGAGCGATCGCCGCGGGGCCGCCGGCGTGAACAAAGAGGGCGCAACTCCGCCCGAGCTGCGCGAGCCGATGCGAAGGGCGGTGCGGCTCGAGTGGATCAACATCGGTTTCACCGTCAGCATAATCATCGTCATGGGCCTCGTCCTCGGCAACAGCCAGACGATGAAGACCGCGTGGGTCGAGGACAGTCTGGGACTGATCCCGCCGATAGTCTTCCTCGTCGCCGTCCGTCTCGAAAAGAAGGGCGCGACGCGAAACTATCCGTTCGGCCTCGACCGAGCCCACGGCCTCGCCTTCCTGATCGCTGCGGTGGCGCTGGCCGGGGTCGGCGTCCTGCTGCTCCGGGATGCCGTCGAGACCCTGCTCGCGCGCGAGCACGCCACGGTCGCAACGGTCGACTTCCTCGGCCGCGACATCTGGCTCGGCTGGCTGATGATCGCCGCCCAGATCTATTCGATCGTGCCGCCCCTGATCATCGGCCGGCTCGAAATGCCGCTGGCCAAGGAAATGCAGGACGAGGTGCTCTTCACCGATTCGAAGATGAACAAGGCCAATTGGCAGACCGGTGCCGCCGGCGTCGCCGGGATCATCGGCCTCGGCCTCGGCTGGTGGTGGGCCGATTCGATCGCGGCGGCCTTCATCTCCGTCGGAATCATCGCGGACGGCTGGAAGGCGCTGCGCATCGCGGCCGCCGAGCTGATCGACGGAGTCCCGCGGGCGCTCGGCTCGATCGAGGAGGACCCGGAAGCCAGGAAGCTCACCCGAAAGCTGCAAGAGCGATATCCTGGCGCCGATATCCGGCTGCGCGAGACCGGCCGCTACATCCATGCAGAGGTCTGCGGCGTCGAGCCCGATGCCCGCCAGGATCTCGCGGCCTTATGGCCCGGAGCGAAGAAGCGCGCTTGGCGTCTCGCCCAGCTGAGCTTCGTGCCGCCCCATCAGGAAGAGGCGTAGGTGATCGAGGGCGCCGACGCGGCGTCGATATAGGGCAGGGCGATGGCGTAGAGCGCGAGGCCGATCAGGATCAGGGCGGTGAGGATCATTCCGATCGTCCGTAGGCGAAGCGGATCGGGCCGGGGACGCGACATTCCGAGGCCGTGGCAGATGCGGGCGAGGATGAAGACCAGGGTGACGATCCACAGCGGGAGCGAAGAGCCCTTGGCCGCCTCGACCAGGCCGAGCAGGATCAGGAAGAAGGGCGCGTTCTCGATGTAATTGGCCTGCGCGCGCATCGCCGCGATCAGCGCCTCGTTGCCGCCATCCCCGATCGACACCTTGTGGGCCATGCGCAGCCGGCCGATCCGCATCCCGAGCCAGATGTTGAGCAGAACCGCGGCGCCCGCGGCGGTTAGCGTGATCGGCAGAATCATGGCGTTCCTCCCCCTCGTCGGGGGGAGGCGTCGCATGGCCCGTGCGCGCTTGCAACAGCGGGCGAAATCGCTATAGGGCGGCTCGCTCACGCGTGCGCAATCCGGCCGCCATGGTCCGCGGCCGACCCGCCGCTTAACATGGGCCTCAAGCGCTCGCCACATCAGTAGCCGATTAGATTGGAACAGGTGCCAGGATGGCCGTCCCCAAAAGAAAAACCACGCCGTCGAAGCGCAACATGCGCCGCAGCCATCACGCGCTGAAGCCGGTCAATTATCAGGAATGCCCGAATTGCGGGGAGCTTCGGCTGCCGCACAATCTGTGCGCGGGCTGCGGCCATTATAACGGGCGTGAAATTCGCCCGGTCGAGGCGTAAGACCGCGGCGGACTTTCGGGAGACCGCATAAGTGGGCAGCGCGCCGCGGATCGCAATCGACGCGATGGGCGGCGATGTCGGGCCCGAGATGATGCTTGCCGGGGCCGCCCGCGCCTGGCGCCGCCGCCAGGACATCTCCTTCATCCTCTTCGGCGGCGAGCGGGCGCTCCGCGCCGAGCTCGACAAGCACGAGGCGATCGCGTCGGTGTGCACCATCGTCCATGCGGAGGACGTGATCAGCGCGGACGACAAGCCGAGCCAGGCGATCCGCCGGGCCAAGACGACCTCGATGGGCATGGCGATCGCCGCGGTGAAGGCTGGCGAGGCGCAGGCCGCCGTCTCGGCCGGCAATACCGGCGCGCTGATGGCCATGTCGAAGCTGGCGCTCAGGACCATGCCGGGGATCGACCGGCCGGCGCTCGCCGCCTTGTTGCCGACGCTCGGCGAGAACGACCTCGTCATGCTCGATCTCGGCGCCAACACGGAGTGCGACCCGAGGAACCTCGTCCAGTTCGCCGTCATGGGGGCGGCCTATGCCCGCGTCGTGCTCGATCTCGAAAAGCCGCGCGTCCAGCTGCTCAACATCGGCACCGAGGAATTGAAGGGCACCGACGAGCTGAAGGAGGCCGCCGCCATCCTGCGCGAGGCCGATTATCTGGGCATGCGCTTCGACGGCTTCATCGAGGGGGATAAGCTCAGCCGCGGCGACGTCGACGTCGTCGTGACCGACGGCTTTTCGGGGAATATCGCGCTGAAGTCGCTCGAAGGGACGGCGCGCTTCGTCACCGATCTTCTCCGCCGGGCCTTCCAGAGCTCGGTCCGCTCGAAGATCGGCTTTTTGATCTCGCGCCCGGCGACCGAGCTTTTGAAGCACCATCTGGATCCCAACAACCATAACGGTGCGGTCTTCCTCGGTTTGAACGGCCTCGTGGTGAAGAGCCACGGCAGCGCCAACGAGAAAGGCGTCGCCAACGCCATTCGCGTCGCGGCGCGGATGGTGCGCGAGGACCTGACCCGAAAGATCATCGAGGATCTCGACAATATCGCCGCCCACCGGGCGCAGATCGCGGCCAAGTGAGCCGCCGCTCGATCATCGTCGGCACCGGCTCGGCGCTTCCGCCGCGGCGGGTGACCAATGCCGAGCTCGCCGAGCGCGTCGACACCACGCACCAGTGGATCGTCGAGCGGACCGGCATCGAGGCGCGTCACATCGCCGCCGACGGCGAGACCACCGCGACCCTGGCCACCGAAGCGGCGCAAAACGCCTTGGCGGCGGCCGGCGTCGCGGCGGACCGGATCGGCCTCATCGTCCTCGCAACGGCTACTCCGGACCAGACCTTCCCGGCGAGCGCCACCCGTGTCCAGACCGCGCTCGGAATCGACGATTGCATCGCCTTCGACGTCGCCGCCGTCTGCACCGGCTTCCTCTATGCGCTCTCGGTCGCCGACAACATGCTGAAGGGCGGCATGGCCGAATATGCTTTGGTCATCGGATCGGAGACGTTCAGCCGGATCCTCGACTGGGAGGACCGCGCGACCTGCGTCCTGTTCGGCGACGGGGCCGGCGCGATCCTGCTCCGCTCGGTCGACGCGCAGGACAAGGGGGTGCTGGCAACCAAGCTCCACGCCGACGGGCGCCACAACGATCTCCTCTTCGTCGACGGCGGCGTCTCGACGACCGGCACGGTCGGCAAGCTTCGGATGAAGGGGAAGGAGGTCTTCCGCCACGCCGTCGTCAACCTCGCCGCGGTGCTGAACGAGACGCTGGAGGCCGCCGGCCACACCGCCGACGAGGTCGACTGGGTGGTCCCGCACCAGGCCAACAAGCGGATCCTCGACGCGACCGCGAAGAAGCTCGGGCTCGATCCGGACCGGATCATCGTCACGGTCGACCAGCATGCCAACACTTCGGCGGCCTCGGTCCCGCTGGCCCTCGACACCGCCGTCAAGGACGGGCGGATCAAGCCGGGCGACCTCATCGTGCTCGAGGCGATGGGCGGCGGTTTCACCTGGGGCGCCGCGGTGGTGCGCTACTGAGGGCGCTCGCCGCAAAGGCCGTTTGCACATAAGATCAAGCTAGACTATGCACTTACCTTGTCCTCGGGGGGAGGGAGAACCCATGGCCGACGCAGGCACTATCAGGCGGAACGACGCCGGAACCTTGACGCGGGCGGACCTCGCCGACGTCATCCACAGGGAGATCGGCCTTTCGCGCGCCGAGTCGGCCGGGCTGGTGGAGCGGATCCTTCACCATATGTGTCACGCCCTGTCCGACGGCCACAACGTCAAGATTTCCGGCTTCGGCAGCTTCATCCTGCGCGACAAGGGCGAGCGGGTCGGCCGCAACCCGAAGACCGGCGTCGAAGTGCCGATCGCCCCGCGCCGAGTCCTCACCTTCCGCGCCAGTCAGCTGATGCGCGAGCGGATCGCCCGCGGCTGAGCCGCGCCATGGCCGAGGCCGGCAAGAGCGAACAGGCGTTCCGGACGATCGGCGAGCTCGCCGCCGATCTCGGCGTCCCGCAGCATATCCTGCGCTACTGGGAAAGCCGCTTCCCGCAGCTGAAGCCGCTGCAGCGGGCCGGGAACCGCCGCTACTATCGCCCGGCGGACGTTGCGCTGGCCCGGCGGATCCATCGCCTGCTCAACCAGGACGGCTATACGATCCGCGGCGTCCAGCAGCTCCTCGCCGGCAGCTCGCCGGAGGAAGCGCCCGCTCCCCCCGCCCAGCCGGCGGCCGAGCCGAACGCCGCGCCTACCGCCTTCCCCGTCGAGGAGCTGCGGACGATCCGCGACACGCTCGCGCGCGCGCTCGAGGCGAGCGCGGCCTAATCCTCCGGGCCCAGTTCCGGGTCCAGGTCGCGCGGCCGGATGAAGCGGCGAAGCTCGCCGCTGCCAGGCTTTACCTTCCGCCAGCTGTCGACCGGAACGGCGATCTCGGCCAGAGTGGCGGTCGGATATTTGAGCGCAACCTCGTCCCGCAACTCTCCTCCCCCTGTCAGCGAGAGCGTGAGCATCTCCAGGCCGGGATTATGGCCGACGATCAGCAGCGTCCCCGCGTCTGGCGGGGCTTTTCGGACGAGGTCGAGGAGCGTCTCGGGCGACGCGAGGTAGAGCCTGTCGTCGTAGCGCGGCTCGAGCGGGCCGAAAGCCGCGGCGATTTCCGCGATGGTCTCTACGACGCGCGTCGCAGGGGAGGCGAGGACCGCATCGAAGCGAAGGCCGAGCGCGTGCATCTCGTTCGCCACGGTGCGCGCCGCCCGCCGCCCACGGGGATTGAGCGGCCGGTCGAAATCGCGCGCGATCGGATCGTCCCAGCCCGATTTGGCGTGGCGCAGCAGCGTCAGGATCTTCATTCCGCCTCTTCGGGCAGCCTCTCCAGCGGGGCGTGATGCCCGAAACCGACCGCACTTGAAAGGCGGGCGCGGACCCGCTCGACCGCTTCGGCAAGGCCGACGCGCCGGATCGGCGTGCCGGGTGGAAAGGCCGCGAGGAGGCGGCTCGGCGTGGCTGCGGAGAGCAGGACGAAGACGCCCCTGTCGCCCTCCCGGCGGATCAGCCGTCCAAAGGCCTGGGCGAGGCGGGCGCGGACGACGCGGTCGTCATAGGCGGTGCCGCCGCCGGCCGCGCGCCGGGCCGCGTGGAGCACGGTCGGCCGCGGCCAGGGCACGCCTTCCATGACGACGAGGCGGAGCGAATGGCCCGGCACGTCGACCCCGTCCCTCAGCGCGTCGGTGCCGAGCAGCGAGGCGTGCGGGTCGTCGCGGAAGATGTCGACAAGGGTCCCCGTGTCGATCGGGTCGACATGCTGGGCGTAGAGCGGCAGGCCGGCGCGGGCGAGGCGGTCGGCGATGCGGGCGTGGACGGCTTTCAGGCGCTGGATGGCGGTGAAGAGGCCGAGCGTGCCGCCCTCAGCCGCCTCGATCAGCCGCGAATAGGCGCCGGCCAGCTGGGCGACGTCGCCGCGCTTGACGTCGGTGACGATCAGCACCTCGCTGTTGGCCGCATAATCGAACGGGCTCGGCGCCGTGAAGCGGCCGGCCGGAGCGCCGACATGGGCCGCGCCGGTGCGCGCCTCGGCGCTCTCCCATCCTTCCGCGCCGCGCAAAGTCGCGGAGGTCACGACGACGCTGTGCGCCGGCTTCAGCACCACCTCGGCGAGGGGCCGGGTCGGGTCGAGCCAGTGGCGGTGGAGGCCGATGTCGAACTCGCGCCCCTCGATCCGCTCGACCGCAAGCCAGTCGACGAAATCCGCGTCCGCGGGGCCGCCGATCCGCGCCGCGAGAGCGATCCAGGCGCCGAGCGTCTGGGTCCGCAAGGAGAGACCGCCGATCGCGCCCTCGATCCGCGCGCGCGCCTGGCCGTCGAGCCAGTCGGGGGCATCCTCGAGCACCGCTTCCAGCCGCCGGGCGAGAGCCATGAGCGGCCGCATAAGCTGCTCCAGCGCCTCGGCCGCGGGCGCGGCGGCGGCGACGATGTCGCCGTCGAGCTCCGCCATCTCGGTCTCGAGCCCGTAGCCGGCGTCCTGCGCGGTGGCGCGGGCGTAGACGGTACCGCGCACCGCTGCGAGCAGCTTTTCGACCGGGCCGAATGGCATGCCCTCGGCGATCCGTCCGATCCAGCCGTCGCCCGGCAGCAGCCCCGCGGCCTCCACTGCGGCGTCGAGTGCCAGCGCGCCGGCCTCGTCGTAGGAGACGACGTCCATCAGCCGGGCGGCGAGGCCGCGGCGCCGCCCGCGCGACTTGCCTTCGGGCCCGACGATCCAGCGCCGGAGCTCGATCGCTTCCTGGCCGGTCAGCGCCGCGGCGAAGGTCGAATCGGCGGCCTCGAACAGGTGATGGCCCTCGTCGAAGACGATGCGGGTGGGCGGATTGCCGCCGTCGCGGCCGCGGGTCGCGTTGACCATCACGAGCGCGTGGTTGGCGATGACGATGTCGGCCGCAGCGCTCGCCCGCGCGGATCGCTCGATGAAACATTTCCGGTAATGCGGGCAGCCGGCATAGACGCATTCGCCGCGCCGGTCGGTGAGCGCGGTCGAGCCGGCGCGCCGGAAGAGGGTCGGCAGCCAGCCCGGCATGTCGCCGCCGATCATGTCGCCGTCCTTCGTATAGGCCGCCCAGCGCGCCGCCAATTGTGCGAGGATCGCGGCGCGCCCCGCAAAGCCCCCTTGCAGCGCGTCCTCGAGATTGAGCAGGCAGAGATAATTCTCCCGCCCCTTGCGGACAACGACCTTGGCGCGCCGCTCGGCCGCATCGGGGAAGAGGCGCAGCCCCTCGCGGTCGAGCTGGCGCTGCAGCGCCTTGGTGTAGGTCGACACCCAGACGGCGCCATCGGCTTTCTCGGACCAGAGCGAAGCCGGCGCGAGATAGCCGAGCGTCTTGCCGATCCCCGTTCCCGCCTCGGCGAGCAGCATGTTCGGCTGACCCTCGGCCCGGCGCGGCGCGAACACGCCCGCGGCCGCGGACGTGTAGTCGCGCTGACCGGTGCGCACCTCCGCGCCGCTGCCGACGAGACGGGCCAGCCGTCCGAGCGCCTCGGCCTCGTCGAGTCGCACGGTGCGCGGCGGCGGCCGCTCGTTCCCTTCCTCCCATTCCGGCAAGCGCGAGAACAGCCAGCGCTCGTCCCGCTCCGGGCGCTTCAGGCGCTGGGCGATCGCCGGAGCCCACGACCAGTGCATTCGCCAGAGGGCCTGCGCCGAGGCCCAAGCGCCCTCGCGCTCCGGCCAGTCGCCCTCCAGCGTCGCGAGGAGCCTCTGGGCCGCAGCGACCAGGAAGGGCGCCGCCGCCCCGTCGTCTGCAGGTACCTCCAGCCCGAGCGCTCCGGCGAGACCGCGCGGCGTGGGCACGGCAAAGCGCGCCGGGTGCACGAAGGCATAGAGCTCGAGCAGGTCGAGGCCGGAAAGATCGGGATAGCCGAGGCGCTGGCCCACGAGCGGCGCGTTCAGCATGATCGTTGGCGTCTCGGCGGCGCGCGCGATCGCCTCGCCCCGCCCGAGCGCGCGAACCTCTCCGCCGGGCGCCGCGAGCCATATGCCTGCGTGGGTTGCGTGGAGCGCGGGATAAGGCAAAGAAGCGGCCATTCCACTACATCTGGATCAGCCGGAACGAAAGGGCAACAGTGACCGTCTCGCAGGAGCTTCACTCCGCCGCACTCGTCTCCAAGGCCTGGCCGTACGAGGAAGCGCGCCGGCTGATGAAGCGCTACCCGGACGGGCCGGGCGAGCGCGGGATCGTCTTCGAGACCGGCTACGGCCCGTCGGGCCTGCCGCACCTCGGCACCTTCCAGGAGGTGGCGCGTACGCTCATGGTCAAGCACGCGCTCTCGGAACTGACCGACTGGCCCAGCCGGCTGATCGCCTTCTCCGACGACATGGACGGCATGCGCAAGGTGCCGCCCGGCGTGCCGCACCAGGAGATGATGCATCAGCATCTCGACCAGCCGCTCAGCGGCGTGCCGGACCCCTATGGCTGCGGCCACGAAAGCTATGCCGCGCACAACAACAACCTGCTGCGCCAGTTCCTCGACCGGTTCGGCTTCGAATATGAGTTCCTGGCTTCATCGGACTGCTACCGCTCAGGCCGCTTTGACGAGGCGCTGCGCCAGGTGCTGCGCCGCTACGACGCGATCCTCGCGGTCATGCTGCCGACTCTGCGCGACGAGCGGCGGGCGACCTATTCGCCGGTGCTGCCGATCAGCCCGGAGAGCGGCAAGGTTCTCCAGGTGCCGGTCGAGGTCGTTGACCCGGAGGCGGGGCTGGTACGCTACCGCGACCCGGCGACCGGCCAGGAGGTCGAGCAGTCGATCCTCGCCGGCGGCGCCAAGCTGCAGTGGAAGGTCGACTGGGCGATGCGCTGGGTCGCCCTCGGCGTCGATTATGAGATGTCTGGCAAGGACCTTATCGATTCCGTCACCCAGAGCACGAAGATCGCGCGAATCCTCGGTGGGCGTCCGCCGGAATGCTTCACCTATGAGCTCTTCCTCGACGAGAATGGCGAGAAGATCTCGAAAACCAAGGGCAACGGCGTCACGGTCGACGAGTGGCTCGCTTATGCGCCTCGGGAGAGCCTCGCTTTCTACATCTACCGGGAGCCGAAAAAGGCGAAGCAATTGAGCTTCGGAATCATCCCCAAGGCGGTCGACGAATACCACCAGTTCCTCGCCGCCTATCCGCGGCAGGAATGGGACAAGAGGCTGGGGAACCCGGTCCATCACGTCCACGCCGGGCGGGTGCCGGAGGTACGGATGCCGCTCAGCTTCGCGCTGATCCTCAACCTCGTCGGAGTCGCCTCGACCGACGACAAGGCGCTGCTCTGGGGCTTCGTCAGGCAATATGCGCCCGACGCCAGCCCGGAGACGCACCCCGAGCTCGACGCTTTGCTCGGCTACGCGCTCGCTTATTTCCGCGATTTCGTTGCCGGATCGCTCCGCCGCCGCGCCCCGGACGCGCGCGAGGCGGACGCGCTGAGGGCGCTCGACTCGAAGCTCGCCGCGCTCCCGGAAGATGCGTCGGCCGAACAGATCCAGACCGAGGTCTACGAAGTCGGCAAGGCGGGCGGATTCGACAATCTGCGCGACTGGTTCAGGGCGCTCTACGAGACGCTGCTCGGCACCAGCCAGGGCCCGCGCATGGGGAGCTTCATCGCGCTCTACGGCATCGGCAACAGCCGCCGCCTGATCGGCGAGGCTCTGGCTTCGGAATAGACCGCCTGCCCCGCCTGCCCTCAGCTCCGGCGCGGACTGCGCCGCGTCATCGGCCCCGTAGGTTTCACTTCGGCGCTGATCTTTTCCGCCGCCGCGCGCGAGAGGCCGGCGCGCACCAGCGCCTCGGTCAGCGCCTGCTCGGCCGGAACGGCGACGTCGGGTGCGATGCCAGTGTCTTCCCAATCCTTGCCGGTGTCGGCGTCGAAGGTCCGGCCGACGGGGATGAAGGCGGAGAAACGGTCGCCGATCGGCTGAACCCCGCCATAATGGCCGGCGCCGGCGGTGCTCTCGCCGACGATCGTGGCGCGGTGGGTGCGCTTGAGCGCCAGCGTCATATGCTCGGCCGCGGACGCCGTGGCGCCGGAGGTGAGGACGAAGACCTTCGCCTTGAACAGCCTCTTCTCGGTCTTGCTCGGCTCGACATAATGTTCGTGACGCACGACGTCCCCCGCGGCTGGGACGACGCGCACCCTGGAATCCTCCACCGGATTGCCGCCCGCTTTATCGACGGAGGCCCGAGTGTCCATCGTCACCAGGGTGGTCGGCTTGGCGAAGAGATAGGGGAACATGACGTCCATTTCGTCGAGCCCGCCGCCGTGGTGCGTGCGGTTGTCGAAGATGATCGTCCGGGCCGTCGCGTGCTCGGCCATGAAGCGCCGGACGCCCTCGATCGTCTCTGGATCGCCGGGAAAGACGTTGAAGCGGATATAGGCGATGCGGGGTGCGAGCCAGCGCGCCTCGTCGATCGGTTTCAGCGGCGTCCTCGCCCGCATCGCCGGCGCGGGGCCCGCCCCGGCGGGAGCCGGACCGGCGGGGCTCGACCCTGGGCCCGACGGGCGGGGCCCGACCCTGAGGTGCGCATCGGGCGAGACGGCGCGAAGGTCCGCGCCCAGCCGGATGGCGAACTCGCGGCCCGATGTGAAGCCGTCGTAGGCGCCGCTCGCGACATTGGCGCGCAGCATCGCGCCGTAGCGCTTGGCCACGTCGGGGAAGACATAGTTTTCCTCCAGCTTGGCGGCCAGATCGAGGGCGGTGCGGCGGCATTCCTCGGCCGTCACCGTGAAATCCTGCGCCGGCCGCGGCGCGGCGCTGGTCGGGGCTGCCCCGGGCGGCGGCGTCTGGGCCGAAAGCGCGGCGGCGGTGCCGGCGAGCAAGCCGGCGGCGATGTAACGCTTGAACATGGCAAGTCTCCCAAGAACCCGTGATCGAACCCGTCCGCGAGGGGCGGCGATCCCTGGACCTTATGGCTTGGAAGAGACGCTTTTTGCGCGATTTTCCGGCCCTTCCTGTGCCACACACGCGCAATTGGACGACATCGGGACGCCATGGCCAGGAAGCTCGACAGTTTCGACATCGCCCTGCTCAACCGGCTGCAGGGGGACAATCTCGCGACCAGCGAGGGGCTGGCCGGCGACATCGCTCTTTCTCCCTCGGCCATCGCGCGGCGCTTGCGGAGCCTGCGCGAGGAAGGGCTGATCGCCGCGGACCGCGCCATCCTCGCCCCGGAGCTGACAGCCGACCGGCTGAGGGCGATCGTTCAGGTGCAGGTCCACGAACATGCCGAAGAGAAAGGCATAGCTGCGTTGCGCGCGCGCCTCGCGGCGGCGAAGGAGGTGCAGCTCCTCCTCAACGTCGCCGGACCCGTCGATCTGCTGGTCTTGGTCGTGACCCGCAACATGGCCGCCTTCAACGCCTTTGCCGACAGCCATTTCGCCGCCGACCCCTCCGTGCGGCGCTACGAGACGAGCTTCGTCAAGGCCGAGATCAAGAATCGCCCGGTCGTGCACCTCGACGGCCAGGACATCCGCTAGCAATAGGCCTCAGGTGGACTTCTTCGACGCGATCCAGTCGTCGATCTTGCGCTCGAGCACGGCCAGCGGAAGCGCGCCGGACATCAGCACCTGCTCGTGGAACTGACGGATGTCGAAGCGCGGCCCGAGCGCTTTTTCGGCCCGAGCGCGAAGCTCGCTGATCTTGAGCTGCCCGATCTTGTAGGCCAGCGCCTGACCGGGCATCGCGATGTAGCGCTCCGTCTCCGCGGTCGCGTTGCTGCGTCCGCGCGAACTGTTGTCGAGTATGTACTGGATGGTCTGATCGCGCGTCCATCCCTTGGAATGGATGCCGGTGTCGACGACCAGCCGGATGGCGCGGAACAGCTGAGAATCGAGATAGCCGAAATATTGATAGGGGTCGGTGTAGACTCCGAGCTCGCGGCCGAGCGTCTCGGCGTAGAGGCCCCAGCCTTCGACGAACGCGGTGTTGCCGCCGAAGCGCTGGAAGTTCGGCAGTGCCTTATTCTCCTGCGCCAAGCTGATCTGGAAATGGTGACCCGGCGCGCCTTCGTGGAGGTAAAGCGTCTCCATCCCGGGAGTGGTCCGCGAGGGAAGATCGTAGGCGTTGAAATAGAAGACGCCGGGCCGCGCGCCGTCGGTCGAGCCCTGTACATAGGATCCGCGCGCGGCGCCCTTTTCGGTCAGCGCGGGCACCGGACGGATATCGAGGCGCGTCTTCGGCATCGTCGAGAAAAGTCGCGGCAGCGCGGACGCGACCCGCGCGCCGATCGCGACATAGCCCTGCTGCAGCGCCTCGCGGCTCTTCGGCTTGAACCTGGGGTCGGTCCGGATGTGCTCGAAGAATTGCTTCAGCGTGCCGGTGAAGCCGACCTGGCGCTTCACATTCTCCATCTCGCCCTGGATTCGAGCGACGTTTTCGAGGCCGATCCGGTGGATCGCGCCGGGCGTGAGGTCGGTCGTCGTGCTGACGGCGACGAGGTGGGCGTAGAGCTGAGCGTCGCCCGGCAGCGCGCCCAGGCCGACACTCTCGCGCGCTCTGGGCAGATATTCGTTCGCCATGAAGGTGCGCAGGCGCTGCAGGGCCGGGCGCACCGTGCCCTCGATCTTGCCGAGGAAGGCGGCGCGGAGGCGCCCCTGCTCCGCGGTCGGGACGTCTGCGGGGAAGCGGGTCGCGGGCCGGAAGAAGGCGCTTTGCGCTGGCTTCTCGGCGAGCATCGCATCGAGCTGCTCGATGACGTTGGCGACGACGATGCGGGGCTGGACGATGCCGCTCGCCATGCCCTGCCGCATCCGTCCGGTCGCCCGGTCGAGGACGCTAGCGAAATCGTCCATCCGGGTCAGGCTGTTCTCATAATCCTGGACGGTCTTGAACGGTGCTATGCCCTCGCCGGAGCTGATCTCGGCGACGAGCGCGTGGACGCCGTTGAAATGGTCGATCGGCAGTGCCGAGCTGATCGCCAGCAGGGACGGCTGAAGGCCCCGAAGGTCGCTCTCCCGCTGCCATTTGAAGACGTCGTACGAGATGCGCTCGTCCGCGGTCAGATCGGCGCGGTCGATCCGCTCGAGCGCCGCCAGCTCGCGCTCCGCCGCCTGCCGCTCGGCGGCGTAATATGCCTCGGAGAACCAGTCGGGGAGATGCGCCCCCGCACCGGGAACCCCCCGGGAGAGCGCCTCGATGGGATTGCGGCGGAGCAAGGCCGAATCGGCTTCGGCGAACAGCGTTGCGAGGGCCTCCGAGGCAGACTGGCGCGGCGCCTCCGCAGCGACGGCGGGGCGATCGGCCCGGGTGCAGCCGGTCGCCGTCAGGGCGGCGCAGGCGAGAAGCGAAATGACCAGCCTCATCCGCTCAACTCCCTCTCTTCGCGGCGATCCAGTCGTCGAGCTTCTTTTCGAGGACGACCATCGGCAGGGCACCGGTCATCAGAATCTGGGCGTGGAACTCGCGCGGGTCGAAGCGGTCGCCGAGCGCCGCCTGCGCTTTCGACTTGAGCCGCTGGATGGTCAGCGCGCCGACCTTGTAGGCGAGCGCCTGGCTGGGGATCGCAATGTAGCGCTCGACCTCGGCGGTCGCGTCGGTCCGGCTCATGCCGCTATTCTCGAGCATATAGGCGATCGCCTTGTCGCGGCCCCAGCCCTTGGCGTGGATGCCGGTGTCGACCACGAGCCGCATGGCGCGCAGCATCTCGTCGTTGAGCCCTCCGAAGCGTTGGTAAGGGTCGGTCTCCATGCCCAGCTCGTCCCAGAGCGTCTCGGCGTAGAGCGCCCAGCCTTCGACGAAGGCGGTGTTGCCGCCGAACCGCATGAAGGCGGGAAGCGCCTCGTTCTCCTGCGCGAGGCTGATCTGGAAATGGTGGCCGGGGATCGCCTCGTGCAGATAGAGCGTCTCCATCCCCGAGATGCTCCGCGAGGGCAGGTCGTAGGTGTTGTAATAGAAGATGCCGGGGCGCGATCCGTCCGGCGTCCCCTGCTGATAGGATCCCGCGGCCTCCGTCTTCTCGCGGAACGCCTCGACCGCGCGAATCTCGAGCGGGCTCTTGGGGATGGTCGAGAATTGCTCGCGGACCCGCGCGTCGACGCGCTTGCCTATCGCGAAATACTGGTCGCGCAGCCACGCCGCCGAGGCGGGCTGGAAGCGCTTGTCGGTGCGCTGATAGTCGAAGAACTGCGCCAGCGTGCCCTTGAAGCCGACCTTGTGCTTGATCGCCTCCATCTCGCCGCGGATGCGCGCCACCTCCGATAGGCCGAGCCGGTGGACCTCGTCCGCCTTGAGCGGCAGCGTCGTCGTGCTTTCGATCAGCCGCTGGTAGACTTCGAGCCCGCCCTTCATGTTGACCAGGCCGACGCCTTCCCGCGCTTTGGGCAGATATTCGCTCTTGAGAAAGTCGCGCAGGCGCCGGTAGCTCGGATAGATCTGCTGCTCGATCGAGGCCCGGTAGGCGGCGCGCAGCCGGTTTCTGTCCGGTTCGGATACGCTGTCGGGGAATTTCTGCGTGGGGGCGTAGAAAGGCGAATCCTCGACTTTCTGGCCGAGCTGGAGGTCGAGCTGGTCGATGACGTTGGCGATGGTCAGCTTCGTCTCGACGACGCCGGCGGCCATGCCCTGGCGGAAGCGGCCGATCGAGCGGTCGAGATAGGCGACGTAATCCGCGTGGCGCTTCAGGTTGTTCTCGTAATCGGCGACCGTGTTGAACGGCGCCGCGCCCTGGCCCGACGCGAAGGTCGGATAGAAGGTCTGGAAGCCGCTGAAATGGTTGATCGGCCGGACGATGTTGAGCTCGAGCATGCGCGGCGAGAGGTTCTTGAGCGTGTCCTCGGTCTGCCACTCGAAGACGTCGTAGGCGATCCGATCGGTGGCGTTGAGGGCGGCGCGGTTGATCCGGTGAAGATTGTCGAGATCCGCCTGGGCCGCCGTCTTCTCCGCAGCGAAATATTCGTCGGTGATGAAGTCGCCGAGACGGTCGGCGTAGCGCAGGTCGCCGCGGAAGATGGCGTTGACCGGATTGCGCCTGAGGCCCGCCTCGTCGCTCTCGTGGAACAGCGCGAAAAGGCGATCATGCTCGGTCGCGGCGGGCGCGACAGCCTCCGGCAGGGCCACGGCGGTCCCGGGCCCGTCCGATTGCGCCGCGCAGGCGGAGAGCGCTGCCGCGGCGGCGGCGGCGAAAAGCAGCGTCGATCGGCGCATTCTTGTCCTCGATTTCAATATGGGGAGACGGGCTTAACGCCATGCTGGCCGTACCAGCCCCACGGGCGCTCGCGATACCATTTGGTGATCACATATTTGACGCCCGCCTCGACCGGCGTGCCGGTGTGGAGGGAATTAGGGTTGGGCTGGCCGAACTCGTCGAGATTGTTCCAGGCGAGAAGGTTGCCGGTGCGCGGCGTGACGCGGACATTGGCCTTGGGGAAATGGGTCTGGCCGCCCGCCTCGGGCTCGTTGAGGAAGACCATCGCCGTCCAGGTGCGCTGCCCGCCCTGGCGCTCCTGCTCGGGCCAGTAAGGCTGGTTGGTGTAGAAGAAATCGTGGTGCGGCTTGAACTGCTGGCCGACGGAGTAGCGCTGGCCCTGGATCGTCTCGCCGTGCGTCGGGTCGATGCCGGTCAGGGCGTTGATCTTGACCTCGACCCGCTGGTTCGCCCGGTCCTCGACGCGCAAATTGCAGCTCTCGCTGGTCCGGAACTCGGGATCGTCCGTGGGGGCGAGCAGCCCCGAGGGGATCCGGTCCTTGTCGATCAGCGCGATCACCGCCTCGCATTCGGCCCGCGGCAGGAAGTCGCGGACCACGAAGATGTCGAGGCCCTGGGCGGGGATCTTGAGGGCGTTGGGCGCGCGCAGCAGCCGGTTCTTCACATGGGTGCCGATCTGCATCCGGTAGAGGGCACCGGGATCGCTGGAGGGCCGGGTGCTCATGGGAGCGTCCTGCCGCGGGCCATGACGAAATCGACATGCTCGAGCGCTCGGACGTCGCGCAGGGGATCTGCCGAGACCGCGATGATGTCGGCCGAATAGCCGACCGCGATCCGGCCCGTCTCCCGCTCGAGCCCGAGCAGCTTCGCCGCGCCGGTGGTCGCCGCGGCGATAGCTTCGGACGGGCTCATGCCGAGCAGGTCCACCATCTGGCCGAGTTCCTCGGCATTGCGGCCGTGCTCGAAGACCCCGGCGTCGGTCCCGAAGATGACCGGCACGCCCGCCGCCCGCGCCAGCCGCCCGGCCTTGCCGACCTCGGACAGGGTCATCCGCACCTTTTCCTCGACGATCGGCGTGTAGATGTTCTTGCCCAGGCGCTCGCGAATTCCCGTGAAGGCCATGAGCGTGGGTACGAAGACCGTGCCGCGCTGCTTCATCAGCTGGACGGTCGCGGCGCTGGCGAAGGTGCCGTGCTCGATCGAATCGACTCCGGCCCGTACCGCCGCCGCGATGCCCGCGTCGGCATGGGCATGGGCCGCGACCTTGAGCCCGATCGCGTGTGCGGTGTCGCAGATAGCCTTCATCTCGGCGTCGGTGAAGGCCTGGCCGAGGCTCTTGTCGCCCTGGCTGAGGACTCCGCCGGTGGCGTGGAACTTGATGACGTCGGCGCCGGCCCGCGCCGCCTCGCGGACCTTGGCGGCGCATTGGTCGGCGCCGGTGCAGGTGTTGTGCCCGTCGAGCGCGGCGGCGACCTCCGGGCGGAAACCGGCGACGTCGCCGTGGCCGCCGATGGTCGAGAGCGCCTGCCCGGCGGCGAGGATGCGCGGGCCCGGAATCAGTCCTTCCTCGACGGCACGGCGGAGGGCGAAGCCGTTGAGCGGGCCGGAGCCGAGGTCGCGGACCGTCGTGAAACCCGCCTTCAGCGTGGTCAGCGCGTTCCGCGCGCCGACCAATGTGCGCCACTCCTCCGAATCGATCGCCTCGCGCCAGAAGGGCTCGCCCGGATTGCCAGTGAGGTGGACGTGGCTGTCGATGAGGCCCGGCAGGACCGTCTTGCCGGAGAGATCGACGACGCGGGCGCCGGCGGGGCCGGGCTTCGTTCCTGCTTCGACCGCTGCGATGCGCCCGTCGACGACAATGATGGTGGAGGGGCCCGCGGCGGGGCGCGACGCGTCCGTTATCAGGCGGCCGGCGTGGATGACCACCGTCTCGGCGCACGCCGGCGCGGCGGCGAGGAACAGGAGGCCGAGGAGCGAGAGCAGGCGAAAGCGCATCGAGTCACCTAAAAGCCAGGAAGGCCTCTCTTCTGCTGCGGCCCTCCGGGACTGGCAAGAGAAAAGCCCGGAGCCGTTTCGGGCTCCGGGCTTCCTGTTTTTCGAGCCTGGGCTCGCCTACCAGAAGAAGTCGTAGATCACGTCGATGACTTCGCCCGTGTAGACGTCGACCAGCAGCACGTCGTCGTAATAACGGACCCAGCGGGTGCCGTACGGGGCCTGGGGCAGGCGATACTGCCAGGGGTCGCTCAGCCAGTAGCGATTCGAGAAGAACAGCGAATCGAGGAACAGGCCGATCGATAGGCGCCGGTAGCGGTAGCCGCGATACGGCGCGTAATAACTGCCCGAACGGAAGATGTTCCGGTTCGAATAGCGGTAACGCTGCCAGTCGTAGCGATTGTCACGGCGCCAGCCGTGGTTCCAGCCGCCGTCGCGGCGGTCGCTCCAGCGGTCCCGGTGGCGCGAGCCATATTGCTGCTCGCGTAGACGCTCCTCGTAGCGACGCTGGTTGCGTTCCGCCTGGCGCTCGTAATTGCCGCCGATCGTCTGGTCGGCGCTGCGCCGCGAAGCCTCGCGGCTCGCCTCGATCTGACGCTGCAGCGCGTCGTCATTGCCGCGGCGGCGGTCGCCCCAGCGGCTGCCGCCCCACTGCTGCTGGCTCTGCTGCTGGCTCTCCTGCTGGCTTTGCTGCTGCTGCCGGTCCTGCCAGCTGCCGCGCTGCGAATCGCCGCGATCGCGGCCGCCCCAGCGCTCGGCGCGCTGCTCGGTCACGGGGGCCTGGACCTCCACTCGCTCCTGGCGCTGCTCGACGCGCTCCTGGCGCTGCTCGACCCGCTCCTGGCGCTGCTCGACGCGCTGCTGGCGCGCCTCGTAGCGCTCCTGGTTGCGCTCGCCGACCTGGCGGTAATGCTCCTGGGCGCGCTCGGCGCGGGCTTCCGACCGGGTCGGGGCCTGGGTCTCGCCGTCGACTTCCTGCGCCTGGGCCGCGATCGGGGTCACCGCCGTCGCCGCCATCAAAATTCCGAAAAGCACCTTACGCATCTCGTCCCACTCCTTGTCCCCGGCCTTGCGAGAGCCGCCGAATGGACGGGCTGTGCCGATTCGAGGATGAGCCGTTGCTGAACCAGTTCGGCAACAGGGGCTTAGCGTCTTTTCGCCGGGCGCAGCGACGGGACGGCCCGGGAGGCGTCCGCCGGGTCGATCGCGGCGGGGGGAGCCGCCGAGAGCGTCTCCTCGCCGCGGCGCACCCGGCCGGCGCGCCGCACCGCTTCGCGAAGCCTGGGATAGGTGCCGCACCGGCAGAGGTTGGCGAGCGCGCCGTCTATCTCCGCGTCGGTCGGGGCGGGATTGGCGTCGATCAGCGCCGCGGCGGCCATGATCATGCCCGGCGTGCAGAAGCCGCATTGCACCGCCCATTCCGCCGCGAAGGCCTGCTGGACCGGGTGCGAGCGGTCGGGCGAGAGGCCCTCGATCGTCGTCACGAACCGGCCCTCGAGCGCAGCGATGGGGACGAGGCAGCTGCGCACCGGCTCGCCGTCGACATGGACGGTGCAGGCGCCGCACTGGCCGGCGCCGCAGCCATATTTGGTCCCCGTAAGGTTCGACGCGTCGCGCAGCGCCCAGAGCAAGGGCGTGGCCGGATCGAGCCGGTAGTGGACGGGCTGGCCGTTGACGGTAAAGCGGCTCATTCGGCCGTTCTACGAGGAGACAGGCGAAGATGGAACGGATCAGCATCGCCCGCGAGGGCGGCGTCGCCCATGTCGAGCTCATCCGCGAGGAAAAGCTCAATGCGATGGACGGCGAGATGTTCGCCGCCATCGGCGAGGCCTTCCGCAACCTCGGGGCCGATCCTTCCGTACGCGCCATATTGCTCTCGGCGCGGGGCCGGCACTTCACGGCGGGCCTCGACCTGCATTACGCGAGCAGCCAGTTCCCGACGAGCGAGGACCCGGGACGGGCCGCCGAGGCGCGCCTGCGCCACATAAGATGGCTCCAGGACAGCTTCACCGCGGCGGAGGAGGCGCGCGCGCCCGTGATCGCGGTTATTCACGGCGGCTGCATCGGGGCCGGCGTCGACCTCGTTACGGCGTGCGACATCCGCATCGCGTCGGCCGATGCCTTCTTCCAGGTGGCCGAGGTCGACGTCGCCATCACCGCCGACCTCGGCACGCTTCAACGCCTGACCCGCCTCTTGCCCGAGGGCATGGTTCGCGAGCTCGCTTATACCGGTCGGCGGATGGAGGCGGAGGAGGCGTTTCGGCTCGGCCTTCTCAACCGCGTCGAAGCAACGCGCGAGGCCGCGATCGGGGCGGGGATGGAGCTGGCGCGCACCATCGCCGCCAAGTCGCCGCTCGCCGTCGCCGGCGCCAAGATGAGCCTCAACTACAGCCGCGGCCGCACCGTCGAGGAGGGCCTCGGCCACGTCGCCTTGTGGAACGCCGCGACCCTCGTCAGCGCGGACCTTCGCGCCGCGATGAAGGCGCGCCTCGCCCGCGAGACGCCGGAATTCGGCGATCTCGCCGGGTGAGGCGGGTTGAAAAGTCGGCCCCCCCCTGCTAACGGCCGCACGCGACGGCGCGAGCTCATGCTCGCGACGAACAGATTTTTATGGTATCGCCGCTGCGTTTACGGCGGGCCTCGGGCCCAGCCGCGCAAGGCCATTTGAACCGGAGAGTGACGAGCCTTTATGCAGATTCTAGTTCGCGACAACAATGTCGACCAGGCGCTGCGAGCGCTCAAGAAGAAGCTCCAGCGCGAAGGCGTCTACCGCGAGATGAAGCTGCGCCGCCACTACGAGAAGCCGTCCGAGAAGCGTGCCCGCGAGCGCGCCGCCGCCATCCGCCGCGCCCGCAAGCTCGAGCGCAAGCGCATGGAGCGCGACGGCGTCCGCTAGGACGCCGCTGCCGGCCGTGCGCAGCCGGTGCTTGCTTCACTCCCGGGCGGCGATATGTATCGCCGCCCTTTCCCGTTCCAAGGTGAAGCCATGAGCGTGACCGCCGTCCCGATCCGTCCGCTGAAGAAGGGCACGGTTGCGAGGATGTGGATCGCGCTTGCTTTGCTCGCGCTGGCCGCCGCGGCGTTCGCCTGGTTCGGCACGCGCGGCTTCCAGCCGATGCGGACCGCGAGCGGCGTCGAGGTGCGGCCGCTCCGGCAGGGCAGCGGCGAGACGATCGGCGACAAGGACGTCGCCGCGCTCCACTATAAGCTCCACGTCGGCAGCCTCGCCAAGCCGGTGATCCAGGACAGCCGCGAGCAGGGGCAGCCCTTCGTGACGACGACGCAGGGCATCTATCCTGGCTTCGCCGACGGCCTGAGGCAGATGCGCGAGGGGGGCCGCTACGTCCTCACCCTCCCCCCGGGGACGCACGAGCAGGGGCCGATGCCACCCGGAGCGCCGTTCACGCCGCAGGACGCTTTGGTGTTCGAGATCGACATCCTCAAGGTCGAGAAGGGCGCCGCCGAGCGCTACATGCAGATGCAGCAGCTCCAGGCGCTGCAGCAGATGCAGCAGATGCAGCAGCAAGGCGGGGCCGGGAACGAGGCCCTGCCCGAGGCCTCCGGGCGCTAGGCCTTCGCGTTTCGCCTGGGGGTGCGGTCCGCCAGCGACTTGCTCTCCAGCCCGACCTTCAGCATCGCAACGATCGGGTCGGCGAGCATCAGGCCCATCAGCCCGAACAGCGCGCCGAACAGGAGCTGGGCGCTCAGCACCAGCGCCGGCGCAAGGTCGACGGTCCGCCGCGCCACGTACGGCACGATCAGATAGCCGTCGACATTCTGGACGATGAAATAGACGGCGATCGCCCAGATGCCCGCCTCGGTGCTGACGCTGAAGCCGGCGAGGACGATCAGGACGCCGGAGACGATCGCGCCGATATTGGGGATGAAGGCGAGCAGGCCGGTGATGATGCCGAGCAGAGCCGCCATCGGCACTCCGCCGAGCAGCAGGAGCAGCCAGGTCCCCACGCCCTCCACGGCCATACCGACGAGGCGGCCGGCCATCAGGCGCCGCAGCGTGAAGCCCATTCGCTCCGCCGTCGTGTAGAAGCGCTCCCGGCTGGACAAAGGCAGCATCCAGGCGATGCCGCGCTGATAGAGGCGCGGCTCGATCGCGATGAAGATGCCGATGACGAGGATCATGACGATCGAGGTGACGACGCCGAGCGCGCTCGAGACGGCGGAACCCAGGCGCCCGAGCGTGCCCATGATCTGACCCGACAGCTGATCGATGCCGACGCCGCCCTGGACGATGCCGAGCTCGTTTCCCCAGGCGAGGATACGGTTCGCCTGGGCGGTGATCGCCATCCTCAGATGCTCGGCCTGCCCGACGAGGGTCTGGCCGGCATAATAGAAGGTCCATATTATGAAGGCGACGGCGATCAAGGTGACGATCGCCAGCCGGAAGCCGCGGCGGATCTTGAGGACGCGGCCGAGCAGGCGCGTGCCGCCGTCGAGCATCGAGGCGAGCACGACCCCCGCGAAGATGAGCAGCAGCGGCTGGGCGAGGACGATGACGGCGGCGATGGCGAGGGCGAGGCCGAACCAGACGCTGGCCTTCTTCAGCTCCTGGCGGACGAGCGGGTCGCGCATTTCGGCGGGGCCGGGCTGCTCGACATGCTGCGCGTCGGCGTCGCTCATCTGGCGGGACGTTCCTGCGGGCGCAGCGAGGTGCCCGATCGGCCGCCGCGCATCGCCGTGAACCAGCTGATCGGATTCCAATATTCGGACGATCCGTCGAGCGAGAAGGTGATGAACTCGGCGCGGCCGCCGATATTCTCCCACGGCACCGGCCCGCCTAGTCCCTCGCGAGACGCGGGCACGCGGCTGTCAGCCGATCGGTCGCGATTGTCGCCCATCACCCAGACGTGGCCCGGCGGGATGCGGACCCGTGCGAACTCGTCGATCTCCGGGTCGTAGCCATAGTCGATCGTGTCGTAGCTGCGCCCGTTCGGCATGGTCTCGCGGACCACGGGGAGGCGACAGAACAGCTTGCCGGCGCTCTGCACCTGGTTCTGGGTCGCGCAGGGAACGTTCGGATCGACGGGAATCATCGCGGGCGGGCGCGGGCGGCGCTTCACTTCCTGATCGTTGATATACAGCGTGCCGCCGACCATCTCGACGGTGTCGCCGGGCAGCGCGATGACGCGCTTGATATAATCGGACGTCTTTCCCGGCGGAGTCAGGATGACGATGTCGCCGCGGTTCGGCAACCGGCCGAACATCCGCCCGTGCCAGTGCGGCAGGACGTGGAAGCTCGGGCTCACCCACGACCAGCCATAAGGATATTTGCTGACCACCAGCCGGTCGCCCTTGAGAAGGATCGGCATCATCGATTCAGAAGGGATGTAGAACGGCTTGGCGACGAAGCTGTGGAAGGCGAGGACGCCGAGGATCAGCCAGAAGATGGCGCGCAGCTCGCCCCACCAGTCCGTCCCCCGCTTGGCGGCCGGAACGGAGTCGCCGCCGGGCGCCGCGGCGGGCGGGGCGGCAATATCGGCAGCGGGGTCGCTCGAACTCACCCTTGGCTCCTCGGCACGGCGGTGATGATGACGAAAGCCTGCGCGAACGGGTGGTCGTCGGTCATCGTGAGGTGGATGAGCGGGAGGTGGCCCGCCGGAACCATGGCGTCAAGCCTCGCCTTGGCGCCGCCGGTGAGCGCGAGGGTGGGCGCGCCCGAGGGAAGGTTGACCACGCCGATGTCGCGCATGAAGACGCCGCGCCTGAAACCGGTCCCGACGGCTTTGGCGAAAGCCTCCTTCGCCGCGAAGCGCTTGGCGTAGGTGCCGGCGCGGGTCATCGGCCGGCGCTCGGCCCTGGCGCGCTCCACGTCGGTGAAGACGCGGCCGACGAACCGGTCGCCGAAGCGCGCCAGCGAATTCTCGATCCGCTCGATGTTGCAGAGGTCCGAGCCGATGCCGAGGATCATCAAGGCAAGACCCTCATCCCGGCCTTCTCCCGCAAGCGGGAGAAGGGGCAGACGGACTGTTGCCTTCTTCCCCTCTCCCGCTCGCGGGAGAGGGTAGGGTGAGGGTCTTCTTTCTCATCCCCGCGCCTCGTCCATCAGCGCGCGCATGCGGCGGACCGTCGGCCCGAGCCCGGCGAGGATCGCCTCGCCGACCAGGAAATGGCCGATGTTGAGCTCGCGGAGCTGCGGGATGGCGGCGACCGGCTGGACGTTGGCGAAAGTGAGGCCGTGGCCGGCATGCGGCTCGATGCCGTTCCTGGCGGCGAGAGCGGCCGCGTCGGCGATGCGGCGCAGCTCCGCGGCGCGCCCTTCGCCGTCGAGATGGGCGTAGCGGCCGGTGTGAAACTCGACGACCGGCGCGCCGAGGCGGATCGCGGCGTCGACCTGGCGCGGGTCCGGTTCGATGAAGAGGCTCACGCGGATGTTCGCCTCGCGCAGCCGGGCGACGAACGGGCGGAGGTGATTGTCCTGGCCCGCGGCGTCCAGGCCGCCCTCGGTGGTCCGCTCCTCGCGCTTTTCCGGCACGATGCAGGCGGCGTGGGGACGATGGCGGAGCGCGATCTCGAGCATCTCGTCGGTCGCCGCCATTTCCAGGTTCAGAGGGATGGTGAGCCGCGCGATCAACGCGCTGATGTCCTCGTCGCGGATGTGGCGGCGGTCTTCGCGCAGGTGGGCGGTGATTCCGTCGGCGCCGGCCTCGGCGGCGGCCAGGCCGGCCTCGACCGGGTCGGGATGATCGCCGCCGCGCGCGTTCCGGATCGTCGCGACATGATCGATATTGACGCCGAGGCGAAGGTCGCCGGTCACGGGGACTTCCGGCTTCCCGGCTTCTCGGCGGGGAGAGCGGCGAGCTCGGGCGGCAGCTCGTCCTGGCGATAGACCGGCACATTGAGCCGGATCAGCGGGAAGAAAGGGACGCCGAGATCGGCGGCGCCGTTCGAGCGGTCGACCAGCGCGGCGGCGGCGATCACCTCGCCGCCCGCGGCCTCGACGGCGGCGATGGCCTCGCGGGAGCTGAGGCCGGTGGTCACCACGTCCTCCATCAGGAGGACGGGCTGCCCCGGCTTCAGCCGGAAGCCCCGGCGCAGCTCGAACGTGTCCGCAGGCCGCTCGACGAACAGGGCTTCGACGCCGAGGGCGCGCGCGACCTCGTGGCCGGCGATGACGCCGCCCATCGCGGGGGAGACGACGATTCCGATCCGGCTCCGGATCTCGCGGGGCATCGAGGCGACCAGCGCCGAGGCGAGGCGGGAAGCGCGGACCGGGTCCATCAGCACCCTCGCGCACTGGAGATAGCGCGGGCTGTGCAGGCCCGAGGACAGGACGAAATGCCCTTCGAGCAGCGCGTCGGCGGCGCGGAATTCGGCGAGTATGTCCTCTTCGTTCATGGGCCCCTTCCCGACCGGTTCGGCGGCCGCGGCTGATAGGCCCCGAATCGGGCCGCTTCAAGGCGATCCAAGAGCCTTGAGGCGGCCCACCCTCCTGCCTATAAGGCCGCCCAATCCGCCGCTCGACCCCGAATCCGCCACGCTCCGTCCGGAGGTCCCGAAAGGGTAAGATGAAGACTCTGTTGAAGCTGATCGCCGTCGCCGCCGCATTCGGCATGGCGCCGGCCCTCGCCGTCACGCCGGATGCGCCTCCAGGCACGACCGACGCCCCCGGAGCCCAGGCCATGGCCCAGACCCCGCGGGATGCGATCAGCGCCAATTCGCAGGCGAAGCCGGCGCAGCCGGAAGAGTTCAACAAGCCCGCCGCGAACCTGCAGGAGCCGTCGAACCAGCAGGTCCTCGCCAGCAGTGCGGCCGAAAGCGCCACCGGCGCCGTCGTCGGCCAGCCTGAGAGCGACGCCTACGGCTTCCAGCCGCAGGTCACGCCGATCGGCCAGGAGGCGCTCTGGTTCCACAACAAGATCCTGATGCCGCTCATCACGATCATCTCGCTCTTCGTTCTGGCGCTGCTGCTCTTCGTCGTGATCCGCTTCAGGCGCAGCGCCCATCCGGTCCCGTCGCGCACCACCCACAACACTTTCCTCGAAGTGGTGTGGACGCTCGTTCCCGTGCTGATCCTCGTCGGCATCGCGGTGCCGTCGATCCGCCTCCTCGCCCACCAGTACAACCCGCCCAAGGCCGACATCACCGTCAAGGCGACCGGCAACCAATGGTATTGGACCTATTCCTATCCCGACCATGGCGATTTCGAGATCGTCTCGAACGGTCTCAAGGACGAGGATGCGGCGAAGCGCGGCGAGCCGCGGCTCCTCGCCGTCGACGAGCGGATGGTCGTGCCCCAGGGCGCGGTGGTGAAGGTCATCGTCACGTCCGCCGACGTCATCCACAGCTGGGGCGTCCCCGCTTTCTGGGCGAAGATCGACGCGGTGCCCGGCCGCCTCAACGAGACCTGGTTCAAGGTGGACCGCCCCGGCGTCTATTACGGCCAGTGCTTCGAGCTGTGCGGCGCGCGCCACGCCTACATGCCGATCGCGGTCGAGGTGCTGCCTCCGGCGCAGTTCGCCGCCTGGGTCGCCTCGAAGGGCGGGACGATGCCCGGCGCGACGCCCGCGAAGGGTCCGGATTCGACCGCGGCCTCGCCGATCACCAATCCGGCGCCGCAGCCGGGCCAGCCGACCCCCGGCGGGCCCGAGGCGACGCCAAAGCCGACCCTTACGCCCGGAACGGCGACCCCAGCGGCGACCAACCAGGCCGCCGAAACCACTCGCGGAAACTGACATGACCGACACCACCGCCAACGCCGCGCATTTCGAAGCGCAGGGGGCTCATGCCGCCCATCACGACGCGGACCACAAGCCGGGCTTCTTCGCGCGCTGGTTCATGTCGACCAACCACAAGGACATCGGCACGCTCTATCTGATCTTCGCGATCGTCGCCGGGATCATAGGCGGCACCATCTCGGGCCTGATGCGGACCGAGCTCGCCGAGCCCGGCATCCAGTATCTCCAGGCCTGGGCCGGCGCCGGCGCGACCGCGGACGAGGCGTCGCATCTGTGGAACGTCCTCATCACGGCGCACGGCCTGATCATGGTCTTCTTCATGGTCATGCCCGCGATGATCGGTGGGTTCGGCAACTGGTTCGTGCCGCTGATGATCGGCGCTCCGGACATGGCCTTTCCGCGGATGAACAATATCAGCTTCTGGCTGCTCGTCCCCGCCTTCCTCCTCCTGCTCGGCTCGGCCTTCGTCCCGGGCGGGACCGGTAACGGCGCCGGGGTCGGCTGGACGGTCTACGCGCCGCTCTCGACCAGCGGCTCGAGCGGGCCTGCGGTCGACATGGCGATCTTCTCGCTCCACCTCGCCGGCGCCTCGTCGATCCTCGGCGCGATCAACTTCATCACGACGATCTTCAACATGCGCGCGCCCGGCATGACGCTGCACAAGATGCCGCTGTTCGTCTGGTCGATCCTGGTCACCGTGTTCCTGCTGCTGCTCGCCCTTCCGGTGCTGGCGGGCGCGATCACGATGCTGCTCACCGACCGTAATTTCGGCACGCACTTCTTCGACGCCTCCGGCGGCGGCGATCCGGTCCTCTACCAGCACCTCTTCTGGTTCTTCGGCCACCCGGAGGTCTACATCATGATCCTCCCCGGCTTCGGAATGATCAGCCAGGTGATCGCGACCTTCAGCCGCAAGCCGGTCTTCGGCTATCTCGGCATGGCCTATGCGATGGTCGCGATCGGCGTGATCGGCTTCGTCGTCTGGGCCCACCACATGTTCACCGTCGGCATGGACGTGAACACGAAGATGTATTTCACCGCCGCGACGATGGTGATCGCGGTGCCGACCGGCATCAAGATCTTCAGCTGGATCGCGACCATGTGGGGCGGCTCGCTGACCTTCGAGACGCCGATGATGTGGGCCTTGGGCTTCATCTTCATGTTCACCGTCGGCGGCGTCACCGGCGTCGTGCTCGCCAACGGGGGCATCGATAACAACGTCCACGACACCTATTATGTCGTGGCGCACTTCCACTACGTGCTGTCGCTCGGCGCCGTCTTCAGCCTCTTCGCCGGATTCTATTACTGGTTCGGCAAGATGTCCGGGCGGATGTACAACGAGCTGCTCGGCCAGCTGCACTTCTGGGGCTTCTTCATCGGCGTAAACCTCCTCTTTTTCCCGATGCATTTCCTCGGCATGCAGGGGATGCAGCGGCGCGTTCCCAACTACGCGGACGCCTATGCGGGCTGGAACGAGGTCGCCTCCTGGGGCTTCTACATCCTCGCCGGCTCGATGGCCTTTTTCTTCATCAACGTCCTCTGGTCGTTCCTCGCCGGCCGCAAGGCGCCTGACAATTATTGGGGCGAAGGCGCGACGACGCTCGAATGGACGCTGTCGAGCCCGCCGCCCTTCCACCAGTTCGAGACGCTGCCGAGGATCGACTGACGCCAAAGGCGTCACCCCGGCGAAGGACGGGGTCCCAGTGGGAAGTGCCGTGACTTCTCGCCCTGGGGCCCCAGCCTTCGCTGGGGCGACGGGACAGCCTATATGACCACAGTGACCGCCAACGCCGATACAGCCCTTCCCGCCGACTGGCGGGACCTGCTGGCGCTGACCAAGCCGCGGGTGATGAGCCTCGTCGTCTTCACCGGCCTGTGCGGCCTGCTCGCCGCGCCCGTCCCGGTCCATCCGGTCCTCGGCTTTGCCGCGATCCTGTGCATCGCGCTGGGCGCGGGCGCCGCCGCCGCGCTCAACATGTGGTACGAGGCGGATCTCGACGCAAAGATGAAGCGGACGGCCGGGCGCCCGCTGCCGTCCGGTCGGCTCGATCCCCAGACCGCGCTCCATTTCGGCGTCGGCCTCTCCGTCTTCTCGGTGCTGCTGATGGGGCTGGCGAGCAACTGGCTGGCCGCCTCGATCCTCGCCGTCTCGATCCTCTTCTACGTCTTCGTCTACACGATCTGGCTGAAGCGGCGGACGCCCCAGAACATTGTCGTCGGCGGGGCCGCCGGCGCCTTCCCGCCCGTGATCGGCTGGGCCGCGGCGACCGGCGACGTGACCTTGCTCCCGGTCCTGCTCTTCACCCTGATCTTCCTCTGGACCCCGCCCCATTTCTGGGCGCTCTCGCTCTTCGTCCGCTCCGATTATGCCGCCGCAGGAGTGCCGATGCTCCCCGTCGTTTCCGGGCCGAAGGTCACGCGCCAGCATATCGCCCTCTATGCCGTGCCGATGGCGGCGGCGGCGGTGGCGCCCTGGCCGCTCGGCCTGACGGGCCCCGTCTACGGCCTGGCGGCGGGGACGCTCAGCGCCGTCTTCCTCGGCCTCGCGCTTCGCGTGCTCGCTAACCACGCGACCGAGGCCGCCGACATGAAACCGGAGAAGCGGCTCTTCGCTTATTCGATCCTCTATCTCTTTGCCCTGTTCGGCGCTCTCGTCGTCGACCGCTGGCTGCTGGCATGACAAGGCCGAGCGAGCCTCCCGAGGACGAGATCCGCCGCCGCCAGAAGGCGCGTGCGCTGATCATGGCTCTCCTCCTCGGCGGCTTCGTGATCCTGATCTACGCCATCACGATCGCCAAGCTGACGGTGAACCGGTGACGAGCGTCGCGCGGCGCAACGGCCGGACGGCGGCGCTCGCCGGCCTGCTCGCGCTCACCATGGTGGCGCTCGCCTTTGCCAGCGTGCCGCTCTACCGCCTTTTCTGCCAGGTGACCGGCTTCGACGGCACGACGCAGCGCGCCGCCGCCGCGCCCGGTCCGATCGCGGGCAAGGAGGTCTCGGTCCGCTTCGACGCGAACGTGGCGACGAGCCTGCCCTGGAAGTTCGGGCCCGAGAAGACGCGCGAGATCGTCACGATCGGCGAGCGCGAGATGGCCTTCTACACGGCGAAGAACCTCTCGGCCCGCGCCGTAACGGGCAGCGCGACGTTCAACGTCACCCCGACCCAGGCCGGAAAGTATTTCAGCAAGATCCAGTGCTTCTGCTTCACCGAGCAGCGGCTCGAGCCGGGCCAGGAAGTGCGCATGCCGGTGGTCTTCTTCGTCGACCCCAAGATACTCCAGGATCCGGACGCTCGGCAGATCAGCGAGATCACCTTGAGCTACACCTTTTACCCGGTGGATTCGGCGAAACAGGGAAGCTAGAGACCCGTCGGCAAGACAGAGGACGACACATGGCCAGTGCCAAGAACCATCCCTATCACATCCTTCCCCCCAGCATCTGGCCGCTGGTCGGGGCCTTCTCGGCGCTTTTCCTGTTCGGCGGTCTCGTCATGTGGATGCACAGCGTCAACGGCGGCGGCTATGTGATGGGCGCGGGCCTGCTCGGCGTTCTGTTCACGATGTTCAGCTGGTGGGTCGACGTCGTCCGCGAGGCGCATTCCGGCGACCATACGCCGATCGTCCAGCTCCACCTGCGTTACGGCATGATCCTCTTCATCGCGTCGGAGGTGATGTTCTTCCTCGCCTGGTTCTGGGCCTTTTTCGACGCGGCGCTCTTTCCCTCCACGGCAGAATCGATCGGCGGCACCTGGCCGCCCAAGGGCATGGAGGTGCTGAACCCGTTCGGCTTCCCGCTGCTCAACACGCTCATCCTGCTCTGCTCGGGGACGACGGTGACCTGGGCCCACCATTCGCTGATCCACGGCGACCGCCGCGGCCTGATCAACGGCCTGTGGCTGACGATCCTGCTCGGCCTCACCTTCACCAGCATCCAGGCCTATGAATATGCCAATGCGCCGTTCGGCTTTAAGGACAATATCTACAGCTCGACCTTCTTCATGGCGACCGGCTTCCACGGCTTCCACGTCATCATCGGCACGATCTTCCTGATCGTCTGCCTGATCCGTTCGTACAAAGGCCATTTCACGCCGCGCCAGCATTTCGGCTTCGAGGCGGCGGCCTGGTACTGGCATTTCGTCGACGTGGTGTGGCTGTTCCTCTTCATCTGCATCTACGTCTGGGGCGGCTGGGGCGCCGAATATCACGGCTGAGCCCCGTCTCCTGGGCGGCCGCGCGAGGGCCTGATGCGCTTGCCGCTCATCCCGTCCGTGCTGGTCGCCGCCGCGGTGGCGACGATGATCGCGCTCGGCGTGTGGCAGCTTGGCCGGGCGCGTGAGAAGGACGCGCTCCAGCAGCGCTATGAGCAGAATTCCAGGCTGCCGCCCATGGCGCTGGCGCAGCCGCGGGCCGCCGCCGACGAGACCATGCTTTTCCGCCGCGCCAGCGCCTTCTGCCTCGAAGTGACGCGCTGGCGGAAGACCGGCGGCAAATCCGCGTCGGGGAAGGGCGGGACGCGCTTCATCGCAGAGTGCCGGACCGGCGCCGAGGGCCCCGGTTTCGCCGCCGACATGGGCGTCTCGGCCGATCCCAAGACGCAGCTCCGCTGGGCCGGCGGCGAGGTGGCGGGGATCGTGGTCGGCGAGCCGCCCGAAGCCGGCATCTTCGACCGGCTAACAGGCAAGGCGCCGCCGCCGCGGCCGATGATCGTCGCCGCGCGAGCCGCGCCCGGTCTCGAGGCTAGCTCACCGCCCGAGGCCGACGTCCCGAACAACAGCCTCTTCTACGCCTTCCAGTGGTTCTTCTTCGCGCTGGCGGCCGCCGTGATCTACGTCCTGGCGCTCCGTCGGCGCTCGGCCGGGCGATTGCCGCCCGAGGCCTGAGGCCCTACTTCCGCTCCCGATGCAGCTCACCATCCTCCCCAGCGGCCTCAAGGTCGCCAGCCGCGCGATGCCGGGCCTCGAGACCGCCGCCGTCGGCCTCTATGCGGAGGCGGGCTCGCGCCACGAGCCGCAGCGCGTCAACGGCATCGCCCATCTGTTCGAACATATGGTCTTCAAGGGGGCGGGAGGCCGCTCGGCGCGCGAGATCAGCGAAGCGATCGAGGACGTCGGCGGAGACCTCAATGCCTGCACGGACCGCGACGGAACGAACTTTACCGCCTCGATCCTCGCCGAGCATCTGCCGCTCGGCGTGGAGCTGATCGCCGACCTCATCCTCCGTCCCCATCTCGACGCCGGCGACCTCGATCGTGAGAAGGGCGTGGTGCTGCAGGAGCTCGGCGAGGCGCGCGACACCCCGTCCGACATCATCTTCGACGATCTCTGGTCCGCAGCCTTCGCCGACCAGCCGCTGGGGCGGCCGGTTCTCGGGGAGGAGAGGACGATCGAGGCCATCAAGGGCGCCGACCTCCGGGCCTGGCGCGAGGAGCGGTTCCGGGCGGGCAGTCTCGTCCTCGTCGCCGCCGGCAAGGTCGATCACAATCGCCTCGTCGAGCTCGCAGAGCGTCACTTCGAGGACGTGCCCGAAGGCGGCCTCGAGCCTGGCGTGGAAGGCCGGTTCACAGGCGGCACCCGGGTGGGCCGCGGTGCTGCCGACCAGGCGCATCTCGCTTTGGGGTTCCCTGCTCCGGCCCAGCTCGACCCGGATTATTACGCCGCTCGCCTGTTCTGCGACCTGGTCGGCGGCGGCATGTCGTCGCGCCTCTTCCAGCAGGTGCGCGAGGATAGGGGTCTCGCTTATTCGGTCTATTCGCAGCTCCAGCCTTATTCCGACGCGGGCCTCTTTTACGTCTATGCGGCGACGGCGCGCGCGAAGTCGGCCGCCGCGGCGCAGCTGATCGAGGAGATCGTCGGCGGAGCGGTGGACGAGGCAACGCAGCGCGAGGTGGACCGGGTGCGGACGCAGGCGCGCGCCGCTCTGCTGATGTCGCTCGAAAGTCCATGGGGACAGTCGCATTACGTGGCCCGCCAGCTCGCCGTCCACGGCCGCCTGGTCGAGCCGGCCGAGGTGGTCGCCGAGCTCGAGGCGGTGACGCTCGAGCAGGTCCGCGCGGCCGGGGCGAAAATGCTCTCCGGGCCGCGGGCGCGGGCGACGATCGGCTTCCCGGCCGTCCGGGCGGCGTGAGGCTCGCCACCCTCGTCGCCGAGCCGTGGGCCGATTACGGCCTCGTCGACAGCGGCGGCGGCCGCAAGCTCGAGCGCTACGGGCCCTACCACTTCATTCGGCCTGAGGCGCAGGCCCTCTGGATGCCTGCCCGATCCGAATGGGAAGCGGACGGCGAGTTCGTCCCAGGGTCCGACGAGGACGGCGGAGGACGGTGGAGGTTCGACCGGCCGGTGCCGGCGGAGGGCTGGGAATTGGCGTGGGAGGAGCTGCGCTTCCGCGCCTTGGCGACTCCGTTCCGCCATCTCGCCTTCTTCCCGGACATGGCGCCGCAATGGGCATGGATGCGCGAGCGCCTCGGCGGGGGAAGCGAGGGGTTGAACCTGTTCGGCTATACCGGCGTCGGAACCCTGGCGATGGCCGCCGCGGGCGCACGCATGACCCATGTCGATGCTTCGAAGAAGTCGGTCGAGGCGGCGAAGGAGAATGCGCGCCTGTCGGGCATGGACGACCGGCCGGTCCGATGGCTGGTGGACGATGCGGGCAAGTTCGTCGCGCGCGAGGTGCGGCGCGGGCGGCGTTACGACGGCATCATCCTCGATCCACCCAAATACGGCCGCGGCCCGGCCGGCGAGATCTGGAAGCTGGAAGAGGGGCTTCCGGCCTTGGTCGCCGATTGCCGCCGCCTGCTCGACGCGGAGAGCCGCTTCCTCGTCCTCACCGTTTATGCCGTGAGGATGTCGGCGCTCGCGATCGGCGAGCTGCTTCGCCAGGCGCTCGGCGATCTCGGCGGCAGCGTCGAATGCGGCGACATGGCCGTCCACGAGGAAGCGCGCGGGCTTCTCCTCCCGACGGCGATCTTCGCCCGTTGGTCGCGCTAGTCGCGGGCAGCGCGGATCGCGGCGCCGGCGGCGAAGGGCGCAAGGGCGACAAGGATGAGGGAAGCGGCGGCGAGCAGCTTCAGCGCGCCGGCATTGCCGCCCGGGGCCACCATTCCGGCGCCGAACACGATCAGCGGCACGGCCAGGGGCAGGAGCAGCAGCCCCGCCAGCGCCGCGGTCGCGCGCAGGCCGGACGTCAGGGCGGCGACGATCAGGCCCAGGGCCGCGAGACCCGGCGTTCCCGCGAGGAGGCCGACCTCGAGGCGCCACAGCACGTCGGCCGGCAGCTTGAGGAGCGCGGCGCCCGGGAGCGCGGCCAGCATCAGCGGCGGCCCGAAGCTCAGCCAGTGGCCGATGAGCTTGGCGGCCGCCACCGTCTCCTCGCCGATGCCGCGGACGGTGAGCTGATCGACGAAACCGGCCGCGCGGTCGGGCTCCACGAGGCGGTCGACCGGAAGCAAAGCGGCGAGCAGCGCGGCCATCCACAACGCGCCGCCGCCAGTGCGGGCAAGCAGGGGCGCGTCGGGTCCGACCGCGAACGGAAACAGGGTCGCGACGAGCAGGAAGAACGCAAGCGGAAGAAGCGCCGCGCCCCCCGTCCAGGCCAGGCGCAGCTCGCGAAGGACCAGTGCGCTCACCCGAGCACGACTTCCGCCGCCGCGGCGAGCCCGAGCGGCTGATGGGATGCGGCGAGGATGGCGCCCCCTTCGGAAAGGTGACCCGCCATCAGCGCCGCGAGCTGTTCCCGCCCCTCCTCGTCCAGGCCGTTGGCGGGCTCGTCGAGGAGCCAGAGCGGAGCCCCGCTCGCGGCGACGCGCGCGAGCGCGGCGCGGCGGCGCTGGCCGGCCGAGAGCATGTGCACCCGAACCTGCCGCAGGGCGGAGAGGCCGAGGGCGGCGGTGGCCGTCCGGCCGGAGCTCCCGTCGAGCCGCGCCCAGAAAGCGAGGGCTTGTTCGAGGGTCAGGCGCGGATCGAGGGCGATATTGTCGTCGGCGAGCGCGGCCCGATCTCGCGTTACGGAGCCTGCGGCGGGCCGGAGCAGCCCGGCGGCGAGGCGGAGCAGGCTCGACTTGCCGACGCCGTTCGGACCGGTGACGACGGCGGCCGCTCCGGCTTCGATGCATAGATCGAGCCCCTCGAACAGCAGTCGCCCGCCGCGCAGACAGGCGACGCCCGCCATCCTGAGCCGCGGGCCTGCCGTCACCCGGCGGCATCCTCGATGGCGTGCATGTCCGCGTCGGAGAAGCCGAAATGGTGGCCGACCTCGTGGACGATGACGTGGGTAATCAGGGCGTCGAGGCTCACGCCCGTATCGACCCACTCGTCGAGGAGGGGACGGCGGTAGAGATGGATCATCGCCGGCAGCTCGCCCGAGAGCAGCGACGATTGCTCGCCCATCGGTCGGCCCGTGTAGAGGCCGGTCAGATCGAACGGGTCTTCGATGCCGAGCTCGTCGAGCACAGCGTCTTCGGCGAAATCGTCGACCCGGAGTACCACGCCGCGGAGGTGGCGCCGGAACGTTTCCGGCATGCGCGCGATCGTCGCCTCGGCGAGGCGCTCTATCTCGGCCGCGGTCGGCGCCAGCATTTGACCCTCGCTCATCGCCCGTCGCACATAGAGGGCGAAGGAGGGTCGAGACAATGACGGACGGGGAAAGGGAGGAAGCGCTCGAGCGGCTGGCCGGCTGGCGCTACGACGCGGAGGCCCCGGCGCTCCGCCGCGGCTTCCGCTTCGCCGATTTCGGCGAGGCCTTCGCCTTCATGACCCGCGTCGCCCTGCTTGCGGAGAAGGCAGACCACCATCCCGACTGGTCGAACTGCTGGAACCGCGTCGACATCGCTCTTTCGACGCACAGCGAAAAGGCGGTCACCGAGGAGGATTTCGCGCTCGCCCGGGCGATTGACGCGCTTGCCGACGGCGGCTTGCCCTGAACCGGCCGCGCCTCTAGAGGGGCGCGCTTCCAGAGCATGCGGAGCGGTGGCCGAGTGGTCGAAGGCGCTCGCCTGGAAAGTGAGTATACGGCAAAACCGTATCGAGGGTTCGAATCCCTCCCGCTCCGCCACGGACGTCCCAGCCATAAAAAATCGGAAAAACCGGGATTAAAGCCGGGTCCGCCGTCGTTTGAAGGGAGTCACCCGCCGGGCGATCCCTCTTGTCGCGTATCGAGGGCGGGGCCGGGAGGCCGACCGACGGCGTCCCGGCCCCTTCGGCCTCCCGGTCGGAACGTCGCTGAAACGAACAGGCTAAACTTTTCTCGCGCAAGGATTAAACGGGGCGGGCGAATCGTTGTTACCCCAGGTCTGGAGACCGCGCCTTGGAGGCATTCGAGCGCGAGTTGCTGACGCTGCTGCCAAGGCTGCGCCGCTTCGCCCGCTCGCTGGCACGGGACGCGGCCGACGCGGACGACCTGACCCAGCTGGCGCTGGAGCGCGCCCTCAAGGCGCGCGCCCAGTGGCAGAAGGGCACGAGAATGGATTCGTGGATGATGAAGATCATGCGCAATTGCTGGATCGACGAGGTGCGCAGCCGCGCTCGCCGCGCGGCGGCTCTCGGCTCGGAGGACGTTCGCGCGGTCATGCCGGCCGCGACGGCGAGCGAAGCCGAGCGCGCCGCCGACGCCGATGCCATCGACCGCGCGATGAATGCCCTTCCTGTCGAGCAGCGCGAGGCAGTGGCCCTCGTCCTGGTCGAGGGGCTTAGTTACCGCGAGGCGGCGGAGATGCTCGACGTTCCGGTCGGCACCTTGACCTCGCGCCTCACTCGCGGGCGCCAGGCGCTCGCCCGCACGCTGGAGGCGGCATGATGAGTATCCGCGAAGAGCAATTGATGGCCCATCTCGACGGCGAGCTGTCGGTCCTGGAGGAAGACAGGGTGGCGCGCGCCTTGGCCGAGGACGAGGCGCTGCGCGCCGAGGCCGAGGCCCAGCGGCGGCTGAAGGAGAAGCTGGCGCGGCGCTACGACGCGATCGTCGAGGAGCCTGTGCCCGATCGCCTGCGCGCCATGCTCGAGACCAACGTCGTGCCTCTTTCCGGGCCCCGCCGCTCGCCGCACCGGCCCGGCTGGCCGGCGGCCGCCGCGATCGCCGCGAGCCTCGCGCTCGCGGTCGTCGCCTTGAACCTGTTCTCCACGCGCAGCGATGCGCCGGACGCGAGGGAGCCGGTGGCGGGGGGGATCCTGGCTGCGGCGCTGGATACCCAGCTTGCCTCGACCCAGACCGGCGATGCTCCGATCCTGATCGGCATCAGCTTCGCGGCGCGCGACGGGAGACTCTGCCGCACCTTCGAGGCCGATGCGACGGCGGGCCTCGCCTGCCGCGGCGGCAGCGGATGGCAAGTCGTCGCCTCGGCGCGCTCGGCCCCGAGGGGCGGCGAATATCGCCAGGCCGGCAGCGGCTCCGCCTCGGTGATGGAGGCGGCGGAGAAGATGATGGTCGGGGGGCCGTTCGAGGCTAAGGCGGAACGCGCGGCCCGGGATAAGGGTTGGAGCGGCCGTTGAGACAGAGGACGGGCTGATGGCGCTGCGGCATGTAGATCGCTGGTTGGGCGCCGCGGCGCTGTTGTCCCTGTCCTGCGCGGTATGGGGCCAGTCCCTTCCCCTGCCCGTGGACAAGGTCGAGCGCGCGGTCGCCGCGGCGCAGCGCGGTCAGCAGCAGGCGCAGAAGGCTGCCGAGAAAGCGGAAAAGGCCGTCGAGCGCGCCGAGGCGGTCAACCAGCGCGTCGACGCGGCGCAGGGCGCCGTGGAGCGCGCGGCCCAGCAGGCGAACGCGGCCGAGCGAGCCGCGGAAGCGGCGCAGCGCAAGGGCGGCATGGCGGACTCGGTCGCCGCCAGAGCCGACAGGACGGCGGCGGCCGCGCAGGAGCGGAGCGCGGTCGCGCAACAGCGCGGCAGCATGGCCGGCCAAGCCTCCGACCGCGGCGCCCAAGCCTCGTCGCGGGCCGGTACCACCCCGGAGCAGGCCCAGCGCGGCCAGGACCGTGCCGAGCTCGCCTCGAACGGCCGTGCCCATCCCGTCGAGAAAACGCCGCGAGGGCCGCAAGCCGAGGACGACAAGAAAAGGCGCGCGAAGAAGGGCCATGGCGACAATGGCGGCAATTCCGCCGCCGCGCCGCGCGGCCGAGGCAAGGAGCGTTCGCAGGCGGCCCAGGCGAAGCCTCCCCAAGGCCACCAGGCCGGGCGCCGCGGCGCGCAGGAGCGCAGCCCCGCCGCCGTCGCCGCGACCGAGCAGGCGCTCGCCGATTCTCAGGTCCAGCGATTCACCCAGATGCTGCGCCTCTATCCGCGCGACCTCGAGCCCACCCGCCTCGGCCCCGCCGTCCGCGCCCAGGTCGTCGGCATCGAGATTTCGCCAAGGGCGCTCGCCGCGGCGAAGAAAGCGGGCTTCAGCGTGGTGTCCCAGGAAACGGTGGAAGGCCTGGGCATGCACTTCGTAACCTTGCGCACGCCGCCCGGCATGTCGGTCGATGCGGCGATCGCAAGGCTGGCGAGGGTCGCGCCCGGCGCCGAGTTCGTCGCCAACCACATCCATATCCAGAGCGGCGTGTCGGGCCCGGCGCCCTCGAGCGCGACTCTCGCCCAAGGCGCCGTCCGCAGCGCTCAGCTCGGCATCATCGACGGCGGCGTCGCGCGCCATCCGGCGGTGCGGGCCCCGGTCGAGCATCGCGGCTTCGCGTTCGGCGCGCCGGCGGTGAGCGGCCATGCCACAGCGGTCGCGTCGCTGGCGATCGGCGAGGGCCGGCTGCGCGGCGCCGCGCCGGGGTCGCCGATCCTCGTCGCGGACGTCTACGGCCGCGATCCGGCCGGCGGCAACGCCATGGCGCTGGTGCGCGCGCTCGGCTGGATGGTCAGCCGCCATGTTCCCGTAGTCGCCATACCGCTCGCCGGCCCGCCCAATTCGCTCGTCGCCAAGGCGATCCTGAAGGCGCGGCAGCAGGGTGTCTTCGTCGTCGCGCCCGTCGGCAATGGCGGCCCTGCCGCCCGCGCTTCCTACCCGGCGGCCTATCCGGGCGTGGTGGCCGTGACCGGCGTTGACGGCCGCAATCGAGTGCTGATCGAAGCCGGGCGCGGGCCGCGCATCGATTATGCCGCGCCGGCGGCCGACATGGTCGCCGCGAGCGCGTTCGGCGGCGTCACACCGGTGCGCGGCACTTCCTACGCGGTGCCGCTGGTGGCCGGGCGTCTCTCCGCGGCCGCGCGCGGCAACCCCCAGCCGCTTGCCGCGCTCGATCGGGAGGCCGTGGACCTCGGCCCGCGTGGACCGGACAGCGTCTACGGTCGGGGACTCGTCTGCGCGCGGTGCCGAATCCGCAAGTAAGGCGGCGTCTGTCAGGAAAGTTTCCTCCCACGGGATGAATCGGGGCACGTCTGCCGTTCTTACCGGTGGGGCCGGAAGGAGAGACGTTGCTCGATACCGCTTCACTCTACCTCGTCGATGCGGACAAGGCGTCGCGCGGTCTCATGTCGCGCTGGCTCGCCGAACGCGGCATCGAAGCCTGGCCGTTCGGGGGGGCGGCCGAGCTTTCGGACCTCGCCGGCCAGCTGCGGCCCTCGATCGTGCTTCTATCGTTCGACAGCCTCGTCGGGGACCCGTTGGCGTTGCTCGATCGCCTCACCGGGCGCAGCACCGACTGGCCCGTCATCGCCTATGGCGGCCACGCGGATGTCGCGACCGCCGTGGCGACGATGCGCCGCGGCGCTCTGGACTTCCTGGAAATGCCGCTGGATCCGCATCTCTTCGACGCGGCCTTCATCGCGGCCCGCGACCGCCTCGACCGTTCCTTCGTCGACCGCCGCCTCACCGAGGCGGCGCGCGAACGGGCCGCCCGGCTCACCGCCCGCGAGCGCGACGTCGCTTCCGCTCTCCTGAGGGGCGAAAGCAACAAGAACGTCGCCTATGCCCTGGGGATAAGCGTCCGCACCGTCGAGATGCATCGCGCCAATCTGATCGCCAAGCTCGAGGTCCGCAACATCGCCGAAGCGGCGGTTCTGCTCGCCCGCGCCGGCTTTGCGGGAGCGACGAAGGAACCGGGGTCGTCGCCGCGACCCGCCGGGGTGGTGTTACCCCTCTCCTTCAGGAGAACGACCGCGAGCGCCGTGGACGCACCCCGGTGGGCGACCGCACGCAGCGTCCGGCGGACTCCTTGATTGACCCCACGGAGTAGCGCACAACGAGCTCAGCTCCACAATCACACACGGAGGCTGAGGTGAAGGTACGAAAGCTCGTTGTGGCCGCCTTGCTGCTGAGCAGCGCCACCCCCGTCGTCGCCCGACCTGCCGCCGACGCTATCGCGCAGGCGCGTGCCGCCGCTGCGCGGGCTCAGGCTGCTGCCGCGCAGGCCCGAGCGAACGGGAATGACGCGAAGGCCGCGGCGGCCCTGGCGCGCGCACAGGACATTCGCGCTATCATAAAGGAAGAGATCCCGATCCTTCGAGACGCCAAAGGCGATCCGGCGACCGTGCGAGACGCCGTGAAGGACCTGCGCGACGCGATCCGGGCCTTGCCGAAGCCGGGCGGGGGCGGCTGAGCGCACGGCAGGCGCGCCGTCCGGGGCTCCCAAAAGCCTCAAAATACTTTGGCGGTTACGAGCAGGCCCACGCCATAATCCGGGGCGCCGTTGCTGAGGCCCGCGATGCCGTAGCCTGTCAATGTCAGGCGCTTCGATAGAGGGGCCGCCAGCGCCGCGAAGAGGCTATGGGAATCCTCGCTGAGGGCGCTCGTGGCGCTCGAATAATCGTACGAGGCGATGGCCGCGACCGATCCGAGAGTGAAGCCGCTGCCGATCGATGCGGACACCGTGTTCTTGAGATCGAATCCGGCGAGGTCGCCGGGAACCCGATAGCCAAGCGTGACGAAGGGGGTCGCCGTGCCGATCGTCCGCGATATGTCCACGCTCGCGCCAAAGTCGGTCTTGCCCGTGCTGAGGCCCTCCCGGTGCGACGCGGTGGGGAGCTTGACCCGACCGGTGAGGTCGATCTCGAAACCTGCCAGATTCTCCTTGGGGAGCGCGTAGGTCACTGCCAGGCTCAGATCGCCCAGGCCCTCACGCACCGTGCGCGGCGCCGATCCGTTCGGATCGATGATGATCGGGCCCTGCTCGCCGCCGCCGACGATGTTCGCGGGGCTGTCGATGCGCAGATAGGGCAGGGTGGCGCTGAAGCGCAGCGATCCCGTCGAGCCGCGAAAGCTGAGCGGGGCGACGAGGATCTTGGTATCGGCCGGGCCGCCATAACTCCCGACGGAGAAATCGACGCCGCTGGTGATCGAAAAGCCGACCGACTTGTCGCGCCCCAGAGGTTTGTCGGCCTGCTGCGCCGTCGCCGCGGCGGGAACTGCCGACGCGGCGAGGGCGACAATGACGAGCTGGTCCCTGAACTTCATATGACACCCCCCAACGAAAACGCGCGCCGCCGTCCCCGGCGACCCTTCCGGAATATGCGAAGCGGCCCGCCGGGTCGAACCCAAATGTCTTCTCGTGCAAAACGACGGTCGAGGCGCCGCACTAAAGGTGGCTAATCGATCGGAGCCGCGCAATATGGACGTCGCGGTGCCGTTCGTCCCTACCGCCCCACGACCCAGCGGAGTAGAGGAGCCGCGGGGAGGATTCCGATGCAGGCCAGCCGCACGCCGCGTGCGTCGATCGTTGGTGAGCGGGCACCCATCTTCTGGGGCGCGTGCATCGCGATAGGGGCCGGCGTGCTGATGCACCTTCCCATGCTCGCCATGGCGCACCGCATGGGGAATCGCCTCTACGGCATGCCGATGGACCCGGAGATGTGGGCGGGGATGGCGCTGATCGTCCTCGGCGTCCCCGCGGCCGTCTATGGCGCGCTGCCGAAAGAGCGGGCAAGGCACGGCACCCACGCCGTCACCAGCTACGAGGCGCCGGATTCGACCCGGCTCGGGATCTGGCACGCCGGCGTCATCGCCGTGCTGATCCTGGGGCTGGTCATCGACGTCATGAAGCCTGCGACCCTCGGCTTCGTGCTTCCGGGCATGCGCTCGGAATATGGGATCTCGGCGTCGACCGTGGCCCTCTTCCCATTCTCCGCGCTCGTAGGGACGACGGTGGGGTCGTTCGTCTGGGGCTGGCTCGCCGACGTCTACGGCCGGCGGGTGTCGATCCTCCTTTCCACGATCCTCTTCGTCGCGACCTCGATCTGCGGCGCGATGCCGCGTTTCGAGCTCAATCTCGTCATGTGCTTCCTGATGGGCTCCTCGGCGGGCGGGATGCTGCCGGTCGTCTACACCCTCCTCGCGGAGGTGATGCCGCCCAGGCACCGCTCCTGGGTCCTCGTGCTGGTCGGCGGCACCGGGCTCATCGGCGGCTATCTCGCCGCGAGCACCGCCGCCCACGCCTTCGAGCCGATCTTCGGATGGCGGGTGCTCTGGCTGCAAGGATTCCCGACCGGTATCCTGCTCCTTCTCTTCGCCCGATTCATCCCGGAATCGCCGCGCTTCCTTGCCGAGCAGGGACGGGATGCGGAACTTGCCGACATGCGACGCAAATACGGCATCGCGCCGAAGGCTCGCGAGCCCGTGCCGCCCGATGCGCAGACCGCCGCTCAGCGGCACGGGAAGCTCACGCTCGCCCTCGTGGTGACCGCCCTGTCCTGGAGCTTCATCAATTTCGGCCTGCTCCTCTGGCTTCCCTCTGACCTCCAGGCGCGGGGCTACAGCTCCGCGCTGGCGAGCGGAATCCTCGCCAAGTCTGCGCTCGTCGCGCTGCCGACAATCATGCTCGCGGCCTGGGCCTATGCGCGGCTGAGCAGCAAATGGACCTTGGTCGCAACGATCCTGCTCACCCTCACCGGCCTGGTGGGCGCCCTTCTCCCCGGAAGCCTGCTCCGCTCCGAAATCCTCGTCATCGGCATCATCGCAATGCTCATCGTCGGCTCGAACGGCATGATCGCCGTGCTGCTCCCCTATGCGGCCGAGAATTACCCGCTCGGCATTCGCGGCCGCGCGACGGGCCTGGTCGCCGGGAGCAGCAAGTTCGGCGGAGTCGCCGTGCAGAGCTTCGCCCTCGTCGGCCTCATCCCCACTCTGACCGGAGGGGCGCTGGCGTTGCTGCCCCCGCTGATCCTGTCAGGGGTGCTCATCGCCTATGCGGGCCGCGAAACCCGCGGCCGGAGCCTGCGCGAGCTGGAGGCGGGAACGGCGTGACGATCCGGACGACGGCGGGCGGATTCGTCGGCGCCGTCTTCGGCCTCTATGCCCGCTCGGGTCGCGGAGCCGGCCCATCGTAATCAGGCAGCCGGCTCGAGAGCGACGGGAGTGCATGGGATTCCCGGCACTTGGGCGGCAAATTCGAAGAGATCGCCTGCTTCAGGCTGGGACTCGAGCTGCTCCGGTCGCAGCAGGTGACGGGCGGTGGTCGCGTAGCCGGTCCGCCTATCCCGGCCACCGAACACGACCTTGGTGATGTTTGCGGTCGGGAAGCGCACCGACCGGACCAATTCCCCCCCGGGCGAGTAGCGGCGCGCCTCCCAACCTCCGAACAGTCCGATCCAGAGGCAGCCTTCGGAGTCCACGGACGGGCCGTCGATATGACCGCTCGACGGGTCGAGGCGGAGAAATTCGCGGCTCGGCCCGAGGGTGCCGTCGCTCGCGACGTGACAGGCGCCGATCGTGTTGGCCAGGGTATCGACCCAGTAGAGAATGCGGCCGTCCGGCGACAGCGCCGGGCCGTTGGTGATCGCGATTCCGCGGAGCCCGGTGGGGATGACCCGACCGCCCTCGAAGCGGTAGAAGCTTCCCGAGGCCGAGGTCTCGCCATTGTCCATCGTTCCAAACCATAAGCGACCGAATGGATCGGTGACTCCGTCATTGAGGCGGTTGCCGGGCAGTTCGGGCTCGACTTCGGCGATCAGGGAGAAAGCGCCGGTCCGTTCGTCGAAATGGTACAGCCCGTTTTCCAGCCCGGCGACGAAGCCGCCCGATCCCGCGGGGAGAAGGAAACCGACCTCGCTCGGGGCGCTCCAGGTCCGGCGGCCACCCGATGCGGGGTCGAAGCGATGGATCTTGCGCTGTTTGATGTCGGTAAACCAGAGCGCGTCGTCGCGCTCGACCCACACCGGTCCCTCGCCCAAAGTGGCGCCTATCGGCCACACGCTTGTCGGGTTTCCCATTCAACGCGTCCCCTTTGACTCTGCAGCGCGCGCGAACGCCGCGGCGGCCCCATAGAGCCCGGGCTCGGGGTGCGCGACGAGCTTTACCGGCATGGCCTCCATCCGTCGGCGAAAGCGGCCCTTCGCCACGAAGCGGTCGTGGAAGCCGGACGCCGGCAAGCGGTCCGCGATCCTCTGCCCTTGGCCCCCCGCCAGCACCACCGCTTCGGCGCCCTGCGCAAGGGCGAGATCGCCGGCGACCGACCCGAGGCTGAGGAAATAGCGCTCCAGAGCGGTGGCGTGCGCGCCGGAAAGAGCGGACTTCCACAGCGCCTCCGTGTCCGCCGGTGCCCCGTCTGTCATGGCTCGCAACCCGCTCGCCGATACAATGCGCTCGACGGATACCCGTCCATATTCCTTGCGCAGCCGGTCGAGCATCACATCCTCGGCCGGGTCGAGCGGCGCGAACGCGATATGACCGCCTTCGGTCGGAACGATCTCGTACCCGGCCGCGTGCCTCACCACCATCGCTGCGCCAAGGCCCGTGCCCGGCCCTATGACGCTGATCACGCGTTTGTCGGACAGCTCCTGACCGGGGCCGGCGACGTGCTTGAAGTGCTCATCGGGGAGGACGGCGACGGCGTGAGCGATGGCGGCGAAGTCGTTGATGATCAGAGGGCGGTCGATGCCAAGCTCCTGCTCGAGCGACGCCGGGCGGATCACCCACGCCCCGTTGGTCAGCCTTACTTCGTCCCCGTCGACCGGCCCGGCTACGGCGATCGAGGCCGCTCGGGGCAGGGGATAGGGCGATATGGCCGCGTAGGCGCGCCACGCCGCTTCGAAATCCTCATGGTCCGCCACCCTGACGGTGGTCGAATCGCTTACGCCCGCCACTCGGCACCCGTCGAGACTCGCAACAGCAAAACGCGCGTGCGTTCCGCCGATGTCCGCGACCACGATCTCCATCGGCAGAGACGTGGCGGAGGCTGCACGTGGCGACAAGCCCTTCGATGTCAAATGGGAAGCCGCCGGACACCGGGCCCATTGCTCCCGTGTGAGCGCGCCGGCCTCTCCATCGAGCGCGCCTTGCCCTGGCGCCCGCAATGGCGCACCTAGCGTCCGGCGCCGGTCCGGCCGCCTGAGGGTCCACAAATGAACTTACCTGCGATCATGCTCGTCGTCCTCATCTTCGGAAGCGTCGCAGGCTTCGTGATTCTGCCCAGCGTGTGGGGGGCCTGGGCGCGCCGGCGGCGGCGCAAGCATGTCGCGTTCGATCAGAGGCACGGGAATCTGGACCTCTTCGAAGGGCGGCGCGGGCACGGCGAGCCGGATCAGTGATCTGAGATCGGATGTCGGGAGGGAGCGGAACCGACGCCGGCAGCTCGCGGCGCGGGAACAGAAGGAGCCGCGGAAAGCGCCTCGATTTGCATCGCGCGGCGGCGATCCTGTAACCGGCGCGCCATGTCCGCCCGAGCCCCCGCATCGCGCCTCGCCCGCCTGCGCCCCGCCGATTGGGCGGCGCTGGCCGAGGCGGGCCTGACGCTCGCGCTCGGGTCGGCGGCGATCAAGCTGCTCTCCTTCCGGCGCGTCGCGGCCTGGGCCTCGACGGGAGGGCGGCCGGCGGCCCGAAATGACGCTGCGAAGGTCCGCCGCGTCCGCTGGGCTGTCGAAGCCTGGGCGCGGCGGGTGCCGTGGCGGGCGGTTTGCTTTCAGCGCGGACTGGCCGTTCATCTCATGCTGCGGCGCCGCGGCATCGCCTCGGTGATGCGTTACGGCGTCGCCGACTTGCCCGACAAGGGGCTTCAGGCCCACGTCTGGGTCGATGTCGGCGAGGACACCGTGATCGGCGGCGAGGAGGCGCCGAATTTCGCCTGCGTCGCGCGCTTCCCGCCGGAGGCCGCTTGACCGACGCCCCCTCTCGCGTCGGTCCCTCTCGCACCGGTCGTGAGGAGGGGCTGGCGGCGCCGCTGCTGCGCTTCGCGGCGGACATCTTCGCCTTCGCGGGGCGGGGCTGGCCGAAGATCCTCTTTCTTCTCGTCGCCGGCTCCCTCGTCGAGGGCTTCGGCATCCTCCTCCTGGTGCCGCTTCTCGGCATCGTCATCGGCGAGGCGCCCGCGGGCAGCTGGCTCGGCCGGTTCACCGCATCAGTCCTCGCTTTGTCGCCGAGCGCCTCGCGCTTCGGGCGCATATCCTTTCTGCTCGGCCTCTTCGCTCTCCTCTTCGCGGTGCGGGCCTGGCTCATCCTGACCCGCGACACGGCCATGGCACGGCTCCAGATCGACTTCATCCAGGACCAGCGCCTCCGCCTCGTTCGCCTGCTCGCGCGCAGCCGCTGGGACCGGCTGGTCCGCCTCCGCCACGGGCGAGTGACCCATGTGCTCGGCAGCGACCTCGACCAGTGCGCCAGCGCGGTCTACCTGCTGCTCCAGGCCACGGTGGCGCTGGCCATCCTCGCCGGTCAGCTCATCCTCGCCTTCCTGCTGTCGCCTGCGCTGGCGGGGCTGATCTTCGTCCTCCTCGGAATCGGGGCACTGACGCTCCGGCCGATCGTCCGGCGCTCGCGCGACCTCGGCGAGTGGGTGCTTGCCTCCAACATGGGGCTGGTCGTCACCACGACCCAGTTTCTCGGCGGGCTGAAGCTCGCGGTCAGCCAGAACCTCCAGAAAAGCTTTGTCGCCGAGTTCGAGGCCGCACTGAAGCGGGGCCGGGAGCGGCGCGTCCAGTTCACCCGGCAACGCACCGGCGCGCAGCTGGCCCTGACGGGCGTCGCGGCCGGAGTGGCGGGGCTCACGGTGTTGCTCGGCATCGGCGTCCTTGGCCTGGCGCCCGCGGCCGCCATCGCGTTCCTCTTCATCCTCGGCCGAATGAACGGTCCCGCGACGCAGCTCCAGACCGGTGCCCAGCACGTCTTCCACGCACTGCCGGCCTATGGCGAACTCAAGGCCCTGCAGGCCGAACTGACGGCCGCCGACGGCAGCGAAGCGGCCGCCCCGCTCGGCTCTGGGCAGGACCTTCCGAAGGGGGCTTTGGCCCTGGAGAATCTGTCCTTCTCGCATGCCGCGGGCGGAGCCGAGGCGGCAGGGCTGAACGGGGTCACCTTGACGATCGAGCCCGGCGAATTCGTCGGTCTCACCGGCCCTTCCGGGGCGGGCAAGACCACCCTCCTCGACCTCATCGTCGGCCTCTACAGTCCCGCCGCGGGCAGGATCACGCTCGCCGGGGCGCCTCTCGAAGGGGCGCTGCTCGACCTCTGGCGCGAGAGAGTGAGTTACGTCTCGCAGGACCCGTTCCTGTTCCACGACAGCGTCCGGCGCAACCTCCTCTGGGCGCGGCCCGACGCGGACGACGAGGCGCTGAGGGAGGCGCTGCGGCGGGCCGGCGCAGAAGATCTGGTCGCGCGCCTCGACGGCGGTCTCGACGCCATCGTCGGCGAACGCGGCACCTTGCTTTCAGGAGGGGAGCGCCAGCGCATCGCCCTGGCCCGCGCCTTCATCCGCCGCCCTCGGCTCCTTCTGCTCGACGAGGCGACGAGCGCGATCGACGTAGCCGGCGAGCGCGTCGTGCTCGAGACGCTGGCACGCGATCCGGATCGCCCTGCCATCATCATCGTTTCCCACCGTGCGGAGAGCCTCGCCTTGTGCGACCGGCTGCTCGAACTGAGCGGCGGCCGCATCGTCCAATCCCTTGGCGCAGGAAGGTTTTCCTAGTGCCGGAAGGCGAAGGCAAGTAAGGGCTCGAACCCGGGAAGAGGGTAAGCGAATGCCGTGGAGAAGCCTGGGAGCGCTGGGTTGCGCGCTGTCCGTCGTCGCGGCCGCGACGGCGGCCGCGCAGCCGCGCCCTGGCGCCACGCTGCCGCCGCCTTCGACCAACCCGCTTTCGATAGACGTGTCGAAGGATCCGGTCCTGCAGCTGGCGCGCAGCCAGGCGGCGCCCGAATTCTTCCGGAGCGTCGTCGCGGCCGCCGTCCAGCACCACCCGGCGACGCAGGAGGCGCGGGCGACCAGTGCCGAGGCTGAGGCGGTGGTCGACGAGGCGCGCGAGCGCCGGCTCCCGTCGGTCGACCTCAACATCTCATCCTACCGCGTGATCTCGCGCGAATTCTCGAACGACCCGCAGAACGTTCTCGAACGCTCGCGGCCTTCGCATCGCACCGACGCGCAACTGACCGTCCAGCAGACCATCTTCGACTTCGGAGCGAGCGCCGAGCGCGTGCTGGCCGCGGGCGCGCGGCTGCGCGCGGCGGCAGCGGAGGCGGAGCTCAGCGCCGACCGAATCGCTTTGTCGTCGGTCGCGGCCTGGTACGACGTCTTCGCATACCGGGCGCTGGTGGCGCTCAGCGAATCGTTCGTCGCGGGCCAGAAGGAGTTACGCGCTGCGGTCGAGGAGCGGGTCAGGCTGGGTGCGTCTGCCCCGGGCGACACGGCTCGCGTGGAGAGCTATCTCGCTTCCGCCCAGACCCGTCTCGCCGTCTTCCGCCGAGGCCTCGCCAATGCCGAGGCGCGCTATACCGAGCTGATCGGATCGCCGCCGCCGCCGAGCCTCGAGCGCGCGCCGATCCCGAAGCTTCCGGCGATGACCAAGGAAGCCGCCGAGCTCGCCGCGATGAGCGGCCCGGAAGCGCGCTCCGCCCAGGCCCTGGCCGATTCGACCCGGCGCGAGGCGAAAGCCGCCAAGGCCGACCGGCTGCCTCAGATCGGGGTCGGAATCGACGCGGGGCGCTACGGCGTGTTCGAGAATGCCACCGACTACGACGTCCGCGGGCGCGTCACACTGCGCCAGCGCCTGTTCGGCGGCACCGAGGCCCGGGTCGCTCAGGCCGAGGCAAGGGTCCGCTCCGCCGACGCCCGCGCCGCCCGAATCCGCGACGAGGCCGCGCGCGACGCGTCGATCGCCTGGTCGGACGTGCGCGCGCTCGAGGAGCAATTGCGGGCGCTGGAGGACAGCTACATCGCCAGCCGGCGCTCGCGCGACGTGCTGATCGAGCGGTTCATCAATTCGCGCGGCAATCTGTTCGACGTCGTCGCGGCCGAAGACGCTTATTTCGAGACGGCGACTGCCTACATTAGGGCGCTCAGCGAGCTCGACGCCGCGCGCTACGTTCTCCTTTCCCGCACCGGCGGGCTGCTGGACGCGCTCGGCATCGACCCCGCCCGGGTTGGAGGCCTGGATGGCTAGGGACGAAGACGTGATCAAGATGCCCCAGCCGCGGTTCGCTCCGTGGCTGATGGATCCGATGCGCCGCAACCGACCCGTCTACATGAAGGTCGCGCTGGCGGCGGTGATGATCAACATCTTCGGGCTGATGACGTCGCTGTTCACGATGACGGTCTACGACAGGGTCGTTCCGAACAACGCGACCTCGTCGCTCATCGCGCTGTCGATCGGCCTTGCGATCATCGTGATCTTCGACTTCATCCTGAAGCTGCTCCGGGCCTATTTCGTCGATATCGCCGGCGCCTCGATCGACCGCGAGGTGGGCGAGACCCTGTTCGAGCGGCTGCTCAAGCTCCGCCTCGACCTCAAGAAGGGCTCGACGGGGTCGCTCACCGGCCTGATGCGCGAGCTGGAGGCGCTGCGCGACTTCTTCACCTCCGCGACGATGACGGCGATCGTCGACCTGCCGTTCATCCTCCTCACCCTGGTGGTCATCGCCCTGATCGGCGGCTGGCTGGTGCTCGTTCCGGCTTTGATGATCCCGCTCGTCGTGCTCGTCGGCGCGCTGACGCAGCCGGCGATGGACCGGCTCTCGGCTAAAGCGATGGGGGAGGGCCTGGCGAAGCAATCCGTGCTCGTCGAGACGATCGGAGGGCTGGAGACGGTCAAGGCGTCCGGCGCCGGGCCTCTTCTCGCGAAGCGCTGGGATAAGGCTATGGAGAATCACGCCAGCTCCTCGCTCCGCCAGCGCCTCATCGCCAGCATCGGCATCACCACCGCGACCTCGGCGGGAACCATCTCCTATGCCGGCGTCGTCATCGTCGGCGTCGGCATGATCGCCGAGCAGGAGCTGACCATGGGCGGTCTCATCGCCTGTTCGATCCTCGGCGGCCGCGCGGTCGCCCCGCTCGCCCAGATCTCGCAACTGCTCTCGCGGATGACGGCGACCCGGACCGCCTACCGCCAGCTCAACGAGATGATGAACCTGCCGCCCGAGGGTCCCGAGAAGGAGGGGCTGAAGCTCGGCCGGCCGGAAGGGCAGATCGAGTTCCGCAACGTCAGCTTCCGTTATCCGGGATCGCCGGAGAAGACGCTCGAGGGCATCAACTTCGTCGTGAAGCCCGGGGAGAAGGTGGCCCTGCTCGGCCGCGTCGGCTCCGGCAAGTCGACCATCGCGCGTCTCCTTCTCGGCCTCTACCCGCCCGAGGAGGGGCTGGTGATGCTCGACGGGACGGACATCCGCCAGCTCGATCCGGCGGACCTCAGGCGCCACATCGGCGCGGCGCTGCAGGAGAGCGTTCTCCTGACCGGCACCGTCCGCGAGAATATCGGGCTCGGCCGCGACCATGTCGACGACGAGGAGCTGCTGCGGGCGGCGGACCTCAGCGGCACCCACAGCTTCATGGGCCAGATCGCCAACGGCTACGACCTGCGCCTCGCCGACCGCGGCGAGGGCCTGTCGGGCGGCCAGCGCCAGTCGATCGCGCTGGCACGGGCGCTGGCCGGCAAGCCGCCGATTCTCGTCTTCGACGAGCCGACCAGCGCGATGGACGCGCAGACCGAGACGGCGCTTCTGCAGCGGCTCCAGGTGGAGCTGAAGGAACGCACCCTCGTCCTGATCACCCATCGCCCCCCCTTGCTCGCTTTGGTCAGCCGCGTGATCCTCGTCGACCACGGCAAGATCGTCGCGGACGGTCCGCGCGACCAGGTGATGCAGCAGATCATGCGGCCGCGGGCGGCGACGGCGGCCTGAGATGAACCAGCACGTCCATATCGAGGACCTGACCGACCGGATTCGCCCGCGCACGGCGTCGAACGTCCTGCTCTGGGTCGTCGCGATCTTCTTCATCGCCTTCTTCGCCTGGGCGGCGCTCACGGAGCTCGACAGGACGGTGCGCGGCCAGGGGCGGGTCATCGCCAATTCGCAGCTCCAGACCATCTCCAACCTCGAGGGGGGAGTCGTCGAGGCGATCCTCGTCCGGGTTGGACAGGTGGTGAAGGCCGGGCAGGAGCTCGTCCGGCTCGATCGCACCGCGACGGGGGCCGAACTCGGCAGCGGCGAGTCGTCGGCCAATTCGCTGATGGTGAAGATCGCTCGACTGCAGGCCGAAGTGGCAGGGCGCGAGCCGGCCTATCCGGCGGTCGGCGATCCCAATGCGGTCAACCAGATCCGCATCGAGCAGGCCCTGCACGCGGCGCGCATGTCGGAGCTGGCGAGCCTGATCTCGGCGGGACAGGCGCGGATCAACCAGGCCGGCCGCGCGGTCGCCGAGGCGGAGGCGATGTACCAGGCGAAGGTGACGGCGCGCGAGGCGCGGGTCGACGAGCTGCGCATGATCCGCCGGCTCGTCGAGAAGGGCGTCGAGCCCCGCCTGTCGCTGATGCAGGCGGAGAGCGCCTGGTCGATCGCGGTGAGCGAGGCGACGGCCGCCGCCGCCGCGGTCTCCCGCGCCCGTTCCGCCGTCTCTGAGGCTCAGTCGACGCTCTCCCAGCAGCGCCAGGACTGGCGCTCGCTCGCCGCCACCGAGCTGGCCACCGCGCAGGCGGAGCTCGGAGCCCGGCGGCCGACGCTTCCGGCGCTCGCCGAGAGGGTGGCCCGGACCGAGGTGCGAGCGCCGCTCGCCGGGCGCGTCAACCGGGTGCTGGTGACCACGGTCGGCAGCGCCGTCGGGCCGGGCGCCCCCCTGGTCGAGCTGGTCCCGTCGGAGGAGACTTTGCTGATCGAGACCCTGGTCCGCCCCAAGGACATCGCCTTCGTTCGCATGGGCCAGAAAGCGAAGGTCGGAATCACCGCCTACGACCCGTCGATCTACGGCTCGCTGGAGGGAGTCGTCGTCGCCATCTCGCCCGACGCGGTCGTGAACGAGAAGACCGGCGAGAGCTTCTACATGGTCCAGGTGCGGACCAGGACGAAGGGGCTCGTCCACAACGGCCGGGCCATGCCGATCTCCACCGGAATGATCGCCGACGTGTCGCTGCTCGGCGACAAGCGGACCATCCTCGACTACATCCTGACGCCGATCACCCGCCTCAAGGAAGACGCGCTACGAGAATGACTTAGCGTAAGTGCGGACCCTTTCGGCTCCGTTCCGGATATTTTTGATTGATCCGGATCAATCCGCCTTTTCGCATTCTCCAATCTGTGCCATGGTTTAGGTGGGAGGGAGTCGCATCTGCGGCTCCGCGCGCACCGGGGCGCGCGCTGAGGGGTTTAGCAAAATGGCATTGACGGTTACGCGTTCGACGACGCTGTTCAACGATTTGGACGGCGACAGCGCCTTCGATCCGGGCGAGATAGTCCTCACCAAGATCCGCCTCACCAACGGCGGCACCCCCGTCACCAACGTCTCGGTGACCGACACGCTGAACGGCGTCACCGTCGTCCCCGGTTCGGTGAAGGTCACGCCGATCGCGGTCGACGACAATTTCAACATCACCGGCAACACGCCGATCACCCTGACCTTCGCCCAGCTCCTCGGCAACGACGTCGACCCCGACGGCCTCAACTCCGGCCTCACCGTCACCAACGTCACCAGCGCCTCCGCCGGAAGCAGCTTCACGGTCGACTACAACGCCCAGACGGTCACCTTCACGCCCCAGACCGGCCTCGACATCGGCCAGACCGCGTCGTTCCAATATACGATCACCGACGCGCAGGGCCTGCAGAGCGTCTCTACCGGAATCGTCACCCTGAACATCACCGACGTCGTCTGGTATGTCGACAACACCGCGAGCGCGGCCGGCGCCGACGGCTCCTACCTCCACCCCTTCACCAGCCTGACGCCGCTGAATGCGGTCGGTGACGTCGATTCCGCCAACGAGACGATCTTCGTCTACCACAATGGCGGCAACTACACGGCCGGGATCGCCCTCGAGGCCGGCCAAAAGCTGATCGGCGACGGCGTCGCGTTCAGCGCCAACAACAAGTCCATCGGCGGCACGCTGAGCAGCCCCGGCGGCGCCGACGTCGCGACCAACGCGGTCATCTCGCAGACCACCGGCACGATCCTCACCCTCTCCACCGACAACACGGTCAAGGGCCTGACCTTCGATTCCAACGGCTCAACCGTGGTCGGGATGGCCGACAACGGCGGAAGCGTGACGACCGCGGCCGGCACCCTGCTCGTCTCCAACGTCAGCTTCACCGGCACCGGCCAGGCCGTCGACATCGACGCCGGCGGCAATCTCAACGTCACCATCGATTCGCTGACCTCGACCGGCGCCGGAACCAACATGCAGGGCGTCCAGCTCGCCGGAACGGCGTCGAGCGGCACCGGCCTGATCTCGGGCAGCTTCACGGTGACGGGCGGCAACATCCAGAGCGCCTCGGGCGACGACTTCCTAATCGGTGGCTCGGGCCCGAGCAGCGGCGGCACCATCGCGGTGACCTATGCCGGAACGCTCGGCACCTCGATCAACGGCTCGGCGCTCCGCATCGCCGACCGCCTGGCCGGCTCCGGCGACATCAACTTTACCGGCAACATCTTCCAGAATTCGGGCGCGAGCAGCGCGACGGCCGGCCTCTCCTTCTCGAACATCGCCGGCGGCAACATCAACCTCACCGGCACCAAGACGATCCTGGTCACCGCCGGCAGCCAGCACGCCATCTCGATCAGCGTGATGAGCGCGGGCACGATCAACCTCACCAACGGCGCGATCGACATCGACTTCCAGAACGCGGCGAGCGGCAACGCCTTCTCGGTCGGCAGCCTGTCGGGTGGCTCGGTCAACGTCTCGACCGCCGCCGACATCGACTTCACCGGCACCGCCAGCGGCCGCGGCATCAGCATGGCGAGCGTCAGCGGCGGCTCGGTCAACTTCACCGGCGGCAACCTCACCATCAACACGCTCGCCGGCACGGGCATTGCCGACGACGCCGCCGGAACCGGCGGGCAGCTCAACATATCCGGGGCAGGCAACGCCGTCGCCTCGACGACGGGCAAGCTCGTCGACCTCAACAATATCGGCACGACCGGCATTGCGCTGAGCAGCGCGTCGAGCACCGGCATCGTGGCGGGCGACGCGATCCTCCTCAACAATGTTGACGCGGTGAGCGCTGGGAGCGTCTCGATCACCACCGTCAACATCGCCGGCGGCACGAGCGCCGGGGCGGACGGGATCCGGGTCCAGGGCGGCGGCACGGCGAACGTCTCGCTCGGCACCGTCACGGTGACGAACGCCGGCCAGGACGGCGTCGAGGTGAACGGCGCCGGCAACGGCACCGTCACGATCACCAGCCTGACCACGACCGGAGCGACCTCTAACGGCCTCAACGTCACCAGCAGCGACAACAGCGTCACCGTCAACGGCGGGACGATCGACGCGGCCGCGGCCGGAAACGCCGTCCTCGTCTCCGGCGGGACGGGGGCGGTGACGATCGCGGCCGGACTTACCAAGACCACGGCGGGGAACGTGCTCGAGGTCAGCAACCACAGCAGCGGCACGATCGCCGTCAGCGGCGCCGTCTCGGCCACGGGCGGCCAGGACAATGGCATATTGCTCACGAACAACACGGGCGGTCAGATCAACCTCACCGGCAACGTGACCCTGACGACCGGCGCCTTCGCCGGCCTGACTTTCACCAACACCGCGGGGACCGGCGCGACAGTCACGCTCTCGGGCGGCAACCTCAACCTCGACACGACGAGCGGCACCGGCGTCAACGCGACGAGCACCACGATCGGCGCGGGCACGCTCAACGTCACCGGCGCGAACAACAGCATCGCCGCGACGAGCGGGCGCGCGATCAACGTCGACGGCGTCACCCTCAACATGACCCTGCACGACGTCGGCACCACCGGCGGCGGCACGACGACGGGCGTGTACCTCAAGAATACCGGCGCGGGCGGCCAGTTCGTCGTCACGGGCACGGGCTCGACCGCCGGTTCGGGCGGCACGATCGCGAACGTCGGCGGAACCGACAACAACGTGCAGACCGGCATCGGCATGTATCTGGAGAACGTCTCGAACGTATCCCTCGCCAACCTGATCTTCGGCGCGACCGGCGCCACGGCGGGCAATTTCGGCATACGCGGCGAGAACGTGACCAACTTCACGCTCACCGATTCCGAGTTCCGCGGCAATTTCGGCGACAATGCCGGCGCGGACGAAGGCACGATCCGCTTCGGCACGCAGAGCACGTCGACGGGCCTCAAGGGCACGGCTTTGTTCCAGGGCAACGTCTTCAACCCGTCGAACGCGAGCAGCGGCGCGGTCGAGGATACGCTCGGCATCTACGTCTACGGCAACAACACGCTGAACCTGACGATCAAGGACAGCGCGAACGACCAGTCGATCTTCGGTGTCAACAACGCCGCGTCGGGCGGCGACGGCATCGTCATCGACAATGGCGGCACTTCGAACGTCACGGCCCTGATCGACGGCGTCACCTTCAACGGCGCGCGCAGCGACCTTCTGCAGGCGACGATGAACGGCACCGGCGCCACGCAGACCATCACAATCCAGAACAACACCTTCGCAAACTCGATGGTGACCAGCCTCGGCGGCGGCATCAGCGTCGGCGCCACCGGCAGCAACTACAACCTCAACTACACGATCCAGGGCAACACGTTCACGGGCGCCCGGTCAGGCGCGGTCATCCACGGCATGGTGAATGGCGCGGGCACGGTGAAGGGACTGATCCTCAACAACATAATCGGCACCGACGACGGCGCCCTTGGCGGCATCGGCGGCACCAACGGGATGATCAACGGCTCGGGCATCTTCGCCGGCATCGACGGCACCAGCGGCACCGTGAATTACGCGCTTCGCATCGAGGGCAACCAGATCCGCGACATCGCGAGCGGCATCGGCGGCGGTATCTTCCTGCGCTCGAACATAACGCCCGGCACCGGCGGCCGTCTCGAGGCGACGATCAAGAACAACACCGTCGAGGAGATCAACAACACGGCGGGGCAGAACGGCCAGGGCCTGTTCGGCTCGCTCTATCTGCAGGTCGGCGGCGCGACGACGACCGACATCGGACTCCTCGGGGTGGAGCTCCAGAACAACAGGTTCGACAATAGCGGATCGACCTACGGCAACGCGATCATCATCGACCAGGTGTCGGCGGCGGCGCACGTGATCGTCCCCGGCTTCGGCGGACCTTTCGACGGCATTGCGGCCGAAACGCCGCTGACCAACTACTGGCAGGGCAAAGGCAACGTCCTAGTAAACGGCACCGCGGCGAACTCGGCGACCAAGGTGGACGCTCTGACCGCGCAGGGCATCCAGAACACCGCCTTCGTCCTCGCCGTGCCGATCCTCGAGGCGCCGCAGGCGAATAACGGCTGGGAGATAGACGATCCGCTCGCTCCGGCGATCGCCGAGAAGGGCCCCGACGCCAATGTGGTCGACACGAGCGGCGAGAGCGGCGGCGCCGCCTCGACCGACGGCGGCTCGACGGGCGACGCCGGCGGATCGACCGCGACGGGCGGCGCGACCCCCGGACCGGCGCCGACCGTCGTCGACGACGGCGTTCTCAGCCAGGCCGAGCTCGACCTCATCGTCGCCGCGGCGATCCAGCGCTGGGCCGATGCGGGCGCGAGCGAGGAGCAGATCGCGGCGATGCGCGCCGTCGACATCAACGTCGTCGACATGGCCGGGATCTATCTCGGCGATTCGACGCAGGGCGTGATCAACGTCGACAGCGACGGCGCCGGCAAGGGCTGGTTCATCGACGCGACGCCGGGCGAGGACAGCGAGTTCTCCGGCGCCGGCAATCCGCTGACCGCGGCCGCCGGCGGCGGCGCCGAGGGCAGGATCGACCTTCTGACGGTCGTCATGCATGAGCTCGGCCACCAGATCGGCCTCGACGACATCTACCAGAATGCCGAGGCCGACGAGTTGATGTACGGCTACGTCAACGCCGGCGAGCGGCGGCTTCCGCAGGCGGACGACCTGGCCGGAGCCGACGGCACCCTCGGCGTCAGCAACGGCTATGCGCTGAGCCCGGTCATCGTCGGGACGATCCCGGCGAACAAGATCGTCGACGTCTATTTCCAGGCGACGATCGACGGCCAGACCGACAAGTTCATCGTCAATCCCGCCAACACGTCGACGGCGAATTACGACCCGTCGCTCACCGCGACGGCCAACGAGACGATGACGCTCGACTCGCTCACGCTCGGCAACCGGGTGTTCAACGACCTCAACTTCAACGGCTTGTACGACAGCGGCGAGGGCGTGGTCGGGGTGATGCTCGACATCTACGCCGACACCAACGACAGCGGCGGCTGGGACGCGGGCGACGCCCTGCTCGGCAACACTACGACGCTCGCGGGCGGCCTCTACAGCTTCGCCGGACTCGCGCCGGGGGACTATATCGTCGTCGTCAGGGCATCCAACTTCAACTCCGGCCAGCCGCTCTTCGGGCTTCAGTCGGTCGCCGGCGGGACGGATCCCGACGACAATATCGACAATGACGACAACGGCGTCGCCATCGCGGGCGGCGCCTTCGCGTCGCAGACCATCACGCTCGCCTACAACAGCGAACCGACCACCGACGGCGACGCCGACGCCGACACCAACCTGACGCTCGACTTCGGCTTCAAGGGCAACCAGGCGCCCGACGCGGTCAACGACAGCGTCACCGTCGCCGAGGATTCGGGCGCGAACGACCTGACGTCGCAGCTTCTTTCGAACGACACCGATCCGGATGGGGACACGCGGACGATCACGGGCGGCACCAACGGCGCGAACGGGACGGTCAGCGTCAGCGCCGGCGTCCTCACCTACACGCCGAACGCCAATTACAACGGCTCGGACAGCTTCACCTACACGATCAGCGACGGCCAGGGTCATACCGACACCGCCACCGCGACCGTCACGGTGACCGCGGTCAACGATGCGGTGACGACCAGCGCGCCGCTCACCGCGACGGTCGGCGAGGACGCATCGAACGTCGCAATTACCGGCCTCTCGATCTCCGACGTCGACGCGACGCTGGCGCCGGCCGGGGTCTACGAGGTCACACTGAGCGCTACCCACGGCCTGCTGACGCTGACGACGATCACCGGCCTCACCTTCACCGGCGGCGACGGCACGTCCGACGCGACGATGACCTTCCACGGCACGCTCGCCGCCATCAACACCGCGCTTGCCACCGCGAAATACACGCCCGATGCCAATTACAACGGCGCCGCGGCGATCCAGATCAGCGCCACCGACACGTTCGGCGCCGTGGTCGCGACCGGCACCGGCTCCGCCACCAACGACACGGACACGGTCGCGGTCACCGTCACTTCGGTCAACGACGCGCCGACCGGGCAGAACGGCAACGCCGGCACGACCGAAGGCACGACCTACGTCTTCGGCCTGGCCGACTTCGCGACCGGCTTCGACGACCCGAACGACAACCCCGACAACGTCTTCGCCGGTATCAAGATCGCCGCTCTGCCGTCGGCCGGGACGTTGAAGCTGAACGGCGTCGCGGTGAGCGTCGGCGACGTCATCACGGCGACCCAGCTCAACAACGGCAACTTCACCTATGACGCGCCGGCGGGCTCGGCCGGCACCTCGCCGAGCTTCAGCTATTACGTAATGGACGATGGCGGCACCGCCGGCGGCGGCGTCAACACGGCGCTCAGCACGAACAGCTACACGATGAACATCGCCGCCGCGAACGCTTCGCCCCAAATCGACCTCAACGCGGGAGTCGCGGGGATCGACAATGCGGCGAACTACACCGAGAACGCCTCCGCGGTCCTTCTCGCCACGGGCCTCACGATCGCCGACGTCGACGATACCGACCTCGAGGGCGCCACAGTCTCGGTCGGCACGGGGTTCGTCGCCAACAAGGATGCGCTGACCGTCAACGGTCTCGCATCCGGAACGATCAACGGCATCACCTTCAGCTACAATGCCGCGACCGGCGTGCTGACCCTGACGGGCACCGCGTCGCTTGCGACCTACGAAGGCGTGCTCCGCCAAGTGGGTTTCGCCTCGACTGCCGACGCCGGCGCCAGCCGCACGATCGACTGGAAAGTCAACGACGGCAGCACGAACAGCGCGGTCGCGCACACGGTCGTCACGATCGCCGAGATCAACGACGCACCGGTCAATTCGCTCGGCGGCACGATCGGCACCGGCGAGGATGCTGTCGACGCCTGGCTCAGCGGAATGTCGATCTCCGATCCGGACGCCAATCCGGCGACCGACCTGGTGACCGTCGTCTTCCACGTCGCCAACGGAACGCTCGACATCCGCACCGACGTCGTGGGCGGCGTCACCAACGCGCAGGTGAGCGGGGACGATACCGGCACGGTAACCGTCACCGCGACCCTGAACGCGATCAACGCGACCCTCGCGGCGTCGAACGGGCTCACCTACACGCCGAACCTCAACTACAACGGAAGCGACACGCTCACGGTCACCACCAACGACCAGGGCCACAACGGAAGCGACCCAGGCCTCACCGGGAACGGTACCAGCGAAGAGGACGTCGACACCCGCACGATAACGATCTCGGCGGTCGACGATCCCGCGGTCGCGAACGACGACAATGCGTCGACCCCGGAGAACGCGACGAAGGTCATCACGGTCCTCGCCAACGATTCCGACGTCGACGGGCCGGCGCCGCAGGTGACGCAGATCGAGGGCACCGCCGTCGTCGCGGGCCAGACGGTCACGCTCGCGTCGGGCGCGAAGGCGACGCTGAACGCCGACGGCACCATCACCTACGACCCGAACGGCAAGTTCAACTGGCTGGCCGACAACACGTCCGGCGCGGTCAACACCTCGGCTCAGGACAGCTTCGCCTACACGGTGACCGGCGGCGACACGGCAATTGTGACCGTCACCGTGAACGGCGTCGCCGGGCCGGGCGACCTGCTCTACGGCGACAGCGGCAACAACACGATCACGGGCACGCCGAACGTCGACATCTTCATGCTCCAGCAGGGCGGCAGCGACACCGCCTATGGCCTCGGCGGCAGCGACGGCTTCTACATGGGCGGCGCGCTCGACGCGCTCGACTATCTGGACGGCGGCGACGGCAGCAACGACCAGCTCATCCTGCAGGGCAATTACGGCGCCCAGCTCACGCTCGGCGCGAACAACCTGCTCAATATCGAGGTGCTCGCTCTGGTCTCGGGGACCAACACGCAGTTCGGCGATACGGCGAACAACCTTTACGATTACAATCTGAAGTCGGTGGATGCGAACGTCGCCGCCGGACAGCGCCTGGTGATCGACGCGACGGCGCTCAAGGCCGGCGAGGACTTCACCTTCGACGGTTCGGCCGAGACGAACGGCGCCTTCACCATCGGCGGCGGCAACGGGACCGACACGCTGACCGGCGGCGCGGGGGCGGACCTGTTCCTCTTCCACAGCCAGGGCCAGTGGGGCTCCAGCGACTCGGTCAACGGCGGCGGCGGCCAGGACGAGCTGGCGCTGCGCGGCAATTACACCGTCACGTTCGGCGCCACCGCGATGACCGGGATCGAAGTCATCTCGCTCCTCTCGGGCCAGATCGCGCGGTTCGGCCATGTCGAGGGGAATTTCAATTACAACATCACGACGAACGATGCGAACGTCGCCGCCGGGCAGCGCATGGTGATCGACGCCGGGCAGCTGACTGCGACCGAAACGGTGCAGTTCAACGGCAGCGCCGAGACCAACGGCTTCTTCTGGATCGCCGGCGGCGCCGGCAACGACGTGCTTATCGGCGGCGCAGGCAACGACCTGCTCATCGGGGGCGGCGGCGTCGACGCCCTCACTGGCGGAAACGGCAACGACACCTTCCGCTACCGCTCGGTGTCGGAGTCGACGGCGGCCAGTCCGGATAGCATCGGCGACTTCAAGCTCGGCGACGTGATCGACCTGTCGCGGATCGACGCGAACACCAACCTCGCCGGCGACCAGGCGTTCAGCTTCGTCGGCAACGCCGCGTTCAGCAATACGGCGGGGGAGCTGAGGTTCCAGCTGGTCAGCGGTCAGCAATGGCTGGTCCAGGGCGACGTCAACGGCGACGGCGTCGCCGACTTCGCTTTGCTCGTCACGACGCCCGACAATAACCCGATCACGAGCGGCGACTTCCTGCTCTAGGGGGCGCTCCGCTTCGGCCGAACGGGCTGGCCGGCGGGTTCGTTCCCGCCGGTCATGTCGTTGAAGAAAAACGAATAATTCGCGCGCCGAAGTGAGCGTCACGGGCGCCATAGCGTGGCTTTGCGGCTACCCAGCGGCCGGCTTCTGTGGCATTGCCGGACGGCGCGATTCGCATCGGGAAAAGCGCGACGACGGGGGACGCGGGTCGCGGCCGGGGGGCCGCCTTCACGAAAAGCCCTGAGGCTGAACAGACGAGCGGCGCCGCCCGCTTTGGCGCGGGCGGGCGGGTGCGCTCTTATCGAAAGGTTGTCAGGTCATCATGGTCAGCACGACGCTCGTGATCAACGAATTCGCTGTCGCCGGTGCGAGCGCCGCCGATGAATATGTCGAGATCAAGAACATCAGCGGCCAGGAGATCGACCTCACAGGCTACCGGATCGTGTACCGTTCCTCGGCGGGAACGACAGACGTCGCTGTTTTCGCGTTCCCGGCGGGCACGAAGATCGCCGCGGGCGGATATCTTCTGATCACCAATTCGTCGGGCTACGCAGGAGCCGTGGCCGGCGATTTTACCTGGACCACAGGGAGCACGGGCACGTTTGCTGCTGCCGCGGGAGGACTCGCTATCCGCAACGGCGCCCTCAACACCGGGACGATCGTCGACTCGGTGGCTTACGGAACGGCGACAAACGCATTTCGAGAAGGCGGCGCGAACGCTCCCGCTCCTTCCTCGGCGCAGGCGGCGCTGCGGAGCCAGGATACCGACAGCAATTCGACCGACTTCGCGGTCGGAGCGCGTGCTCCGCAAAATTCCAGCACAACGCCGGGTCCCATAGGTCAGACGCAGACCGTTCAGTTCAACCCGGTCTCGGTGACTCACGACGAGGGCAATAGCGGCAGCACGGCCTACGTCTTCACGGTCACCCGGACCGGCGGGACCACCGGCCAGCTCGATTTCTCCGGCACGATCGCGGCGGGGACGACGAACGGCGCCGATTATGTCGGCGGCACCGCGCCGACGACGTTCAGCGGCTCCATCGCGGCCGGGCAAACGAGCGCCACGGTCACGGTCAACGTCCAGGGCGATTTCACGGTCGAATCGGCCGAGGCCTTCACGCTCACGCTCACCAACGCGACCAACGCCGACGGAACCGTCACCGTCTCGATCGGCGCGAACAGCGGCGCCACCGGAAACATCACCAACGACGACGGCCCTGGTACGATCAACATCGACGACGTCGTCATCGCCGAGGGCGATTCGGGGACGACCTCGGGAAGCTTCGCCCTGCACCGCGTCGGCGGCGCGACCGGCACCGTTAGCGTCGATTACACGATCACCCTTCCGGGCGGCGCCGGCGGCGCCGACGGAACGGACGTCACCGGCCCGCTGACCGGCACGGTCACCTTCCTCGAGGGCCAGACCGGCGCCTCGGTGCCCTTCACGATCAACGGCGACGTCACCAACGAGCCGAACGAGACCTTCACCGTCGCGCTCGCAAACGCGACGGGCGGCGCCTCGATCGGCGACGGCTCGGCGACCGCGACGATCACCAACGACGATGCCCCGCCGACCCTCTCGATCGGCGACGCGACCTTGGTCGAGGGCAATGGCGGGATCACCTATCTCGTCTTCACGGTGAGCCTCTCCAAGGTGTCGCTCGATCCGGTCACCGTCGATTTCGCGACCGCGAACGGAACCGGGACGGCCGGGAGCGACTATCTGGCGCTAAGCGGCCAGGTCGGCTTCGCCGCCGGCGAGCTGACCAAGACCGTTTCCGTCGCGGTCGTCGGCGACACCGCCATCGAGGCCAACGAAACGCTCACCGTCGGCCTCTCCAACCCGGTCAACGCGACGATCCTGGACGGAAGCGGCCTCGGCACGATCACCAACGACGACACGCTCGCTTATCATTTGCTCGCCGCGGGTCCTCTCTCCGAGAACTGGACCGACACGAGCCGCATCGCCGCCAACGACGACTGGAGCAAGATCGCCTCGATCCGCGGCTATCTCGGCAACACCGATCCCGACGGCGCCGCGACCGGCGTCGATCCGCGGACCATCACCGGCGCCAATCCGGGAGACGTAGACGTCATCGCGAACCTCACGGCCACGACCAGCACCTCGGGCGGCGTCGGCGAGTTCCACCTCGCCGATCCCACCATCGGCCTGCAGGGCTCGGGCACCGCCGACGCGCCGAGCATCGTCCTTTTCCTCGACGCCAGCGGCCGCACCGACATCCGCCTGACCGCCAACCTTCGCGACATCGACACCACCGCCGACAATGCCGCCCAGCAGGTCGCGGTCCAGTATCGCACCGATCCGAACGGTGCCTGGACCAACGCGCCCGGCGGCTATTTCGCCGACGTGACCACGGGCGGCACGGCGACGCAGGTGACGGCGCTCGACGTCACGCTCCCGGCCGACGCCAATTATTCGCCGACGCTGCAGATCCGGATCCTCACCACCAACGCGGCCGGCAACGACGAATGGGTCGGCGTCGACGACATCGTCGTCACGAGCGCACAGGGGAGCCTGCCGAGCTACGGAATCGCCGACGCCGCCGCTTATGAAGGCACCGGAGCCTCGCCGACCCCCATCAGCTTCACCGTGACCCGCGTCGGCGATTCGAGCGCGGCCGGGACGGTCGATTACAGCGTCACCTTCGCGGGCGGCGGCTTCAGCGCGGGCGCCTCGGACCTTTCCTCGCCGCTGGCCGGCACGGTCAGCTTCGCTCCCGGCGAGACCTCGAAGATTCTGACCCTCGACATCGTCGCCGACTCGACGCCGGAGGCCGACGAGGCATTCACCGTCGCCCTCTCCAATCCGTCGTCGGGCAACGTCACCCACCCGGCCGCCACCGGCACGATCGTCAACGACGACGGCGCGCCGCCCTACGTCACCGTTTCCGACGTCAGCAAGGACGAGGGGAATTCGGGCACGACCAGCTTCGCCTTCACCGTGACGCGAACCGGCGGCACGGGCGCGTTCAGCGTCGATTACGCGACCCTCGACGGCACCGCCTCGGCCGGGGACGATTATGTCGCGGCCGCCGGCACCCTCAATTTCCTCGCCGGCGAGAATTCGAAGACGGTGACGGTCACCGTCAACGGCGACACGATTCCCGAGCTTCGCGAGACCTTCTCGCTCCAGCTCTCCAATCCGACCGGATTTGCGGTGCTCGCCGATCCGGCCGGCACGGCGACCATCCTCAACGACGACCTCACCGCGATCTACGTCATCCAGGGCAGCGGCAACTCGTCGCCGCTCGTCGGCCAGGAGGTCCGCACCCGCGGCATCGTCACGGCGGTCGACAGCAACGGCTATTACATCCAGGACGCGGCCGGCGACGGCAACAGCGCGACCTCGGACGCGGTCTTCGTCTTCACCGGCGCGACGGCCCCGACCGTCACGGTCGGCGAGCTCGTCGAGGTGACGGGCACCGTCACCGAGTTCGTCGCCGGCACCAACGCGCTTTCAGTGACGGAAATCTCCAGCGTCACCACGACGACGCATATCTCGACCGGCAATCCGCTGCCCGCCGCGATCGTCATCGGCGCGGGCGGGGTCGTTCCGCCGACCGCGAACGGCCCGGGCGACGGCTTCGGAAACGCACTCGCCTTCTACGAATCGATGGAGGGAATGCTCGTCACGGTGAAGGCGCCGCTCGTCGTCTCCGACACTAACAGCTTCGGCGAGACCTGGGTGCTAGCCTCGGGCGGCGCCGCAGCGACCGGAGTCAACGCGCGCGGCGGAATCACCCTCTCCTCGGGCGACTACAATCCCGAGCGGATCCAGATCGACAACGACGCCAATCTGAGCCCGACCTACACTCCGACGCACACGACCGGCGACGTGCTGGCCGACGTCACCGGGATAATGAATTACGCGAACACGAGCTACGAAGTGCTCGTCATCGGCACTGTTTCGACGACCACCGACATCACTCTGCCCAAGGAGACGACGAGCCTCGCGAAGGATGCGGGACACCTGACCGTCGCCAGCTACAACGTCGAGAATCTCGACGTCGGCGACGGCCAGGCCAAGTTCGACCTGCTCGCGGGCAATATCGTCTACAACCTCGCGGCGCCGGACATCATCGGCCTCCAGGAAGTGCAGGACGCCGACGGCCCGGGCAACGGCTCCGACCTCTCGGGCGTCGTCACGGCGCAGAAGCTGATCGACGCGATCAAGGCGATCGGCGGTCCGAACTACGTCTATATCGAGATCGCGCCGACGACGGCGGGCTCCACGGGCGGCGAGCCGGGCGGCAATATCCGCAACGGCTATCTCTACAATCCCGATCGCGTCACCTACGTCGCGGGCAGCGCTCACCTGATCGACGTCTCGGCGTTCAACGGCAGCCGCAAGCCGCTGGTCGCCGACTTCATCTTCAACAACCAGACCATCGAGCTGATCAACGTCCATCTCACCTCGCGCCTCGGCAGCGAAGACCTCGAAGGCGCCCACCAGCCGGCGACGAACGCGGGCGACGCGACGCGCACCGCCATGGCGCAGGCGGTCCGGTCCTACGTCAACGACACGTTGGCGACCAACCCGGCGCTGAAGCTCGGCGTGCTCGGCGATTTCAACGGCTTCTATTTCGAAGGCGCGGTCGGCGCTCTCGAGGCCGGCGGAGTGATGACGGACCTGCACCGCCTGCTCGCGCCGGAGGAGCGCTATTCCTACCAGTACGAAGGCAATTCGCAGGCGATCGACCATCTGATCGTCACCCAGAATCTGGCGGGAGTCGCGGAGTTCGACGCCGTCCACCTCAATTCCGAGTTCGGCAGCAATACCAACCGGCCGACCGACCACGACCCCATCGTCGGCCGCTTCGCCATTGCGGTGCCGAACGTCGCGCCTGCGCTCGACCTCAACGGCGGCGATCCGGGCGTCGACAATTCGGCCTCTTATTCCGAGCAGGACGCGCCGACTCTTCTGTCGACAATGCTGACCGTCAGCGACAGCGACGACGCCAATATCGAGAGCGCGACCGTGTCGATCGGCGCGGGCTTCCTGGCCGGCTACGACTATCTGACCGTGAACGGCGCGACCAATGGCGTCGTGAACGGGGTCACGATCGCCTACAATGCGCAGAGCGGGGTGCTGACTCTGACGGGTTCGGCGTCGCTGGCGGTCTATCAGAGCCTGCTGCGCCAGGTCGGCTTTGAATCGACCAGCGACGCTCCGGGATCGAGCCGCTCGATCGGCTGGACGATCAGCGACGGCGAGGCGACGAGCGCTGCGGCCACGACGACCCTCACGGTGACCGACGTCAACGATGCGCCCTCGGGGACGGACAAGACGATCACCGCGATCGAGGACACGTTCCGCGTGCTGAGCGCAAGCGACTTCGGCTTCACCGATCCCGACGGAACGTTCGCGAGCGTTACGATCAGCGCCGTCAGCGGCGGCTCGATCTATTACGACGCCGACGGCTCGGCCGGGGCTGGAACGCCGGTCGCCGTCACCCTGCCTCGGACCTACAGCGCGCAGGATCTCGCGGACGGCAAGGTCAGCTTCCGCGCCGCGGAGAATGCGAACGGAGCCGCGCTGGGCACGATCAGCTTCGCAGTGACCGACGACGACGGCGCGACCGACGCAACGCCGAACACGCTGACGGTCGACGTGACGGCGGTAAACGACGCGCCGGTCGCCAAGCCCGACGAGATCTCGACGCTCGAGAATGCGATCAAGATGGGCAGCCTGTTCGCCGACAACGGCTCGGGCCCTGACGCAGACGTGGAAGGAGACACGATCAGCATCTCCGCGGTCAATGGCTCGGCTGCCAATGTCGGGGTCGAGATCACCCTCAACTCAGGCGCGAAGCTGACAGTCAATTCCGACGGGAGCTACACCTACGACCCGAACGGCAAGTTCAACGATCTGACCGACAGCAGCTCGGGTGCGACCAACACCTACGACCAAGAGAGTTTCGAATATACGGTCGCGGGCGGCAACACGGTGACCGTCATCGTGACGGTCAACGGAGTCGCGGGTCCCGGCGACCGGCTCGAAGGCGACGCCAACGACAACGACATAGGCGGCACCTCGGGAACCGACGTCTTCATGCTTCAAGACGGCGGCAGCGACACGGCCCACGGATCGGGCGGGAATGACGGCTTCTACATGGGCGGATCGCTCGACTCGACCGACTATCTGGACGGCGGCGAGGGTCGCAACGACCAGCTCATCCTGCACGGCGATTATTCGACCCAGTTGACCCTGGGCGTGAACAATCTCCTCGACACCGAAGTCCTGTCGCTTGTTTCGGGCTCCAACGACCAGTTCGCCGATTACGGGACGGCGCTGTTCAGCTACAATCTGAAGTCGGTCGACGAGAATGTCGCGGCCGGACGGCGGCTGGTGATCGACTTCACCAACCTGCTCGCCGGCGAGAACGTGACCTTCGACGGCTCGGCCGAAACGGATGGCGCCTTCACCTTCGGCGCCGGCAAGGGCATCGACACGCTGATCGGCGGCGCCGGCGCCGACCTCTTTCTCTTCCGCGACGGCGGCCGCTACGGCGCCAATGACACGGTCGATGGGGGCGGCGGCAATGACGAGCTGGCGTTGCGCGGCAATTATTCCGGCGCCAACGCGATAACGTTCCAGGCGAACACGATGACCAACGTCGAGGTGCTCTCGATCCTTTCCGGGAACAGCACGTGGTGGGGGCCGGTGGCCGGGGACTTCAGCTACGACCTCACCAGCCACGACAACAACGTGCTGGCCGGCGAGAAGCTCATCGTCGACGCAGCCCAGCTGACCGTGAACGAGGTGCTGAAGTTCAACGGCGCAGCGGAAACAGACGGCTATTTCTGGATCGCGGGCGGGGCCGCGAGCGACACGCTCACTGGCGGAGCCGGCGACGATCTGCTGATCGGCGGGCTCGGCGCCGACACTCTCAGCGGCGGAGGAGGGGCGGACACCTTCCGCTATCGCAGCTCCGCGGACTCGACGACGATTTCGGCGGACCGGATCCTCGGCTTCACCTCGGGGACGGACAAGATCGACCTCGCCGGCATCGATGCCGACACCCTGTCGGACGGCGATCAGGCCTTTCACTGGGTGGGGGCCAACGCGTTCAGCGGGTTCGGCGCGGCTTCCGCGGGCGAGCTTCGGGCTTATGAAAATAACGGGACGTGGTTCGTCGAGGGGGACACCAACGGCGACGGCGTCGCCGACCTCCTCATCACCCTCGAGAGCCCGACGCCCCTGGCTCAGGGAGACTTTCTTCTCTGACCGCCAGCGCGCGAAGACGAGGCGGTTGATCGAGGTCCGGACGGGCCGGCGCGGCGCTGGCCCCGTCGGTGGCCGCGGGTCACGGCGAGCGCCCGACCGCCATGGCCGGGGCTAAGGCCGCAGATGAATGGAAGAGGGATCAGGATGCTACCGAGAGCGCAGGATCGGTGCCGGCGCCAGCGCTCCGCGCTCAGCTTTTCGTCGAGACCCCGTCGACGACGACGCTGCTCAGAAGTTCGGCGGAACCGGCTTCAAGACGCCTGATGGCCGGCTTGACCCATTGGTCACGGCGCGGCGCGGACGAAAGGCAATTGGAATCTTGAGAATTCGCGAAGCTCATGCTTTTCATCCGTTCTGATTTGCAGGCTGTGGTAGCGGCGTCCCACCGGGACTGTCAATCTCAGATAGGGATTGCCGTGGCGACGCGCTTGGGGGATGAGGCGCTTCATAAAGATGCTCGAAGGTGAATTTGTGGACTCCCATATCGTTGTCAAAAGGTGCGTCGGCCTGCTCGAAGCGGAGGTGGACGGGGAGATCGTCGGCCTGCACGTCGACAAGGGCACCTGCTACGGGTTCAACGCGACCGCGACGCGCGTGTGGAGCCTCATCGAGACGCCGAGGACGATCGCCGAGCTGAGGGACGCGCTCCTCGAGGAATATGACGTCGATCCCGGAGTCTGCGAAGCCGAGCTCGGCGACCTCCTGACCGAGCTCGAGGCCGACGGTCTCGTCGAGCTCCGCCGCGAGGCCGGCGCCGGCTGATCCTGTGACCGCCCTGGCCGGCTTCTGGGCGTTCGGCGGGGCCGACGAACCGCGTGGCTCAGTCGAGCGGATGCTGAGGGCCCAGCAGATCTACGGCAAGAGCCCGCCGGCCCTGTGGGGTGGCGGCGACATCGCGCTTGGCCGCAGCCTGTTCTCCACCCTGCCCGAGGACCGCTACGATCGCGGACCGGTGATTGGCGGCGGAGGCCGCTGGGTGCTCGCCGCCGACATCCGGCTCGACGACCGGGAGGGCCTTTCCAGAGAGCTTGGAGTCGACCGCGCCGAATGCGCGATGCTCGCCGATGCGAGCCTTGCGATGCGGGCGGTCGAGCGCTGGGGGGACGAGGCGATCGGTCGGCTCGTCGGCGATTTCGCCCTTGCGCTCTGGGACGCGAGAGAGAAGCGCCTGATCCTGGCCCGGGACTTTATCGGCCAGCGGCCGCTCCATTATCACCGCGGCGGCCGTTTCTTCGCCCTGGCGAGCACGCCGCGCGGCCTCCAGGCCCTGCCGGACGTTCCGCCGGGCCCCGATGCGCGCGCGGTGGAGGAATTCCTCGCGCTGATGCCCGAGACCGGGACCGGGAGCTTCTTTGACAAGGTCGAGCGTGTGCTGCCCGGCGAGATGCTCATCGCCACGGCCACGCGGTGGACCCGTTCGCGCCATTGGAGCTTCGCCGGTCCGCCGCTCTCTCCGATGAGCGGCGACGATTGTGCCGAGGCCGTTCGCGAGATCACGGATCGGGCGGTTGCCGCCCGCCTGCGCGGCACCGACCGCCGAGTGGGTGCGCATCTGAGCGGCGGCCTCGACAGCAGCGCGGTCGCCGCGACGGCAGCGCGCCTGTCCGCGCCCGACGGGCGGGTTACGGCCTTCACGTCGGTGCCGCCGGAAGGTTTCGAGCCAGGGCTCGGGCCCTCACGCTTCGCCGACGAGGGCCCGCACGCGGCCGCGGTGGCGGCTCTCTATCCGAACATGGAACATGTCCTCGTCCGCACGGCCGGCCGCTCGCCCGTCGAGAATCTCGACCGCGCCTTCTTCCTCTACCAGCGTCCGGTCCTGAACATCTGCAACCTTGTCTGGCACGACGCGATCCTCGACGAGGCGAAGAGCCGCGGACTCGGCGTCCTCCTTACCGGCCAGCTCGGCAATATGAGCTTTTCCTACAGCGGACTCGACACGCTGCCCGGCTATCTCTCGCGCGGGCGGATCGCGAGGCTGGCGCGGGAGACTGCGGCGCTGAGGCGCAACGGCCTGCCCCTCAAGAGCATCGCCTCGCACGCTCTGGGCCCGTTCGTGCCGCGGCGGCTTTGGCGCGCAATCAACCGCTGGGCGGGGCGCCCTTTTCAGGATGTCGGCCGATATTCGGCGCTCCGGGCGGAACGCGCGGAGGCGCTCGCGTCGGAGGCCGCCGCAAGCGGTCTCGATTTCGCCTTCCGTCCGTGGAAGGACCCGCTCGCCATGCGTCTCCGGGTGATGGAGGGCATCGACTTCGGCAATTACAACAAGGGCTATCTTGCCGGATGGGGAATAGACGTGCGCGACCCGACCGCCGATCGCCGGCTCGTCGAGCTCTGCCTCTCCATCCCTCCGGCGCAATATCTGGTCCGCGGCGAGACACGCGCCGTCGCGCGTCGGGCCTTCTCGGACCGGCTGCCGCCGATCGTGACCCGCGAGATCCGCAAGGGCATGCAGGGGACCGACTGGCACCTTGGTCTGACCGCCGCCTGGGCCGAGGTCCGGGACGA
>DATAIU010000078.1:0-2854 GCA_036262495.1 Allosphingosinicella sp.
TCGTCGCCGGCGACGCCGGAGCGCTCGACCGCGGCGCGGACGGCGGCGGCGCCCAGCTCGGTCGCGCTCGAGCCGGCGAGGCTGCCCTGGAAGCCGCCCATCGGCGTTCGGGCGTAGGAGAGGATGACGATCGGATCGGCGATGGCGGTCATGGGGGCTCCTGATTTTCCTGTTCCTCCCCCGGAACGGGGAGGGGGACCGCGACGCGCAGCGGCGTGGTGGAGGGGGCCCCGGCCGTGAAGCGGCGGAGAGGCGGGCCCCCTCCACCATGCTGCGCATGGTCCCCCTCCCCGTCCCGGGGAGGAGCTTCGCGCGCCACATAGTCCCGCCCGCCGCCTTGTTCAAATCCGGGGGGCTCTGCTAGGAGCCGCGGCGGAACAGGGAGAGACGGATGATCGGGCTCGACTTCGCGCTCGGCGAGATGGCGGACACGATCCGGGACACGACCCGCCGCTTCGCGGACGAGAAGATCGCGCCGCTCGCGGCCCGGATCGACGCCGAGGACTGGTTCCCGCGCGAGCTCTGGCCCGAGATGGGCGCGCTCGGCCTTCACGGCATCACCGTCGAGGAGCAATATGGCGGGCTCGGCCTCGGCTATCTCGAGCATGTCGTCGCGCAGGAGGAAGTGGCGCGCGCCTCGGCCTCGATCGGCCTTTCCTACGGCGCCCACTCGAACCTCTGCGTCAATCAGATCCGGCGCTGGGCGAACGACGAGCAGAAGGCGAAATATCTGCCGAAGCTGATCTCGGGCGAGCATGTCGGAAGCCTCGCAATGTCGGAGGCCGGGGCCGGCTCCGACGTCGTCTCGATGAAGCTGAAGGCGGAGAAGGTCGACGGCGGCTACCGCCTCAACGGCACCAAATTCTGGATCACCAACGCCCATTATGCCGACACACTCGTCGTCTACGCCAGGACCGGCGAGGGAAGCCGCGGCATCACGACCTTCATCGTCGAGAAGGATTTCCAAGGCTTCAGCCTCGGCCAGAAGCTCGACAAGATGGGGATGCGCGGGAGCCCGACCGGGGAGCTGGTGTTCGACGACTGCTTCGTGCCGGACGAGAATGTGATGGGCCCCGTGAACGGCGGCGTCGGAGTGCTGATGAGCGGCCTCGATTATGAGCGCACCGTCCTGGCCGGAATCCAGCTCGGCATCATGCAGGCCTGCCTCGACGTGGTCCTCCCCTATGTGCGGGAGAGGAAGCAGTTCGGGACGGCGATCGGCGCCTTCCAGCTGATCCAGGCGAAGGTCGCCGACATGTATGTCGCGCTCAATTCGGCGCGCGCCTACGTCTACACCGTGGCGAGGAATTGCGACGCGGGGAAGACGACGCGCTTCGATGCCGCGGGCGCGATTCTCCTTGCCTCGGAAAGCGCGGTGAAGGTGAGCCTGGAGGCGATCCAGGCTTTGGGCGGCGCCGGCTACACCAAGGACTGGCCGGTCGAGCGCTTCATGCGCGACGCCAAATTGCTCGACATCGGCGCGGGCACCAACGAGATCCGCCGAATGCTGATCGGCCGCGAACTGATCGGGGCGGGGGCGTGAGCGGCTCCGTCATCCCGGCGAAGGCCGGGATCCCAGCGGGTGAAAAACGCCTGCGCCCTTCACCCTCCGGGGCCCCAGCCTTCGCTGGGGCGACGGGCCTATGAGCGGCGACCTGCTCTTCGCCCTGCAATGGTATGGCGCGATCGCCGCGGCTATAGCAGCGCTCGTGGTCGCGCTCGATCTGGGGCGGCGGCCGACCGGCTGGGCCTTCGTCCTGTTCACGACCTCGTCGATCGCGTTCATCCTCTACGGCTTCCTCGATCCGCGCCCGGAGGAAGCGATCGCCAGCCTCAACGTCGTCCTCTTCTTCATCAACCTGTTCGGCGTCTGGCGCTACCTGATCCGCAAGCGGCCGCCCGGAGCGCCGGCGTGACCCCGTCATTGCGAGCGAAGCGAAGCAATCTAGACGGGGTGCGGCACCGGCGCCGTAATTGGATTGCTTCGTCGCATTCGCTCCTCGCAATGACGAGGAGGGGGCGATGACTTCGATGGTCTCGAAGATAGACGCCGAGTCGGAGAGCTACCGCCGCTTCGCCGCGCACAATCGCGCGCTCGCCGAGGCCCTGCGGGAAAGCGTCGCCGCGGCGGCGAAGGGCGGTTCGGAAAAGCACCGCCAGCGGCACGTCGCGCGCGGCAAGCTGCTGCCGCGCGACCGGGTGACGCGCCTGCTCGATCCCGGCTCGCCGTTGCTCGAGATCGGCCAGCTCGCCGCCAACGGGATGTACGGGGACGAGGCGCCGGGCGCGGGCGTGATCGCCGGGATCGGCCGCGTCTCGGGGCGCGAGACGATGATCGTCGCGAACGACCCGACCGTGAAGGGCGGCGCCTATTTCCCGCTGACCGTGAAGAAGCATTTGCGGGCGCAGGAGATCGCGCGGGAGAATCGGCTGCCCTGCGTTTACCTGGTCGACAGCGGCGGCGCGAACCTGCCGCACCAGGCCGAGGTCTTCCCCGACCGCGAGCATTTCGGGCGCATATTCTACAACCAGGCGCAGATGTCCGCCGAAGGCATCGCCCAGATCGCCTGCGTGATGGGAAGCTGCACCGCCGGCGGCGCCTATGTGCCGGCGATGAGCGACGAAAGCGTGATCGTCCGCGAGCAGGGCACGATCTTCCTCGCCGGGCCGCCGCTGGTGAAGGCCGCGACCGGCGAAGAGATCAGCGCCGAGGATCTTGGCGGCGGGGACCTTCACGCGCGCAAGTCGGGGGTGGTCGATCACCTTGCCGAGAACGACGAACATGCGCTGACCATCGTCCGCGATATCGTCTCGACCCTGCCCGAGGACCGCATTCCCGACATCGCGCTGCGCG
>DATAIU010000079.1:0-11944 GCA_036262495.1 Allosphingosinicella sp.
ACCATCGCATCCTGCCCGATCAGCTCGGCGAAGCTCTGCGGCCGATATTTGCGCGCGAGGACCCGGTAAGGCTGGGCCTTGGCCGGCTGGAGAGGCTCGTCGAGGCCGAGGCCGAAGGAGTCTTCGTCAGGGGAATCGGACATGACGGGAGACTAGCCTATTCCGTCATGCCAGCGAAGGCTGGCATCCCGGAGGGTGAGTTGCGCAGGAGCCTTTTCCTCGCTGGGGCCCCAGCCTTCGCTGGGACGACGGGCAAGTGGGAGCCGGAAACGACCCGGCGCTTGAACTCGTTACGGCTGCTTCCTTCCGGATCTGACCGGGTTGGCGAGAGCGCCGTCCGCCCGACTCCCGCGGCGCATATGGCGGTGCGCGCCGCGTCGCGCAAGGTTCAGGAGAAATGCTCGGCGACGAGGCGAGCCACGGCCGCGTGGGCGGCGGTGCGGGCGGGAAGCTCCGCGGTGCCGCCGCTCTGGTAGCAGGCAACGACCAGCGGCGCCTTGCCGGAGCGCCAGGCGATGGCGACGTCGTTGAAATTGCCGTTGGCGCCGGTGCCGGTCTTGTGGCCGACGAGCCAAAGCGGCGCTGGAAACCCGGCCTTCAACCGGTCGGGTCCGGGCACCGACTGCTCCAGCCAGAGCGTCAGGCGGTTGCGGTTCTCCTCGGCGAGCAGGTCGCCAACCACCAGCCGTCGCGCGAGGCCCATCATCGCCGACGGGCTGGTCGTGTCGCGGCGATCGCCGGGAAGGTTCGAATTGAGCGCCATCTCGAAACGGTCCAGACGGGTGACGGGATCGCCGCAAGCGCGGATGAAGCGGGTCAGTGCCTCGGGCCCCCCGACGCGCCGAAGCAGGATGTTCGCGGCGCTGTTGTCGCTGACCTCCACGATTGCGGCGGCGAGCTGCCGGATCGGGAGCCGCCCGCGGGCGCGATTGGCCTCGACCGTCGGCGAGTTGGCGAGGGGATCGGCGGGGCCGAACGGCAATTCCTCGTCGAGCGAAAGGCGGTCCTGCTCGACGAGCCGGAGCACGAAACCGGCGAGGGGCAGCTTGAAGGTCGACGCCATGGCGTAGCGGCTGTCCGCGTCGAGGCCCAGCTCGCGGCCGGAGCCGGTGTCGACAGCGGCAACACCGAGGCGTCCCCCCGGCCCCAGCGTCGCGCGGATGGCCCCGAATTCGGCGTCGCGGCGGGAACTGGCCCGCGCCGACTCGGCGCGGGACCCCTCGGCGCTGCGGCCGCAACCGGCGGCGAGAGCCGCCGCACCGGCGAGAAACAGGCGTCGGTCCATCCTCATCGCCCCTGCAGATTGTGGACGCCGCCGGGCATTCGGACGCTGAGGCGCTCGAGACTTTCGTCGAGCCATATCTGGCAGGCGAGGCGCGAGGTGCGGGTGACATGGGCGGCAAGATCGAGCAGATCCTCTTCTTCCTCGCTCGCGGGCGGGAGCCTGGCGAAGTCCTCGGCCGCAACGATGACGTGACAGGTCGAGCAGGCCATCTGCCCCTCGCAAGTCCCCTCGAGGGGCTGGCCGTGCGCCTGAGCGAGGTCGAGCAGCCGCTCGCCGGGCTTCCCCCGCACCTCCTGGATCTGGTTCCCCTCCGCGGAGATGAAGCGGACGATCGTCATGCCGCGAAGCTGAGCTGGCGGCTTGCCGCCGCGTCGATCTGGATCAGAGCGTCGCGCAGCTCGCTCTCGCTGGTGTAGCGGCCGAAGCCGAGACGGATCGTCGAGCGCGCCTCGCGTTCCGAAATCCCAAGGGCGGAAAGGACGTGGCTCGGCCGCCCGGACCCGCTGGCGCAGGCCGAGCCGGCCGAGAAGGCGACCCCCCGCAGTTCGGAAATGAGCCGCGCCGCGTCGACGCCCGCCCTGCGCAGGCTGAGATTGCCCTTGTAGCGCTTGACCGCAGAGCCGTTGAGCATCCAGCCCGGCATCAGTTCGGTCGCGAGAGCCCAGAGCCCGCCGACATGCTCATCGTCCGAGTCCCGCCGCTCATCGAGGAGCCGCGCCGCCTCGCCGAAGCCGACGCAGAGAGCGGGCGAGAGCGTGCCCGACCGCAGCCCCCCCTCCTGGCCGCCGCCGTGAAGCAGGGCATCGATCTCCACGCCCTGCCGGACCCACAGAGCGCCTATTCCCTTCGGCCCGTGGACCTTGTGCGCCGAGAGCGCGATCATGTCGCATTTCTCGACCGGCAAGGGCGAGCGCCCCAAACCCTGCACGGCGTCGCAAAGGAAGAGCGCGCCTCTCCGGCGGGCCATGGCGGCGATCTCGGCAATGGGCTGGACGACGCCGATCTCGTTGTTGACCAGCATAGCGGCGACGAGCCCAGTGCTCTCGTCGACGACCGACGCGACGCGCGCGAGGTCGACGAGGCCGTCCGGCTCCACGCGCAGGATCTCCACCTCGAAGCCCTGGGCCGCGAGCCATCGCACCGTGTCGAGAACCGCGGCGTGCTCGGTCGCCAGAGTGACGATACGCCGCCGCTCCGCGGAAAGCCGGGCGGACGCGCCCTTAAGGGCCCAATTGATCGCCTCGGTGGCTCCGGATGTGAAATAGAGCGCCCCCTCGCCCCCTCGCGGCCCCAGCGCCGCGGCCACCCGCTCGCGCGCCACCTCGACGGCGGCCGCGGCCTCGCGCCCCGCGCGGTGGCTGCTGTGCGGGTTGGCGAAGCGGGTTTCGAGCCACGGCCGCATCGCTGCCGCCGCTTCCGGCGCCAGCGGAGTCGTCGCCTGATAGTCGAGATAGATCACGCCGCCCGGCGCTTATCCGCCAGCGCGGTCCATTCGGCGATCAGGGCGTCGACGTCGACCTGCCTCGTCTGAGGCCCGAAGCTGACGCGGATGACCTCGCGCGCCGCTTCCTCCGGCCAGCCCATGGCGGTGAGGACGTGGCTCGTCTTGAGGCTCCCCGAGGCGCAGGCGCTGCCGGCTGTCACGGCAATGCCGGCGAGGTCGAGCTGCATCATCTGCGCCGCCCCCGGCACCCCTGGCATGCGGTAGCAGGCAATGGTCGCGATGCGCTCTGCCCCGTCCGAGACGACTTCGCCTCCGCCCGTCCGAATCGCGTCGTCGAGCCTTGCGCGGAGCCCGACCGCTTCCCGATACCAGCCATGGTCGGCCTCGCAGGCCGCCGCGAAGCCCATGATCGCGGGGACGGCCGGCGTGCCGGGGCGATAGCCGCCTTCCTGGCCGCCGATCGCGTCGAGCGAAGCGGGGTCGCGGACGAGAAGCGCCCCGACGCCGGGAGGGCCGCCGAGCTTGTGCGCCGCGACGACCAGGAAATCCGCTTCGGGCAGCGGCAGCTTCCCAGCGCTCTGGGCGCAGTCGCAGAGCAGCAGGCCCCCGGCGGCCTTCGCGCGGCGATAGATCTCGGCGATCGGGTGGACCGCGCCCGTTTCGTTGTTGACCGACTGGACCGCGACAAGCGCGCGGTCCGTCCCCTGCAACGCCGAATCGAGATCGTCCAGGTCGAGCCTGCCGTCCGGGCCGACCGCGATGCGGCGCGCATCCGGCGCGCTGCGCAGGACGGCGGGATGCTCGACCGCCGAAACCAGGGCGTCGCCCCTTTGCGCCCGCTCGAAGACGAGCGAGATGGCCTCCGTCGCGCCCGACGTGAAGATCAGCGTCCCTTCCCAGCCGAGCGCAACGGCGATCCGCGCGCGCGCGCCCTCGAGCTGGGCTCGCACCGCCCGCCCCTCCGCATGGGGCGAGGAGGGGTTGGCCCAGGAGGCGAAGGCCTCCTGCATCGCGTCCGCGGCCTCGGGCACGATCGGCGTCGTCGAGGCATGGTCGAGATAGATGCGGCGGGGCACGTTTTCCCTTTCAATTGCGCGGCGGCTTCGGCGGCCTATATAGACGAGCACACGCCCGGGGGCAGCCCCGCTCATCTTCAGCCGCCGCAGGTGCAATGCCCGAAGTCATTTTTCCCGGTCCCGAAGGCCGTCTCGAAGGCCGTTTCAGCCCCGGTCCCCGTCCGCGCGCGCCGGTCGCGATGATCCTTCACCCTCACCCGCAGGGCGGCGGGACGATGAACAACGCGATCGTGCAGGCACTCTACAAGACCTTCGTGAGGCGCGGATTCGCGACCTTGCGGTTCAATTTCCGCGGGGTCGGGAAGAGCCAGGGCGTGTTCGACAACGGCATCGGCGAATTGTCCGACGCGGCGTCGGCGCTCGACTGGGTCCAGCAGGTCCATCCGGAGGCCGAGACGACCTGGATCGCCGGCTTCAGCTTCGGCGCCTGGATCGGCATGCAGCTCCTCATGCGCAGACCGGAGGTGCGCGGCTTCATCTCGATCGCGCCGCCGGCGAACATGTACGATTTCACCTTCCTCGCGCCCTGCCCCGCCTCGGGCATCATCATCCAGGGCGAGGCGGACGAGGTGGTGACGCCCAACGCGACTCTGAAGCTGGTCGAGAAGCTTCGCACTCAGAAGCACATCACCATCCATCACACGACGATCCCGGGGGCGAACCACTTCTTCGTCAACGAAATGCCGCTGCTGATGAAGGCGGTGGACGATTATCTCGACTTCCGACTCGACCCGACCTGCCCGATCCGCTGAGTCGCGCGCTCAGGGCGTGGGCAGGCTCCAGATCAAAACGTTGGCGAAGAGGACCGCGGCGGCGAGGACCATCAGCCAGCCCTGGCGCTTCTCGCCGCGCTTGAAGACGAGCCAGAGGCCTCCCCCGGTAAGCGCGAAGGCGGCCAGGACGGCGATCGAGAGAATCAGGGGCAGGATTCCAGTCATCCGCGCCCTTCTGGCATCCGGAATGGACCGAAAACAGGCCTGCTTTTTACGAAGGGTTAAACCGGGAGGCATAGGCTCCCCCCATGGCCCAGACGCAGCCGAGAGAGCAGCTGGACGAGGCTTTCGAGCGGATCGAGGAGACGATCCTGCCGAGCTTGACCATGATGCTCGACACTCTGCTCGATGCCGCCGCGCTGGCAAGGCCCGGCGCCGACGGCGAGGCCTTCGCGGCCGAATTGAGGACGCTCGGCTGCCAGCTCGAGGCGCTCACCCGCGAGGTCGAGGCCGTCTCGCCCGCCCGAGTGGATTGCGAAGATTATCGGACGGCGGGCGCCGCCTGATCGGCGAGGATCGCGGCATAGGCGGCCGGATCGACATTGCCGCCGGACAGCACGATCACGGTATCCTCTCCCTTCGCGCCTCCCTTGCCCGCCAGCCACGCGGCCAAAGCGACCGCGCCGCCCGGCTCGACGACGAGTCGCAGCGCCCGCGCGGCGAAGGCGACGGCGCAGGCGATCTCCTCCTCGCTGACCGAAACGGCGATTGCCCCCGCGGCGCGCAATGCGCCGAGGGTGAGCGGCGAGACCAGACGAGTCTGAAGCGCGTCGCAGCGGGTCGGCGGCGCCGGTTCGCGCACCGGCACCGGCACTCCGGCGTCGAGGGAGAGGCCCATGTCGTCCCAGCCTTCCGGTTCGACCGCCACGATCGTCGCTTCGGGTAGCGCGAGCGCGATGCCCGCCGACAGGCCGCCGCCGCCGCACGGCACCACGACCCGCTGCGGGGAACGCCCGAGCTGCTCGCCGATCTCGACCCCGACGCTGCCCTGCCCCTCGATGATGTCGACGTCGTCGAACGAGGGCACCAGCATCGCGCCCCTCTCGCTCGCCAGGGCTGCGGCGATCTGCTCGCGGCTCTCGGTGGCGCGATCGTAGAAAACGACCTCCGCCCCCGCGGTGCGCGTGGCCGCCACCTTCACCGACGGCGCGTCGGCCGGCATCACGATGGCTGCGTCAATCCCTAGCCGCCTGGCCGCGATGGCGACTCCCTGGGCGTGATTTCCCGACGAGAACGCGACGACGCCGGCGCGCCTCTCCCGGGCGCTGAGTTGGAGAAGCCGATTCATCGCGCCGCGCAGCTTGAAGCTGCCGCCTTCCTGCAGGCATTCGGCCTTCACCCAAGCGCGGACGCCGGCATGATCGAGCGGCAGGAGCGGCGTGCGCGTCACCTCCCCGGCCACGCGGCTTGCCGCAGCCAGGACACCCTCTGCCGTGGGTCTTCTCTCCGTCACACAAGTCCTTGGTTTGATAGGGAAAAAAGCAGGTCTTTACACAGGGGGACGCGGCCCATATATCACGCGCCGCTGCCCCATGGGGACTTCCAACAACCGCAAGGCAGCCTTGTCGTCAACTACCCCGGTGGAGGTCCCTTGAATTGCACACGCACCATAGCGCGCTGGGGCTAGCTGCCGCCCTTCGACCGGTCCAGCCGGTCACGCTCCTTCGTCCGCACGCCGCCCGGCGTGCCGCTCGTTTCTTTGCGGAGAAATTCGCGGGGCGCTCCCTCTATGCGGTGAAGGCGAATCCGTCGCCCGCTTTGCTCCGCATTCTCTGGGAAAGCGGGATCACCCATTACGACGTCGCCTCGATCGCCGAGGTGCGGCTGATCGCGAACGTCCTCCCCGAAGCCGTCCAATGCTTCATGCATCCGGTCAAGGCGCCCGAGGCGATCGCGGAAGCCTATGCGCTCGGCGTGCGCACATTCTCGCTCGATTCTTTCGAGGAGCTGGAAAAGATCCTCGACGCCACCGAGCACGCCGAGGACCTGAGCCTGTGCGTCCGCCTCCGCGTTTCGTCCGAGCATGCGCAGCACAAGCTCGCCGCCAAGTTCGGCGCCGATCCGCGCGAGGTGAAGGATCTGCTGATGGCGACCCGGCAGGCCGCCGACGCTCTCGGTATCTGCTTCCACGTCGGAAGCCAGGCGATGAGCCCCGCCGCCTATCGCGAGGCGATGGAGCGGGTCCGCGCGGCGATCGTCGAGGCCGCGGTCACCGTCGACATCGTCGACGTCGGCGGAGGGTTCCCGTCCGTCTATCCGGGCATGGAGCCGCCGCCCCTCGAAGCCTATTTCGAGGTGATCCACGACGCGTTCGAGAGCCTTCCGGTCAGCTATTCGTCCGAGCTGTGGTGCGAGCCCGGCCGCGCGCTCTCGGCTGAATATGCGAGCGTGCTGGTGCGCGTCGAGCGCCGCCGCGGCGACCAACTCTACATAAACGACGGCGCCTACGGCACCTTGTTCGACGCCGCGCACTGCGCCTGGCGCTTCCCGGTAAAGCTGGTTCGCGCAGGCGGATCGCACGCGCGCGAGATGCCGTTCAGCCTCTACGGGCCGACTTGCGACGACATGGACCACATGGCCGGGCCTTTCGACCTGCCGGCGGACATCGAAGCCGGCGATTATGTCGAGATCGGCATGATCGGGGCCTATGGCTGCGCCTTGCGCACGGGCTTCAACGGCTTCGAGTCGGACCTTTGCGTCGAAGTGGCGGACGAGCCGATGGCGAGCCTCTATCGCGCGGACGAGGAACGGCGCGAGGCGGCGAGCGTCGTCACCTTATGACGTCATGCCAGCGAAGGCTGGCATCCCAGTCAGTGCCCTGGAGGGCGCAGCCTGCGCTGGGGCGACGGGGTTACGGAGAATCGAGAAGTGAACGGCGAACTGAAGATCAACGACACCCGCAAGGCGGAGCTTCTCTCGAGCGTCGTCGAGCATGTCGACATCAGGAGCTTCGACGCACGTCCGATCGTCGACGCGATGAGGAAGATGAGCTTCACCTCGCGCGACCTCGGCCGAGCGGCGGAGATCTACAACCAAATGCTGGCCGACGAGGATTGCTCGATCTTCCTGGTGATCGCCGGGTCCACTTCGGCCGGCGGCTGCATGGACCTCTATGCCGAGTTCGTCCGCAACAACATGGTCGACGCCGTCGTCGCGACCGGCGCCACGATCGTGGACATGGATTTCTTCGAAGCTCTTGGCCACAAGCACTATCAAGCGCTTGAAATCCCTGACGACGACACGCTGCGGTCGCTCTATATCGACCGCATCTACGACACCTATATCGACGAGGAGTCGCTGCAGGAGACGGACCACACGATCGGCGCCCTCGCCGACTCGCTGGAGCCCCGTCCCTACTCCTCCCGCGCCTTCATCCGGGAGATGGGCAAATGGCTGGTCGAGAACGGCAAGAAGGAGAACAGCCTCGTCAAGCTCGCCTACGAGCATGAGGTACCGATCTTCTGCCCGGCCTTCACCGACAGCTCCGCGGGCTTCGGCCTGGTCAAGCACCAGGTCGACGCGATGAAAGCCGGGCGGCCGTACCTCACCCTGGACTCGATCGCCGACTTCCGCGAGCTCACCGACATCAAGATCGAGGCCGGGACGTCCGGCCTGCTGATGATCGGCGGCGGCGTTCCGAAAAACTTCGTCCAGGACACGGTCGTCTGCGCCGAGATCCTCGGCCACGAAAACGTCGAGGTCCACAAATATGCCGTGCAGATCACCGTCGCGGACGTGCGCGACGGCGCCTGCTCCTCCTCGACGCTTCAGGAAGCGGCGAGCTGGGGGAAGGTCTCGACCGCGATGGAGCAGATGGTCTTCGCTGAGGCGACGAGCGTCATGCCCCTGCTCGCGAGCGACGCCTATCATCGCGGCTTCTGGAAGGACCGCGAGAAACGCCGCTTCGCGAAGCTTTTCGACGGGGCCTGAGCTCGGCCGCGACCCTTTGACAGCGTCCGCGGCCGAGGCCATCCTTCGCGCTCCAACGGGGGAGAATGAATATGGACAGCCCGATCCTGCAGCCGGTCGTCGCGCTCGTCGCCTGGTCGCTCGTGATGATGATCTGGATGGTCGTGACGCGCTTCGCGGCGCTCAAGCGCCACGGAATTTCACTGAAGGGCCGGGTAGGCAGCAAGACCGGCACCCTCGACGGCGTGGTCGAGGACCAGGTGATGTGGAAGGCGCATAATTACAACCATTTGATGGAGCAGCCCACATTGTTCTACGCGGTCGCGCTCGTCCTTGCCGTGACCGGACATGGCGACGGACCGAACGCCTGGATCGCCTGGGCGTATGTAGCTTTGCGCGTCGTCCACAGCCTCATCCAGGCGACCACCAACGTCGTCAGCTACCGCTTCGTCGCCTGGCTGCTCTCCTCGATCGCGCTGATCATGCTGACGGTGCACGCCGCGATGGCCGTCTGCCGGCACATCTAGCGCTCGAACGCGGCTGCAAGCTCGACATGGGTCGACCAGCGGAACTGGCCGACCGGAAGGATCCGGCGGAGCCGGTAGCCGCCGTCCACGAGCGTTTTCGCGTCGCGGGCGAAGGTGGAAGGATTGCACGAGACATAGGCGAGGCGCGGCACCGAGGAGCGGGCAAGCTCGGCGGCCTGCTCCCTGGCGCCCGCGCGCGGCGGGTCGAGGACCACCGCTTCGAACCGGTCGAGCTCGGCGCGGCTCAGCGGACGGCGAAACAGGTCCCTGTGGTCCGCAAAAACGGTGCGGCCCGAGCGGGCGGCGCCGGCTTTCATAGCGAGCACGGCGTCCCGCCCTCCCTCGGCGGCGAGGATGCGGCCCTCCTGCGCGAAAGCGAAGGTCCCAAGGCCGGCGAAAAGATCGGCGACAAGGCGTCCGCCGCCCACGGCCTCCCGCACCGCGGCGACGAGCACCGCCTCCCCTTCGGCTGTGGCCTGGAGGAATGAAGCCGTCGGCAGGGGCACGGCGACGCCGGCGAGCGTCGCGGTGACGGCTTCCGGCTCCCAGCGTACCTGCGGCCCGTAGCCGTCGTCGAGCGCGAGGCGGGCGAGGCGATGGCGCGAGGCGAACTCGGACAGGGCTTCGGCCGCCGCCAGGCCGTCGGCATCGACCTTATCCAGGAGCAGGTCGACGCCCTGGTCGCACAAAGTCAAGCGCGCGCCGGCTCCGGTCCTCGCCCCAAGCCTTCCGAGAAGCTCGCGCAACGACCCGACCAGATCGAACAACTCCGGGCGCACAACGTGACATTCGCGCATGTCGATCACGCGATGGCTAGCCTGCGCATGGAAACCCAGCCGCCCGCCGCGTTCGTAATGCAGCGACGCGCGCCGCCGGCTGCGCGGAGGCGAGATATGCGGCGCTTGAATTTCGGGCGCCGCGACGCCTTGCGCGGCGAGAGCCGAGATGATCCGGTCGACCAGGAATTGCGCATAGGCCTGGTCGTCGACGTGCTGGAGCTGGCACCCTCCGCACTCCGGAAAGTGACGGCAAGGCGGTTTCCGGCGATGGGGGCCGGGCGAAATGTCCGCGTCGCCGAGGACGCGGTCGCCCGGCGCCGTGAAAGGGACGAACCGCCCGGTTTCCGTAACTCCGTCCCCGCGAGCCGCGAGCCCGACGATGGTTTCGACCGTCATCGCGTCAGATGCATTCAGCGAACGCCGAGGCGAGATGGGGAACGAGATCGTCTGCAATCAGCCCGGCCCCAGCCAGCTCTGCGGCGCGGCCGTGGAGCCATGCGCCGGCGCAAGCCGCCTCATAGGCCTCGAGCCCGACGGACCGCGTTGCCGCCACGGCGCCGGCAAGGACGTCGCCGGTTCCGGCCGTCGCGAGCCACGGCGAGCCCTTGCCGATCGCCGCTCGGCCGTCGGGTGAAGCGATCACCGTGTCCGCGCCCTTGAAGACGACGACGGCTCCCGTCTGCGCGGCGGCAGAGCGCGCTCTCTCGAGCTTGCTGCCGGCCAGGGCGGGAAACATCCGGGCGAACTCCCCGCCATGGGGCGTGAGGATCGCTCCGGCGAGGTCGCGCGGAGGCTCGCCTTTCCGCTCGGCCAGGAGATTCAGGGCATCGCCGTCGATGACGAGCGGTAGGTTTGAGGTCAGCGCGGAGTCGAGGATTTGACGCGCGTTGCGGCCGCGTCCGAGGCCGGGTCCGACGAGGATACAGCGGAGGCGGGGGTCGCGAAGCGTCCCGGCCTCGTCGCTCGCCTGCACGACCGCGGCGGGGACGCCCTCGATCCAGTCCGCCGCAATGACACGAATATAGCCTGCGCCTGCGCGAAGGGCCGCGCCCGCGGCGAGCGCGGCGGCGCCTGGCATCTCGCCTGCGAACATTGCGACATACCCCCGGCTATATTTGTGATCGGATGGGCTCGGCCGACCAAGCCGGGGCCGCTCGAGCAGGGTAAGGTCGCTCCGGGCCTGCAGGCCGATATCGGCGACGACGATGCGGCCCATATGAGCGGCGGCCGGCTCGAGAAGATGCGCGGGTTTCAGGCTGGCGAACGTCACGGTCAGGTCGAAGGGTGGGACGGGGGAGAGGATCGCTCCGTCATCGCTGGAAACGCCGCTCGGAAGGTCGATAGCCACGCGGATTCGGGCATTGCCGGCGAGGGCGCCGACCCGTCCAACGACCTGCGGTTCCAAGGGCCGCCTGAGACCGGTGCCGAACAGAGCATCGACCAGCAGGGGCGCCGGTTGGGCCCCGTCCAATGAACTGAGCGGCCCGCTCCATGCCGAACGCGATGCGACGGCCGCGGGCGTGGTCGGCCCCGCAAGGGACGCGACCTGCACGTCGAAGCCCTTGGCGGCGAGCGCACGGGCGGCCACGTATCCGTCGCCGCCATTGTTGCCGGGACCGCAGAGGACGAGAGTGCGCATCGGTCCCGCAAAGCGCCAGATGGCCTCCGCCGCCGCGAGCCCCGCGCGCTCCATCAGGGTTTCGACCGAAGTTCCGGCAGCCAGAGCTTCGGCTTCGGCGGCGCGAGTCTCAGCCGCGGTCAGGATGGGCCGCATCACTTCACTGTCGCGGGAAGGCGATAGCGATCGGTCCCGACAGAGACCTCGATCAGCCCGTCGCCGGCCACCGTGACTTGGGCCGGCTCCGCGCCGTCGGCGGCGACGACGCCGCGGCCGTCCCGGGTCACCAGAAGCCTGCGAAAACCACCGTCGGGGGCTCGAAGCGTCAGGATCAGCCCTTCGGAGCCCGAGGTTCGCTCGACCCGGCATGTCCGTTCGAAACGGGCGGCGCGGGCGAGCGCGCACTCCAGCTTGTCGTCTGCGTGGCGCGGCGCCTCCGGCGAACCGCAGGCAAGGAGAAGCAGGGGCGCGGCAAGGGACATACGCAGCATGACCGGTTTCTCCCGTATTGACGGGATCGAGGCAAGTCAGCG
>DATAIU010000080.1:0-5181 GCA_036262495.1 Allosphingosinicella sp.
TGTCGGGCATCAGGCCAGCATCCCCAGCGGCTGCTCGACGAGGCGCTTGAAGGCCTGCATCAGGCGCGCTCCGTCGGCGCCGTCTATGGCGCGGTGGTCGAAGCTGCCGGTGGCGGTCATCATCGTCGCGACCTGGAGCGCGCCGTCGACCACCCAGGGCTTCTTCTCGCCCGCGCCGATCGCCATGATCATGCCCTGCGGCGGGTTGATGACCGCGGAGAAGACGGAAATCCCGTACATTCCCATGTTCGACAAACTCGCCGTCCCCCCCTGATATTCCTCGGGCTTCAATTTGCCTTCGCGGGCGCGGGCGGCGAGGTCCTTCATCTCGGTGGCGATGCGCGACACGGGCTTGGTGTCGGCTTCCGCTATGACCGGCGTGATGAGACCGTTGGGGATCGACACGGCGACCGAGATGTCGGCGCGCTTGAAGGTGATCAGCTCGGTCCCGGTATATTGGACGTTGCATTCCGGCACTTCGATCAGCGCGGCGGCAAGCGCCTTGATCAGGAGGTCGTTGACCGAGAGTTTGACGCCGCGCGGCTCGAGGCTCGCGTTGAGCTCGGCGCGGAGCTTCAGCAAGGCATCGAGGCGGATGTCCACCGTCAGGTAGATGTGCGGGACGTTCTGCTTGGACTCGGTGAGCCGCCGCGCGATCGTCTTGCGCATGTTGGAGAGCTTGGCGACCTCATGGGGGATTTCGGGCACGCTGTAGGACGGCGGCGGCGCGGGGGCGGAAAAGGCCGGAGCGGCCGCGGCAGCCGGCGCGGCGGACTTGCCCGAAGCGCCGTCGATGTCCGCCTTGACGATGCGGCCGCCTGGTCCGGACCCGGTGAGGGAGCCGAGGTCGACGCCGCGCTGCTCCGCGAGCCGGCGCGCCAGCGGGCTCGCCTTCACCCGGTCGCCTGTGTCGGCCTTGGGCTGCGGTGCGGCGGACGGGGCGGGCGGAGGCGCGGCCGCCGCCGCGGCCGCGGGCTGGCCCGCGCCGGTCTCGCCGCCATCCTTGGCCACGGGCTCCTTCGTCGGAGCCGAAGCGGCCGCCCCGGCATCCTCGCCTTCCTCGGCGATCAGGGCGATGACGGTCCCCACCTTCACTTCGTCCGTGCCCTCGGGTACGAGGATCTTCGCGATCGTCCCCTCGTCGACCGCCTCGAACTCCATCGTCGCTTTGTCGGTCTCGATCTCGGCCAGGAGGTCGCCGGCCGCGACGCTGTCGCCTTCCTTGACCAGCCATTTGGCAAGCGTGCCCTCCTCCATGGTCGGGCTGAGCGCCGGCATCTTCAGTTCAATCGGCATCGCGCGCGGGCCTCCTGGCGGCTGTCCGCGCACCGCCAAACAGCAATCGCGGGGGGCCGGTCAAGGCCTCTCCCGTCTCGCTTGCCTCGCCGCCCGATCTGGCGCAGCATCCCGCTCTCGGGCATGGGGGCGGCATGCGATCCTATCTGGTGGTCATCGACGAGACGAGCGAGAGCCGCGCGGCCCTGCGCTATGCCGCGCGCCGGGCGGCCGCGGAGGGCGGCAGCGTCATCCTGCTCGCCGTGCTCGAGCCGGCCGAGTTCGTCCAGTGGGGCGGAGTCCAGGCGGCGATGGAGGAGGAAGCGCGGCTCCGCGCCGAAGCGATGGTTCTCCAGGCCTCCGGCGCGATCATGGAGGAAGCGGGCGTGGAGCCGGTCGTCGTCATCCGCCAAAGCGATGCGGTGAAGGCCGTGACCGACCTCCTCGCCGAGCGCGGCGACCTTTCCGCTCTCGTCCTGGGCGCGGCCGCGGAAGGCGCGCCGGGGCCGCTGGTCAGCCATTTCTCGGGGAACCTCGCGGGCGCCCTTCCCTGCCCGCTGATCATCGTCCCCGGCCGCCTCGACGCGGCCGCGATCGACCGCCTCGGCTGATCCGGCTCAGCCGCGCTCCCCATCGTCATAGGGCGGGGGCGGAGGCGGCGGCGGCGCCATCCGCCGTGCGGGCGCCCGGTAGCGGCGCGGCTTCGGCGCCGGCTCGGTCACATATTCGTAATAGGTCCTGCTCTCGACGACCGGCGTGGTCGTCGTCACCGTCTCGGTGATCACGACCGGCCCGCAGCCGCAGCCGCCATTGCCGTAGCCGTAGCCGTAGCCGTAGCCGTAGCCGTAGCCGTAAGCCGGTTGCGGCGGCGGCGGCGCGCCGCAGACTTGGCGGCGGCGGCAGCCGTCGTCGCGGCGGCGGACGTCGCGATAGACGACCCGCTCGCGCCGGCGGTGATGGTCGCGATAGTCGCGGTCGTCGCGGCGGTCCCAGTCGCGGTCGTAGCGGTCGTCACGATCGTCATAGCTATAGTCGCGATCGTCCCAGCGGTCGCCGTAGCGGTCCCAGTCCATGCCGTAGCGGCCATCGATCACCCGCCCGTCGCGGTCGATCAGCAGAGCGTCGTCATAATAACGGATCCAGCGCGTGCCCGACATCGGCTGGGGGAAGCCGAACATCCCCCAATTCGAGATGCCGAACTGCGGACCCATCCACGTCGGCGGGATGAAGCCGCCGCGCATGATCCGCCGGCGCATGTCGAATTGGCCGGCGCCCATGCTCGGAGCGCCGCCCATGCGGTGCATCGGCGCGCCCTGCATCGGCGCGGGCGGCGCCATCTGGCGAACGATAACCCGGCGGGTCTCGGGCATCGGCCCCATCTGCGCCATCTCGACCGGCCTCATCGGGGCCTCGCGGACCATGACGGGAGGCGGCGTCTGGGCGCGCTCGATCATCCGCACCGGCTGGTGCCAGGTCACCCCGGCCGGCGGCGGCGTCGCGGCCGTCGCGGCCTGGGCCGCCCGGGAAGCCGCCCGCGGCGTCGCCGCTGCGCTCGCCGCGGCCCGCGCCGGAGCGCCCGGCGTCTTCAGGCTGAGCCTGGGAAGTCCGTAGAAAGGATCGGGATCGGGCACCGTCTGGGCGGCCGCCATCGGCGCGATCGCGGCGGTGGCCGCAAGACCCATCAGCCAGAGCTTCGTCATATCAAATCCCCTGTGCGCGAAAGCCACGAGCGGCCCGGCGGCGCCGGGTTTCCCGCATTAAGACTTTCTTAACGCTTCGAGGGTGGATTTTCTACCGAGGCGAGGCGCGGAGCGACGACGCGTGCCAATTCGACACAGCCGGCGACGTCGGCCGCGTCGAACCGTGCCGTCCGCGGACTGTCGAGATCGATCACGCCGAGCAGCCGGCCCTCGTGCACCAGCGGCACGACCAGCTCCGAGGACGAGGCGCTGTCGCAGGCGATATGGCCCGGAAAGGCGTTCACGTCCTCGACGCATTGCGGCTCGAGCGTCGCCGCCGCCGTCCCGCACACGCCCTTCCCGAACGGGATCCGGATGCAGGCCGCCCGCCCCTGGAACGGGCCCAGGACCAGCTCGCCATCGAGGTTGCGGTAGAAGCCGGCCCAGTTGAGCTCCGGCAGCGCCTCGAACAGCAAAGCCGCCACGTTCGCCATGTTGGCGATAGCGTCCGGCTCGCCCTCGGTCAGTCCCTCGGCCGCCGCGACGATCTGGCGCCAGGCTTCGGGCTTGTCGGCCTCCTCTATCCGGAAATCGTACATCGGATGGCGTCATTGCGAGGAGCAGCGCGACGAAGCAATCCAGATTCACACGCGGCGCTCCGCGCTTGCCCCCCTGGCCCCCGTCCCGTAATCATTACGTCTGCGCACCGAACTAGGGGAAATTAGAATGACACGAACGGCGCTTTTGCTTGCCGCCGCGACGGGGCTCACCGCCTGCCAGCCCGCGGCAGCGCCCAAGACCGACACCGCCGCGATCGAGAACGATCTGAAGCAGGCCGAGACGCGCTGGAACCAGGCCTATGCCGCGCACGACGCGGCGGCGCTCGCCGCCATGTATGCCGACGACGCCGCGCTCGCCAGTCCGGGCTCCGCGCTGGTCAGCGGCAAGGAGGGCGTCCGCAAGGAGACCGCCGCCATGGCCGCCGACCCCAACCTCAAGGTCCAGTTCGCCAGCGACCGCGTCCAGGTCGCCGCCTCCGGCGACCTCGCCTACACCCGCGGCCACTACACGCTGGCGATGACCGACCCCAACACGAAGAAGCCGGCGGAGAGTGGGGGCAGCTATCTCACGGTGTGGAAAAAGCAGTCCGACGGCAGCTGGAAAGCCGTCGAGGACTTCATCACCCCGGGACCGGCGGCGGAGAAGTAACCGGCGCGTTCGGACGGGTCGCCGCCGGGAGGTGGTGCCAGGCACGTGACAGGTACGTGACAGGCACGTGCCTGTCACCGGTCCTCTGCGGTCGCTCCCGCAGTCAGGATATTCGCCCTGGAGCGGTGGGGCCAAGTGGACCGCTTTCGGATCGTCGATCGGCCTTCGATCAGATTGGCTGGGAATGCGGCGGGCACGCCGTCCCCGCCCCCTGCCTCAGCCTCGGAACGCCAGCCTGAAACTCCACCACAGCAGGGCCAGGATCGCCGCGCTGATGAGCGCGCCCCAGAACCAGTAGGGCAGGAGCAGGACGTCGGCGATGGCGGCGGTGTCGGATCGGTGGAGCTCGCCGCCGACGTCTCCGCCCGGGCTGAACAGATAGTCGAACTGCTGCCACGCGCTGATCGCGGCCTGGACGCCGAGGAGCTGGATGGCGAAGCGCCGCCACGGGACGAATCCCTGCAGCGCGAGCAGGACGATGGCCATTCCCAGGGCTGGCAGGACCAGCCAGCCCGTCGGCGACCGGACCCAGATCATCGTGGACACGAGCAGCGCGACGCCCAGCGCCGCCAAAGCGTATCGCGTGGCGGCGGCAGAGCGCGCGGCGACAATCAGAAGCGCTCCCGCGATCGCCGGCCCGAGCGGCCCGCTCGCCGCGATGAGCGCATCGGTCAGCCTGTAGCCGTCGTCAGGCCGCAGCGACAAAGCGACGCCCGAACCGTCGGCGAAGATGAGCAGGCGGTCGAACCCCCGGCCGGCGAGCATCGCGGCGAGGCCGTGGCCCATTTCGTGGAACCAGGTCGCCAGTATCGTGAAAGGATAGAGCAGCAGGCTGCCGAGCATGGTCTGCCACGCCAGGACCGAGGCGAGCGCGATCCCCAGCAGAAGCGCGACCCGCTCTCTTTGCTCCTGGGCGGCGAGGCTGCTGGGCATCGAGGGTTCCAATCCAAGCGGTTGACCGGCTCGTGGGTAAGCAATGACGCTACGCACGTCCTCTGGTGACAGGTACGTGACAGGT
>DATAIU010000081.1:0-26234 GCA_036262495.1 Allosphingosinicella sp.
ATCGCCACGGACGTCGCCGCGAAGATCGCCCGCGCCGCCGCGGAGCGGAACGCGAACGAAGAGATCGGCTACATCCACGACAATGCGGTCGAGACCTTCAAGCTCTCGCTGCCCGCGCCGCCGAAGTAAGAGCGCCCGCGGGGCCGCTCAGGCGGCCAGCATCCGGGCGCGATATTCGATCACCGCGGCCCAGCCCGGATCGCCGCCACGCGCGTCCGCGACGCAGCGGCTGCGCAGGAAGACCAGGCCGACGAGGCTCCACTCCGCCGGATGCGGCAGGGCCTCGAGCGCGGCTTCCGCGGCGGCGGCCAGCGTCTGAATTCTCTCCGGCGTCTCGCCTCCCGCCCGGACCGTAACCGCCAGCCTCAGCTCGCGGCCTCGCCGGCCCTTGTGGCTCCAGTCCAGCTCGGGGCCGCACTCGACGACCGCGTAGGGAAGCGCCGCCTGGATGGGAGGGCCGGGATAGACCGCTCCGATAGGCTCGGCCTCCTCGAGCGCGGCCATCGCCGCGGCCCGTAGCGCTGCCGCCGCGCCGCTCATCGCCCGAGCCCCTGGATCAGCCACCGCCACGCCGGATCGAGGGCGAAGCGCCGGCTGAGGCCGCGCCCGGTGAGCGTCACCCCCTCCGCGCTTTCCTCGACCGCGGCCTTCCTGCCGAGCTCCTCCTGCAGCGCCTGCGCCACCGCGCCTCGGCGCCGCCGCGCCGCCCGCTCAGCCAGGGCCGCGCCGTGGATCATCAGTTTCGCGAACATCGCTTTCTCCTCAGCGCAGGCGCAGGCGCCGGTAGGGGCTCCAGAGCGCGCTCACGGCCGCGGGCGGATCTTCCGAGCCGCGTCCCGGCTCGGCGGTCCGATGCGCGTAGAAATGCGCCGCCAGGCGCAGGATTCCCTGGCGCAGCGCCGCCGGCAGAGCGTCCCAGTCCGCGGCCAGGCCCGCCGAATAGGCGACCCGGACTCGGCGCAGCCGGCCCGGCGCCTCGATCCGGACCCAGCCGTCGCCGTTCGCATCGATGTCGATCGCGTAAGCGCCCACCGCGAGCGGGGTCGCGGCGCCTGCCGCGTCGAGCGCCCCGACCGAGGTGATCGCGCGCACCGGCGTCCGCTCGAGCCTTTGCCACGCGCGGCTCGCCGGCATGGTCTCCTCGAACGCGCGCACGATCAGCGCCTGGCGCGTAAAGCCTTCGCACAGCTCGCCGGCCGCCGCGACGAGCCGGGCGATCAGGCCGTCCTCGTCGCTCCGCTCGACTCGCAGATAGGATTTCGCCGCCTCCGCCGCCGCTGCGGGGAGGAGCAGGGGATCGCCCTCGGTCATGGTCTTTCCTTCAGATGGAGAGGCCGAGGCTGAGCCGCGGCCGGCGCCGGGCCGCCTTCAGGAACGCGGCGGGAAGCTCGAACTTGACCTCGACCGCCAGCCCGCTCGTCAGGAGCGAGCTGTCGAAGCGGAGGGCGCCGGACACCCCCGCGACGCTCCGCTTGACGACGATCGATGCATAATCCGCGCCCACGCCATATTCGAGCGTGCCGCCGATCCGCCGGAGCCAGGCGAAGCCCGTGAGGCCGAAGAAGGGCGGACGCTGGGCTCCGCTCTCGAACATCCGGACGATCGAGCCGCTGATCTGGAGCGCGCGCTCGATCGACGCGCCGTCATGGGCCGCGAGCGGATTGGCGCCGACTCCGACATAGGCCGTCCCAGGGCCGAGGAGCCGCGCCCGAAGCACGAAATCCCCGGCCATCGCCGCCGCCGAGACCGCGCTGGAGTCCGCCGCGCCGTTGGCGCCGCCCGTCTTGGTGACGATCCAGGTGCCGCCCGCGGCGGCCTCGACCGAGCAATTGGCCGCCGCCACGATCTCGCCCATCAGTAGAGCGCCAATATGTCGGCGGCCGTGGTCCCCGACGAGCGGATGTAACGGGCGCGGAACGGCAGCACCGTGCCGTCGGGAACGTTCTTCCAGACCTGGTCGGCGACGTCGCCGGCGCCGCGCATGGTCAGCGCCCCTCCGGTGCCGACGAACAGGGCCTTGGGTATGTCGATGAGCGCATTGCTGTCGTGCGGCGTCACCGCCACCGCGCGCCGCGCCGGGGAGGTCATGCTGTCGACCATCCCCGCAAATTGATCGGCCATTTCTTCTCTCCTTCACGCCCGTCCTTTCCCCCCTCCCGCTTGCGGGAGGGGGTAGGGGGAGGGCCTGTCCTGGGTTCGCTCCGCGGCTAGGCCGCAAATTTGAGGAGCTTGATCGCCTCGCTGTTCGCCACCTGGCCGCCGACGCGGCGCGTGGCGTAAAAGTGCACGAACGGCTTGTTGGTGAACGGATCGCGCAGGATCTGCGTCTCGGTCCGCTCGGCGATCAGATAGCCCGCCTTGAAATTGCCGAACGCGATCGAGAGGCTGTTGGCGGCGATGTCCGGCATGTCCTCCGCCTCGACGACCGGATAGCCGAGCAGGGTGTCCGGATGGCCCGAGACGAGGCCCGGCTGCCACAGGAACGCGCCGTCCGCCGTCTTGAACTTCCTGATCCGCGACGCGGTCGACGAGTTCATGACGAACGCCGCGCCCTGCCGATAAGGCGGCCGAAGCGCCTGGACGAGGTCGATCAGCCGGTCCTGTGGCGCCTCGCCTGGAAAGCCGCCCGGCGCTCCGGACGGGACATATTGCAGCGTCCCGAAATCGCGCTCGCCGTCGGGCTCGTCGGTCGTTGGCGTCGCCAGGAAGCCCCTCGGCCGGTTGACCCCCGATCCGTTGACGAAGGCCGATCCCTCGGCCCGCGCGAACTCGGTCGCGATCTCGCTCGCGAGCCAGGCCTCGACGTCGAACGCCGCATCGTCGAGCATCGCCTGGCTCGCCGCCGGATTGGCGTAGAGCTCGCCGATCGGCGGAGCGATCTCGATGAAGCTCGGCGTGCCCGTCTCCGGCCGCCCCGCCGTCTCGCTGACCCAGCCCGACGGGGTCCCGCCCGCGGTCACCAGCTTGCGGTAGCCCGAGGTGCCGATCTTGACGACGTTCGCGATCGCCCGGATCGGCGAGATCGAGGTCAGCAGACGCCCGATCTCGGCGTCGATTTCCTCCGGCACGGCATAGCCGCCCGCGGCGTCCGAGGTCCCCGAGAGAGCCTTCAGCTCGACACCCGCCTCCAGGCCCTTCCTCAAATAGCTTTCGACGAACGGCGAGCGCTCGGCCTTGGCGCCGCTCAGCGCCGGCCGCGCGCCGGCGACCGCCTGCGCCTCGACGCGCGCCTTCAGCTGCGTCATCTCCTCCTTGAGCTGCGCAATGTCCTCATCCTCGCGCTCGAGCGCCTCGAACGAGGCCTCCAGCGCGTCCGCTTTCACTTCCAGCATTTCCGTCTCCTCAAAAGAAAAACCCCTCTCCCGCTGGGGGAGAGGGGCTGGGGTGAGGGGGTCGGGAAAGGGGCAAACCCGCCTCCCTCGCCCCGGCCCTCCCCGTAACCGGAGAGGGTGTCCTTCCGCCGCCCGTTCCGCGGCGCTAATCTCGCTTCGATGATCCTTCCCGACGATCAGGCGCGCTGGCGCCCGTGGCTGCTGCCGGCCGAGCGCCTGCTCTGGGCCGGCCGGCCCGCCCGCGGCCTCGCCTTCTCGCGTGCCGACCTCTATGCGGTGCCGCTCTTGGCTCTGTGGCTAGCCATGCTCGTCTTCGAGAACGGACGGGTTCTGCGCGACGGCGGCCCCTTCGCCCTCGATTTCCCCACGCTGTTCATCCTCCTCCTCGGCGGGCTGCTGCTCGCCGGGCGCTTCCCGCTCGACCTCTTCCTGCGGTCCCGGCTGTTCTATGCGCTCACCGACCGGCGCGTGCTGATCCTCAACGCGGGCTCGGGAAAGCTGAAGTCGATCGACATCGAATATCTGCCGATGCTCGACCTCGAGGAGGATCGCGGCGGCCGGGGCACTCTGGTCTTCGCTTCGGGCGACGGCGAGCGCAGCTGGCGCGAGAACCTCTCTCCCGCCTTTCAGCCCGGCGTCCGCTTCTACCGCATCGAGGACGCGCGGCGCGTCTACGATCTCGCCCGCCAGCAAGCGACCCGCATCCGCCGCGAAACCCACGGCGACCCCCCGCCCCACCTGGCGTTTCTGGGGTGAATACCGGGCCGCCGGGGATTTCGCTTTTCCCCTCCCGGCGCGGCGCTATCCTTCCGACGATGCTCGACCCTTCTGATCTCACGTTGTGGCAACCTTGGCTGATGCCGGGCGAACGCCTAATCTGGACCGGCACGCCGCCGCGCGGCCTGCGCCTCGGGGGCTATGACTTCTTCTACATCCCGTTCAGCCTGATGTGGGGCGGCTTCGCGATCTTCTGGAACGTGATGGTCTGGACCCGCGGCGCGCCGCTGTTGTTCACAATCTGGGGCCTGCCTTTCCTTCTTGTCGGCTTATACCTGATCGTCGGCCGCTTCCTTCACGACGCCGCGCTCCGCGCCGCCACGGTCTACGGCCTCACCGACCGACGTCTGCTCATCCTGCGCACCTGGTGGCGCCGCGGCCTCCGCTCCCACGATTTGGGCAACGTCCCCGCCCTCGAGATGAAGGAGCATCCCGACGGGCGCGGCACGCTCACCTTCGACCTCACGCCGTCCACCCCCTTCAACTCGAGGGGGACCGACCTCGTCCCGGCCGCGTCGAGCATCTTCCGCTTCTACCGGATCGAGCAACCGCGGCGGGTCTACGAGCTTATCCGGAACGAGATCGAACGCCACCGCCGCGAGATCGCTGCCGTCGCGGCCGATGCCGCTTCCTACCCAGCGCGATGAATCTCCATCCGGACGGCGGGCAGCTTTTCGCATCGGCGCTCGCCCCCTCGGAGGTTCAGGCCCTCCGTCACTTCCTGATAGATCGCAGCGCCAACACACGCGTCCGCCCGGGCTCCGGGCTCGCCCCCCTCCTCGGGCCCGCAGATGCGCTCGCGCGCCACCTCCTCGGCGCGGCGGCGCGCCCGGTCGGCGCCAAATATTTCGACAAATCGCCTGATCGAAACTGGGCGCTCGGCTGGCACCAGGACCGAACCGTCCCGGTCCGCGAGCGCCGCGACGTCCGCGGCTTCAGCCGGTGGACCTTCAAGGCCGGCATCGCTCACTGCGTCCCGCCCTTCGAATATCTCGCCCGCAGCCTCACGCTGCGCCTCCACCTCGACGAGGTCGGCGAGGCCAACGCCCCGCTCCTCGTGGCGCCGCGCTCGCACCGTCTGGGCCCGATCGCGGAGCGCGAAATCCTCGCCGCCGTCGAGCGCTGCGGCACATTATCGTGCGAAGCGGCCGCGGGCGACATCTGGGCCTACGCCACCCTAATTCTCCACGCCTCGCCCCGCGCCGCGGAGCCCGCCCGCCGCCGCGTCCTCCAGATCCTCTACAGCGCCGAGGATCTGCCCGGCGGCCTGGAATGGGCGGGGATTTGAACCCTTTCTTTCCCTCTTGGCACCCTCGCCGGCTCGTCTATCCTGCCCCCTCTTCCCGGGAGAAACGCCATGGCCTTCAGGACGCTCGCCATATTCGCGCTCGGATGCGCGCTCGCGGCGCCGGGCCTCGCCCAGACCCGCCCAAACGAGGCGCGCGACATGATGCGCGCCATGGGCTTCAAGCCGATGAGCGGCGCCAAGCTCGCCAAGGCGATCGCCGGGGCCGAACGAAGCCCGCTCGGCTCGAAGGCGAACCCGGTCCGCGAGAACATGCCCAAGGGCGAATATGCCTATCTCGGCCGGCTGCGCTGCCCCGACGGCGCCAAGCCCGCCGTCGCCCGCGACGGCAATGTCGGCCTCGGCGTCTACCGCAACATCGTCGACCTCTTCACCCTCACCTGCCCCGGCGCCGCTCCGGTCAAGGTCTACATGGACATGTATCACGACGGGCCCGAGAACCGCCCCGTTCCCGGCTTCACCATCGTCCCCTAGGTCGCCTCGCCGGCCTCCAGCGCATGGACCCGCGCCTTGGGCTGCATCGGCGCGGTGACAAGGCTGACCTCGACCAGGTCGAGATCCTCCAGCTCCCGGAAGCCCGCCTGCCCTGAGCTCGTCGAAGGGCCGCTCGCCTTGCGCACCCGGTAGCCGAAACTCAGCCCCCGCACCGCGCCTTCCTTGAGGAGAGCCGCCGCCTCGCGACCCGAGCGACCCTCCGAGAGTCGCGCGATGACCCTGAGGCCGCGTTTGTCCTCCTTCAGATATTCGATCCGACCGACCGGCCGCGCCATGTCGTGCTGCCAGAGGAGAGGCACGCTTCGGCGCCCCGCGGCCAGGCTCCGGGCGAAAGCCCCCGCCCGCACCACGTCGCCGCCCCGGTCCGGCCGGTCGAACACCGCCGCATAGCCCGCGAACCTCACCGGAGCGCCTCTATGAGTCCCAGCTTCACGCTCATCCCGAGCACCAGCAGCGCCAGCAATATCCTGACCGCCCAGCTCGTCACCGTCGTCCAGGCGCTCTTCTTCGCGTCGCGCCAGGCCTGGAGCAGCTCGCGAAGCTCGTCCATGTCGCGCCGCGCCTTTTCGTCCCTGAGGCCAAGCGCGCCGAGCGCCCGCTGCGCGCCAAGCTCGCTCGCTTCCTCGACGAGGCCGCGCAAGGTCGCCATGTCGGCCCCCTGACCTTCGGCCTGAGCGGTCAGCAAGGCCAGCATCGACAGGCTCTGTTCGTGCATCATTCGCCTCCTCCGGGGCCGAAGCCCAGCATTTCCCTCTTCTCGTCGCGGCCGAGGAAATCGGCCGCGGTCACCTGCGCCCAGAGCCGCTCGCGGTCCTCGGCGAGCGCGCTCACTTGGTCGACGTCGAGCTTCAGCCTCGCCCCCGGCCACCAGGCGCCGAGCCCCCCGGAGATCGCCGAGAGGATGCGGTCGGCGAGCGGCAGCAGAGTGAGCCGCCACAGCGCCCGGTTGGCCTCGCGATAGTTCGAGTAGGTCGAATCCCCCGGCAGCCCGAGCAGCATCGGCGGCACCCCGAAGGCGAGCGCGATCTCGCGCGCCGCCGACGCCTTGAGTCCGACGAAATCCATGTCCGCCGGCGTCAGGCTCATCGCCTGCCACCTGAGGCCGCCCTCGAGCAGCATCGGCCGCCCCGCATTGGCCGCGCCGGCGAACATCCGCTCCATCTCCTCGCTGAGCCGATTGTGCTGCTCGGCCGAAAGCGCCCCGTCGCCGCCCTCGGCGACCAGCGCCCCGGAGGGCCGCGCCGCGTTGTCGAGCAGAGCCTTGTTCCAGCGCGTCGCGGAATTGTGGATGGCGACCGCGCCCGCCGCGGCGCCGAGGCAGCCGAGACCGTAATGGTCGTCGAGCGGATGCATCAGCTTGATATGGACGAGGCTCGGCCGCCCGAGCCCGTCGCGCGCCGGCAGGCGGGTGCGCGTCTCGCCGGCCTTGTAGAGATAGGCGGCCGGCCAGCCCGACGCGCCCGCCTCGACGCTGACGCGCTCAGGCCGCAGCGGGAACAGCTCGGCCGGCGCCCCGTCCGCGCCGATCAATATCTGCAGATAGGCGTTGCCATGGAGGAGGAGCTGCGCCGCCGCCGTGTCGAGCAGGGCCGGGCCGACGAGCCGCGCCGAACGCGCGGAGGCCTCGCCCTCGCCGGCATAGACCGGCGCCCAGGCGACGCTCTCGGCGACCAGCCGCACCGCCCGCTGCGCCACCGGATTGCCCAGATAGGCGTCGCGCACCTGCGCCTCGTAGCTCCTCGGCCAGTCGCCCGCCGGGGGCGCTCCGGCGAAGGCGCGATGAAGCCCGGGCCGCGCCGCCGGCGCCGCCTTCCGTCCGAACCAGAATTTCATGTTGCGCTCCACTGCTTCGCACGCCCTCTCCGCTCGGAGAGAAGGCAAAAAAAAGCGCCCGCGACAGCGCGCGCGCCCGGCCTGAGCCGCTCGTCGATTCAAGTGCGCCAGCGCCCCCGAAATGGGGCCGGCGATCGGCTCAGAAGGGCTTGGTGGCCATCGGCGTCTGGCAGCCCTCGGGGCAGCCGGGAGCGCCGTTATATTGCTTCCTCAAAAGCCCCGCGCGCTCCTGCGCCTTCATCTCTTCCCATTGCTGGGCGGTATGGCATTCGCGCACCCGCTGAAGCCGCGACCCGATCACCGGCCGGCTCTTGCAGACCTCGCGATTGGGATCCTGGTCCTTCCCGCCCCCAGTCGCCGCCGGTGTCGCCGTCGCCGCGACCGCCGCCAGCGCCGCCGCCCAGATCAAGCCCGTCCGCATGTCCTGCCCTCCTCCAGGGGAAAGGCGGAAACTACGCCTCTCCGCCGCGCTCGGCAAGAAGCGCACTCACAAGATCGATTTTAGTATTGCCGCTTTTCGGCTCAACGCTCTGCCATCAGCGCGGGAGATTTCCCCGATAATCTCTCCGTGATAGGGGTTTTCCTCCGCGGCTAGATCGGGTGCCAGGTGTGGCTCTTCAGGCTTTGGGGTCCAAGCAACCCCGCCATTAACCCGCCGCACGTCCTCGGCCGCTATCGCTGCCATCGCCAACGTCCCGGGCATTTTCCCAAATCTATCTTCGAACGTCTTGCCCTCTTTGAGAAGAAGGCACTCCAAATCTACCGATGCACCTTGCTCATTCGGCTTCTTCCGAAACACCTGATCGGAGATTTTGTAGCCGCCAGCCTTGTTCGGCACAATTTGAACCGGGAGGCGGCAACTTCTGAGCAAACGGTCTGCATCCCCAATGGCGGGATCATCTTCCCTGTCCCGGGAAAAATAATCCTGCGCCGTAGGCTCGCACATTAGGCCAGAGCGGTCTGAGCCACCGAACGGAAAAGATCCCAGCCGTCGATCCCAGAGCGCTCGATCTCGAGATCGCCGTGTGGCCGCCGAACCCACGAACTCAAATCGCCATCTCGTTCGACCACCAACCCCAACTCCACGTCGTCGAGATGCCACTCGGCTTGAAGCGATCCATCTGCGCCCGGAACAATTGATCCGACGGCGGCATAAGTCGGCAATAGATTTTCTAAGACGTTGCGCATCTGAGCGATGACAGACGAACTGATTGGGTCAGCGCCATACCCATCCCAGTCGTGGTCTAGCGCTTCGACCGCTTCAAGAGCGCGCCGCATCCAATTGTGAGCTTCTGGTTTTCTCTGCACCAAGACTGGCGAAGAGTCGCTAGCTGCCGCTGGATCTGGTGCCCCGGCTACGACGGCTAGAATGAGCGGCGCGGCGGACCAGGACGACCTCAGCAGGCGCACAGGAGGGCTCGCGCAGCTTGGAGTCGCAGTGGCGGCGGTCATTTGGGCAACCATCTAAAGTGCGCCTCCTCGGTGGTTAGAACCATCAGTCTGTGCCTTATATGGGTGTGCGCCACTTCAAAAAAAGTGAACGTGTCGGCCCAAGTGCTTCGCATGGCGCCAGCTCTGAAAAGAATCCTCACGACAGGCATCGGCGTCTCGGATCCGTCTACCATAATTGCTACGATGGCGATTTCGATCTGCAATATCGCTTTTTCATCATCAGCTAAACCATCGATTTTCTCGATCCAATTTAGCTGCAGTCCAAGAAGCTTTCGATCCGGCTCAGCACGGTCGTACTCGCTCAGAACATCGCTAACCCGAAGGTCCGGCCCATCACCGAAGCGCAAAGGAATAACATTGTCGTAAAGTAGCTCGCAGGCTACCGGCTCTACAAGGCCCTCGCTGTGAGCGGCATGATACGTCCGCAATGTCTCAACTCGGCGCCGCATCGCGTTCTGAAGATAGTCGAACCCTGGGTAGTTGACCTTCGCGCCGGGCTGGACTTTCTGCCTCCGCCAGTTGTTGGCGACAAAATTTTCCTGTACTTGGAAGAGTTCAGAGCCCTCTTCGGCAACGAACCACCACCGAGGGGCCACCCCGGCCCCCGTCTCAATCGGGGGAATCTGCGCCCCGACGAGCCCAGCAACGTCCAACTGGGCCACGGGGGCGTGCCGCTCGACAACGGGCAACTCGTCGCGATAGAGATCATGCACGCTTCGGATGTCGTATGAATCGACGAGCGACGCTGGTGTGAACGCAGACATGGCAACCTCCCAAACGGGAGGGGCCTCGAAGCCCGCTTCTGGCGAGGCGTTCATTTCATCTTCTCTGCAACACGCTCGGTCGGGCTACCGCGCGAAAAGTATGATTGCAACATTTCCGTGGCCGCCCCTCAAAACACCGTGATCCGCGGCTCGGCCCTCTTCTTCCCGAGCATCAGCTCGGTCAGCGCCCAGACCATCGCGTCGGCGCGGTCGGGCGATCGGCCCGGCCCTTCGTAGCCGCCGCCGGACGTGAGCCCGGCGAGCTGGTCCTCGAGCTCGGGAAAGGCGCCGGCGAACTTCGCCCTTCGGCCCTCGAACAGGGCCGCGACCGGCTCGGCCCGGGCGACCTTGCCGTGCCGCGCGTGGACGATCTTCACCGGCAGGTTCACCGCCGCTCCGCGAAGCACCGATTCCACCATCGCTCCGCCCTGATTGCCCTCCGCGACGACCCGGTCGGCGTGCCAGCGCGCGGCGGCCGCGGCGACCGCCTGCGCCCAGCCCTCCGGCCGAAGCCCGGCGACCGTGGCGTCCTCGAGCACGTAGCCGATCCCGTCCTCGCCGAGCGCGCAGACCGAGATTCCGCAGGCGTCGCCGCCCACCGAAACCGGCGGGTCGACCGCGACCACGACCCGCTTCACCGCAATGTCGCCGGCCGCCGTCCCCGCGCGGCACCGCTCGATCAGCGCCCGCGGCCACAGGCTTCCTTCGGCATCGTCGATCAGCTCCCCGTCAAGCTCCTGCCGCCCGAGGCGCGTCCCGCCGTAAAGCGCGGTGACGTGCTCGACGAAGCTCTCGGCCAGGACCGCATTGTCCGCCGTCCGCCCCCGCGTGACGGCGACGCCGGGCAAAGCGGCGAGCCGGCGCATCAGCGGAGTCGGCCGCGGCGTCGTCGTCGCCAGCACCTGCGGCCGCGCGCCGCGCCGGAGGCCGAAGCTCATATTGTCCCACGCCGCCTCGGCGCGCGCCCATTTCGCGACCTCGTCGCACCAGGCGAAATCGTGCTCGGGCCCGCGCAGCCCGTCCGGATGGGCGCCGGAATAAAGCGTCGCGCGGCTCCCGGAAGGCCAGGTCAGCCGACCGAGCGAGGGCTCCCATTGCGGCGGCTCGGAACGACCGGCGCAGGCGAGGATTCCAGACGCGCCCTCGACCATCACCGCCCGCGCCTCCTCGTCGGTCGGCCCGACCAGCGCGATCCTAAGCGCCGGCTGCTCGGCGAGGCCGAGCACCCATTCCGCGCCCGCGCGGGTCTTGCCGAAGCCGCGTCCGGCCATGATCAGCCAGATCCGCCAGTCTCCGTCCGGGCCGATCTGCGCTCGGCGTGCACGGCAATACCAGTCGCTGAGGAACGCCCCCCTGAGGCGGGCGGGGAGGCCGGCGAGGAAGCGCCGGCGCGGGCCCGGCTCCAGCATCGCCAGCCGCTCCCAGAGCGAGAAGCGCGCCGAGCGCTCCGCCTCGCTCAGCGCCGCAAATCTCTCGAGCACGGCCCCGCCTCAGCCCTGGCCGCCCATGCGCCGGTTGAACTCCGACAGACGCTGGTCGAACTCGCGGCGGATCGCCGCCGCCTCCGCCCGGCTCAGCCGCCCCGCGCCCGGCCGCGCCGGCGCCGCTCCCCCGCCGCGAACCTTGCGGGCATGGTAGAGCTTCAGGAGCTGGAGGCCGAGCGCGGTCGGAACCTCGCGGAGGCGCGCCTCGATTTCGGTCGCGGGCGGCGGGCGGTTCGCTCCGAACCGGCCCCGCTCGAGCATTTCGAGGTCGAGCATCGCATAGCCTTCGTCGACCGCCTCGTCCCACCGCGCCCGGAAGCGCGTATCGGCCCGCCGGCGGTCGTAGACGCTGCGCGACTGCCGGGCGAGCCCGCAGGCCCTCAGCGCCGAGCTGACGTTGCAGACGATCGCCAGCTCCCGGAAGAAGATCCGCTCCTTCGCCGCCGTCCATCCCCCCGCCGCCGCCTTCGCCTTCCGCGGCGCCGGGCTCGCGCCCCCGGCCGCCGAGACGCCGCCCGGCAAGAACCGCCCCTTCGCGTCGCGCGCGAGAATCTTCCGCTTCGCCATCGAAACCCTCCCCAAGTCTCTTCGCCGCAAGGGGAGCGCGACGAACGACCAAGACCGCCGGCCCGCGCAGCGGGCTCTCCCTGAATGACACAAAAGGATTCGCGTGCTGACGCGCTTCGGGAAAAAGCCGAAGTCCGCGGCGCCAACGCTACCGAAATAGGGCGCTCCAGCCGCCGCTCTTTTACGGCGCCGCCGGTTTATCGCCGCCGGGTGCAGGGTCGTGCGGGCGCGTATCTACCGGCAGGGTCTCGTCGAGGGACGCTCGCACCTCCTTCACGATTTGAGGCGCAAGCCACACGAGCAGCAGCCCGAAGAGCAAGAGGCCGATCGCCCCGACGAAATGCTCGAGGGCTCGCCAGAAGATCCAGGACAGCCCCTCCATTATTTTCTCGACGGGCGCCCAGGATCGCCTCCAGGACGCGACAAGGGCGGTGTATCGACCGCGCCCTACCTCTGTCTCGACCAATAGCGCCGCGTCGTCCCTTATTTTTTGGAAACCGCGTTCCGTGCACTCGTCCCACCGAGCGTCGCAGGCGGCCTCGTCTATCGGCTGATCGTCGTCATGGTCGTCGGCGATGGCCTGCCAACGCCGGAAAACATACATGCCGATGCGCGTAAAATAATGAAGCTCCTCTTCCGGGGTAACCGGGGTCTCCGCCAGGAAGCTGTCCCTGACCTTCTCATAGCTGAGCCGCTTGGCACCGCGGGCCGGGGCGCCCGCGGCGGACTTCTTAGGCGGGGGCATCTTCCCTGTTGCGCAACCGCTTGCGGATATCCTGGACCTCGGTCCGGTAGTCGCCCGCCGCCTTCAGTCGCTCGGTCGCGGCGGCCGCGTTGCGCGCCATCCGCGCACGCTCCTTTTTCGAGAGGCTCGCGAGAGTCCCGTCGCTGCAACGTTCGGAATCGTGCGTGAATGCCGTCGCCATGATCTTCCTGTTCCCCCGCTCGGAAGTCACCCCGGTGTGTCGGAAGGGGTGCCTGTCGGCGGATGCGCTGTCAACCCGTCAAGGGCTGCTTCGATCCGTTTTGCCGGAAACGATTGAACCATTGGTGAATGGTGGTTGATGCTGATAACACACCGGCGTCAATCGGCCGGTCGGGCGAAGCCGGACGCCTTCCGGTGCGCGCGTGGCCTCCTTGCCCGCGGTAAGAAGAACCTGCTCTGAATTTGAAACTTCGAAAACTCGTCTCCGCCGCTACTCGACGACCCCGTATTTTTACTATAGCCTCGACTCCAGAGCCAAAGGAGTGGGGCATGGCACATCCATCGAATAGCGGCACTGGTCTGCCGCTCGTCCTCGGGTCGATCTTGGTCCTGGGCGGTCTCGCCGCCGCCTGTTCGTCCGGCGGCGGCGACGGCTCGAAGCCCACCGCCGGCGCCCCCGCTTACGCTTCCTGCGCCGACAATCCCGACATCGGCCCCGGCTACGATTTCCCGCAGCCGGCCGGCGCCGTCGCGTCCTGGGTCAAGGACCCGGACCAGGCGCGCGGCCAGGCCCGCGCCCGGGTCCACGGCTGGTGGCTGTGGATCGCCCTCAACCAGGGCGGCGCCTCGCCGCTGTGGCGCGGCTGGTGCACCTCGACCCAGGCCTTCGACATGTCCGGCGGCGGCAAGGTGGGCGACTCGGCGCCCGGCGCCGGCGGCCAGCCGCTCGGCTCGCTCCGCCGCGCCGCGACCGAGGCGGCCGATCCGATCAACCTTCCCGCCCCGATCTACACCGTTCCCGCGGCGCTCCAGGCCAAATACAGCCAGTGCTGGAACCCGAACGCCAACGGCGGCTACGGCGCCTTCAACGACGGCCCGACCTACCAGAACAATACCGACATCATGGTCGCCGGGGTCGTCTACAATCCGGCCGCCTACAAATGGATACGCGACAACAATCTCTACAAGTCCGCGACCCTGAACGGGCTGATGCCCCCCTCGGGCGGCATCGCCCACACCCAGATGGGCGTGAACTCGGTGGCGCTGAAGCCGATGATGTGGCCGGTGCCGGCGAACGGCTATTCCGCTCTGCCGGTCTGGGACCAGAAGACGAAATCGGACATCGGCGCTTATGGCGGGTATGAGAACCAGAAGGTGTGGCCCACCGCTGTCGCCCTCACGTCATCGCCACCGCCCGGCGTCCCGACGCAGAATGTCACGCTGCAGCTGAACGGCGTCCTCGACGCGACGAGCAAGAAGCAGGTTCCGGCGAACAGCTATGCCAATGCCACCGTCGTCGGCACCGACCAGTTCTTCGCCTACCGGCCTGACCTCACGAACATGGATCCGTGCGACCGCGCGATCCTCGATCAGTCGGCGTACTGGGCCTATGGCGGCAGCTTCAACCCGGGCGACGCGCTCGTTGTCGTCGCGATGCACGTCATGACCAAGGAGCAGCCCGATTGGGCCTTCCAGTCCTTCTGGTGGAGCCCGACGCCGAACGACCCCGTCTACGCCGCCAACCGGCCGATCGTCCCCAACGCCCAGGGCCCGTGGCAGCATTATCTGATGGCCTCGACCTACGGCTTCCCGGCTGCCGGTTCGAGCACTGAGTGGCCGGTCGCGTTCAACCCCTACATAGAGCTCGCCGCCGGCCATCCGGTCGAGACCAATTGCATGAACTGCCACAAGCGCGCCGCCTGGCCGCCTTTCTACGCCTCGCCGCCCAACGCCAGCTACCTCGCCTCGCCCGGCCCCGGCGCGCTCGACATCTTCGGCAACGACGACGCGATCTTCAAAAGCCTGCTGACGGTCGACAACCTCTGGTCGGTCAGCGACCGCGCCTCGCCCCCCGCGGCAAGCGCGGCGAAGGCGAAGGCGCAGACGGCGGCTACGAAGGCGGGAGGGCCGGCTGCAGCGGCCCGGTAGGCCACGGCGGGACCAAGGGGCGCAGCATCCTGTTCAGCCTATCGATGCGACGCGTATCCGGACGGTGTCGCCAAGCACGAGGTAGACAAGGCGCACACGCGGGAGGTCGCGATCCTCGTCCGCCGCCGCGGCCCAGAGCCTGCAGCCCTCCTGAAAGCGGTTATCGGCGACACCTTCGACGTGGGCTACGAAACGCAGCCGCTCCAGGATGTCTTTCCAATATCGCGCAAATTCCGGAGATTGCTCGGACCGCTGCTCGATGAGCTTTTTCACACCCGGGGAAAGAGAGATCTTAAAGCCTCCCGGCGGCCGGGCGAGTTTCATTCCTCAGCGTTGGTCAGCTCGCGAAGCGCCCAACTGATGTCCTTCCCGTCGATCTCGTCCGGAATTACGGTCGCAGCGCCGATCGGTATCTGCTCCCCCAGTTCAGCCTGTTCCCAAAGCAGATCGTGTGTCAGCTCGCTGATTGAGTGCGCGGTGTGGTGGTCACACACCCAATCGATCGCCTCATTTAGAATGTCTACCTCATCGGGCGTAAATCCGCTCACATCGGGCTTTTTCAACCAGACATGTTCACGCCGCACGATGCCCCCGAAGGTTGGAACATCTCGCGTAGCGATCTTCTCTGCCTGCTCAAGACGGCGGATACTGCGTACGATTTTGTTTGGCACCGGGCCGTGTTGGCGCTTCTCATACGACGTTTGCCCGGTAATCGTATGGCCGAGCCGGCGATACGCTTCTAGGTCGGCAAACCACATCACCTTGTTAAGTTTCACGGCTCCGAGCTTGTTCGCGTCGGCTCTCGCTATGACGTAGTGCGCGACAGCTTCAGTGCGGTCCTGCACAGCCACATCCGTCCTCCACAACACGTTCGTAACCTCTCGTTGCAACGGCTATCATGTCCCCGTTGTCGACAGGTAAACGCGCGCCCCTCGAATTCGTTGTCAACGAATCGGACAGAACGTATCACGCGGAAGCGACCGTGGAAATCCCGCTTTTCGAAAACCTTAACAGCACGCGATGGAGTTCGTCGCGAAGTTAGCATTCACCGCAGGGATCACCTGGTACTGGCGACCCAGCGCCGCTCCTGGCCGAAGCCGAAGCTGGAAAACTACCGATGAAGAACAGAAACCGGCCTGGGCGCATTTCCTGAGCGTTCCCAAATAGTGCCATGGCAGCGTGACGCTGTCAAGTGTTTTTTACCTGTTTGGATAAATCCTATTTGACTCTACTCTCCGGCGCGGAAAAGTGCGGTCCGGCAAGCTGCGGAATAGGAAAGCGAAATCCTATTTTTTGCGCGCTCCGGCCGGCAAAATTTATTTTTCGAGGCGTTTTTCCGGCCATTTCGCGACCTTGCGCGAATCACGCCGCGCCGCTCACACACCCTTCACCCGCCGTCCCGCCAGGATTCGCCGCCAGATCGGGATGCTGATCAGGCCGAGCTGGCCCCAGAGCGGCCTTGGCGCGATGCAGGCGAGGAGGAGCGCCGTCGCCGCGCCGAGCGCGACCGAGACGCTGCGCCGCCGGACGTAGGTCACCGCCTCCGGATCGGCCTCCTTGGCCACCATCTTCGGCCCGGTCGCGGTCCTCACCACGATCATGTTGAAGATAGCCGCGACGAGCAGGGCGCCGCAATAAAGCGCGATGGCCGGCCGGGCGTAGGAATAGCGGCTGTAGAAGGCGGTGACGAACGGCAGGAAGGCGATCGTCGCGAGCAGCGCCATGTTCCAGCCGATGACGCCCGGATGGTGGCGCCGCGCCAGCGTGAAGGCGCGGTGGTGGCCGAGCCAGAAGGAGCCGATCACTGCGAAGCTGAGGCCATAACCGAGGAAGCTCGGCCAGAGGTGGGCGAGCGCGCTCCAATAGGCGGCGTCCGGCGCCCCCCGCGGCACGTCCGGCACATGGACCTCGATGATGAGCAAAGTGATCGCGATCGCGAAGACCGCGTCCGAGAAGAAGACGAGCCGCTCGAGCGCATGGTCCGTCCTTTGCGCCGCCGCCATGATCCGCCCCCTGTCGCTTCGTCGGCCGGCTCATGCCATGCCGCGGCCGGGCCCGCCAAGCCGGCGCGCGCATCCTTCTGCGTAGCTCACGCGTTCGGACCGGCAAGATGCTGAAAAATCTTTATTTTGCCGCCGTAACATTGGTCCTTGCCGCCTGCGGCCACGCCGAGGCCGAGCCGCAGCCCGCGCCGGAGGTGATCGAGCGCCTCGCTCAGCCCGCCGAATCGGCCGATCCGAAAGCGGCCGCGCAGGAGAAGCTGGAGAAGGCCGGCCGCATCGCCGGCGTGGTCGACCGCACCGACCCCGACCGCCTCGCCGGCGCCGCCGAGCGCCTGCTCGCGCGCTAGGCCAGGATCGTTTCAGGCCGGATCGGCCTGAAACGTGAATCCTGGTCTCGACAGGGTCTGCAGCCTGATTCACGCCTTCGACTTCAGACGATCAGCCTCTAGCTCAGAAGGGCCGCTCGCCCTCGACGTTGCCGGCGGTGCGGTAGCGGCAGACGAGCACTTCCTCCTCCGCCCCAGTTGCGAGCGCGCAGCCGACCCGGTCGGTGTCGCGCCAGACCAGCTGCGTGTAGTGCCCGACGTCCTCGAATGCGCCGGTCAGGCTGGCGTTCGGGATCGGGCCGAGGCGGAAATGCTTCTTCTCCTCGGCCCACAGGCCGACCATCGCCTCGGGCGTGTAGGCGCCCTTGGTGCCGGCCCACAGATTCTCGCCTTCGGGATCGGGATCCTCCTCGTCCGTCCCCTCGTGCTCGAAGGCGCCGGCGGCGGCGAGCTGCTCGCCCCAGGCGGCGGCGTCGCGCGCCAGCTCGGCATCCCACGCCAAAGGCGCGACCCCGGCCGCTTCGCGCTCGCGATTGTGGGCGGCGAGCAGGCGCGCGTCGAGGCTGGTCAGCCGGCCCGCGCCGCCGACGATCAGCGGCGAGGCGAGCGCCAGCCCCGCCGCCGCCGCCAGCCGGGCCGTTCCTCCGAATCTCGTCCAGGGCTGCGCCATCAGGCCCGGATGGACCTTCAACGCTTAGCGCCGCGTCGCCTAAGAGGGTTTACGCGCCGTCAAGGACGCTCCGTGCGCCAGCGTCATTCGGCCGCCTCTACCGCCGGACCGCCTCCGAAAAGCGGCGTCGGGACCGAGCTGGCCGCCGGCTTCGCTTTCTCGGCGCTCTCGGCGGCGCGGGCCAAAGCCGATTTGTCGCTGTTGCAGCGCCGCCGCCGCATCCGGCCGTCGAGCTCGGCGCCCGCGGCCACGGCGACGCTCTCGTAGACGATGTCGCCGGTGATTCGCGCGCTCGCCTCGATCGTCAGCGTGCCGGCGTCGACGGCGCCGTCGACCAGCCCGGCGAGCCGCGCCTCGCCCGCCCGGATATTGCCGTGCACCTCGCCGCCCGGCCCCTGGACCAGCGACCCGCAGCTGACGTCGCCGCTCACCTTGCCGTCGATGTGGAGGTCGCCTTCGGTGACGATGTCGCCGGTCACCGAGACTTCGGAGCCGAGATAGGAGAATGTGCGGCCCTCCGCCGCCTTGACGCCCTTCAGGAACATGAACCGACCCTCCCGGGCCGCATCATGACACAAGCGCAATGGCGATCAAGCGGACTCGCCGCGCTGCTGCGACGAAACGCCGGTGTCGCGACGAATCGAAAACGAGGCGCGCGAATCGCAATGGGGGCCGGCGTCGCCACCGGCCCCCACTCGTCCCAGCCTTGACTGCCGTCGCTGGGTGGCGAGGCCATCTCTCGCTGGGCGGCTTCGGGATCGCGGCGCGGCGTGAGGCGCCGCGCGCGCTCCCGGGAGACCGGAGCAGGGCGGTGAGGCCCTGTTCGGTTCCCCTTGGTCTCGGGAGGAGCCCGAAGGCCCCTCGCCGATCCCGTCGGGTCGCGAACGCAGGCAAGCCCGCCGCCGCTTCCCTCTGGCACCCGCCGCGGCACGAAGCCCCGCCGGATCCCGGGCTTGCCTCGAGGCCGAAGCCTCTCAGGTCGCCCTTCGCTGAGGCGGTTCGGCCGAAACCTCGCCGCTTTCGCCGGAAACCCCGTCGAGCTCGCGCTCTTCCAGGCCCCCGTTCCGGATCGGCGGTTCGGCCCGAAAACCTCCCCGCCTCGCCGTCCGCCGCCTCCGGGGGGCGATTCCCCCGGACTTGCCGGTTGCCCGCGCCTCGCTCCCCGAAAGGAGGCTCGCCGCGAGCGATGGAACCTTGGAAATCCCGCCTGCGCATCCGCTCTCGCTTATGCCGGCGCGGCTTCCTCCGCCCCGCCTCCGCTTGGAAACGCCAGCGTCCTTGGGGGAGCGACGGCATCTCTTCCGCTTCGGCAGGCCTTCCGTTTCCGCGGTCCGTTTCCGGTCCGCCTCGCTTCCGGCCATGGCGCGAAACTGTCAGCTTTCGCTGGCCCGCGAAAGGCCGCGGCGGCTGTGGATAACGAGGATAATGGGGGTAAGTTTAGCTTCGATCAAAAGCGCGGCCTGCGCCTATTCGACGACGATCCTGCCGCTCATCCCGAGCAGGCGGTGGAGCAGGTTCGCGCCGCGCATCGCATAGCGTCCCGCTTTCGGCACAAGCACGATCGTGCGCGTCGAAAGCGGCGGCACCTCGACCGATCCGCCCTTCACCAGGCCCGCGTCGCGCCGTCTCAGCTCCGCGGAGCGGAAGAATCCGTCCGCCGAAAAAGTCAGCTGCTGGTTGGAGCCATTGACGAAGCGCAGCCGCACCGGCTCTCCGGCCTTCAGCCTGAGCTCGCCGGGCTCGATATCGTAGGTCGACAGCCGCACGTCATATTCGGGCGCGGTCCGCCAATCGGTCTGGGCCGCCGCCGGCATGGCGAACAGCAAGGCAAGAGGGAGAAGGCAGCTGCGCATGCCCAAGCCTTACACCAGCCGAGCCCCCTTGTCCTCCCTGTCGCGGCGGGCGATGGGGAGGATTGGAAAGGTCGGACACATGAAGTTTTTTCTCTCGACGCTCGCCCTCTCGCTCCTCGCCGTCGAAGCCCCCGCGGCCGCGAAGCTCTCGCCCGCCGAACAGAATATGGTCCGGACCGTCGAGCGCGAGCAGCCGCGCACGCTCGCTTTGCTCGAGAAGCTGGTCAACCAGAACAGCGGCTCGCGGAACCTGCCGGGCGTCGAGGCCGTCGGCCGGATGATGCGCGCCGAGCTCGAGGCGCTCGGCTTCCAGGTCCGCTGGGTGCCGATGACCGAGGCCGGCCGCGCCGGCCACCTGATCGCGACCCACAAGGGCAATGGCCGAGGCAAGCGCATGCTGCTCATCGGCCATCTCGACACGGTCTTCGAGCCCGACAGCCCGTTCCAGCTATTCACCCTCAAGGACGCCGGCACGGCCGAAGGTCCGGGCGTCGGCGACGACAAAGGCGGCATCGTCGTGATGGTCGCCGCGCTGCGGGCGATGCAGGCGGCCGGCACTCTCAAGGCCGCCGACATCGAGATCGTCCTGACCGGCGACGAGGAGGATGCCGGCGAGCCGATCGCGATCGCCCGCCGCGACCTGGTCGCCGCCGGCTCCCGCAACGATGTCGCGCTCGATTTCGAAGGCCTCGCCCAGGAGGCCGGCCGCGACATGGGCTCGATCGCGCGGCGCGGGGCCGCCGCCTGGCAGGTCGCCGCGCGCGGCCGCACCGGCCATTCGAGCGGAATCTTCGGCAAGGCGTCGGGCAACGGCGCGATCTACGAGCTCGCCCGAATCCTCGACGCCTTCCGAACCGAGCTTCCCGAGCCCAACCTCACCTTCAACACCGGCCTCATCGTCGGCGGCGCCACCGCCGCGCTCGACGAAGCGCGGATCCGCGGCTCGGCGACCGGCAAGACCAACATCATCCCGGCCGTCGCCATCGCCCGCGGCGACCTTCGCGCCCTCTCGCTCGAGCAGCAGGACCGGGTGAAGGCGAAGATGCAGGCGATCGTGGCGCGCCACCTGCCCGGCAGCGAGGCCGAGATCGCCTTCGACGACCACGCCTATCCGCCGATGGCGCCGACGCCGGCAAGCCGAGCGCTGCTCGCGCGCCTCAACGCGATCAACGCCGATCTAGGCCTGGCCGCCATGGGCGAGCTCGACCCGCTGAAGCGCGGCGCCGGCGACATCGGCTTCGTCGCCCACCTCCTGCCCGGCCTGGTCGGCCTCGGCCCCGGCGGCGAGGGCAGCCACGCGCCCGGCGAGACGATCGAGGTTCCGACGCTCTGGCGCCAGGCGAAGCGCGCCGCGATCCTGATGACCCGGCTCAGCCGCGAGCGCCGCTGATCATCCGCGCGGACCGGGCGCCCCGTTATACTGCTTGCGCATCAGCCCCACCCTTTCCTGCATTCGAAGGTCCTCCCATTCCTGGGCGGTATGACATTCGCGGACGCGCTGGAGGCGCGAGCCGATCACCCCCCGGCTCTGGCAGATCAGGCGATTGGGATCGTAATTCTTCTTGGGCTTCCCGGCAGCCGCCGCCGGCGACGCGGCCGCGCACAGCGCCACGGCCGTGAGCAATGAGACGGTTCGCATAAGCCTCTCCCTTGCCCCAGGCATATCCGGGAATCGCCTGCCTCCGCAAATCACCGAAGCCGATAATGATCGGCGAGCCGATCGAGCGCCATGCCGAGGACGAGCTTGCCGGCCCGCGCCGGCCAGCCGAGCGCGCTCTCGGCCTCGCGCATGCCCTCGCCCGAGCAGATCACCCGCCAGGCGACGTCCCGCAGGCCCGGCCCCAGCACCCGCGTCGCGGCCTCGAAGCGGCGCCGCGCCGCGAGCTGGGCCTCGGTCGCGGCGGCGGGATCGAGCGGCCCGCGTGCATTTCCGTCCATGGGCGGCGAGTCCCAGCACATCGTCACCCGCGGGGGCAGCCCGGATCGCTCCCAGTCGCGCCTGAGCTGGTCGCCCGCCATATATTGCCGCTCGCTGACATGGCCGCGCGAGCGCAGCCAGCCGAGCGGCGATTCGGCGAGATTGACGGTGACCGAGCGCGCCGCCCGCGCTCGCCCGGGCCTGCGCCGCCGCTCGCTCCCGTCCTGCGGCACCGGCCGCTCCGCGAGCAGCCGCCCGCGCCTTCTCTTCTCGATCGCCATATCCACCCTCCCCACGCGAATCGGAAAAGCCGTCTTGGCAATTATATACTTGACGTAGTGACCGAGAGAGGGCATAAGTGGCGCTAGAAGGAAGCGCCGATGTTCGATCTCACCAATCCGGTTTTCTACGATGCGGACAAAGCCCGCGAGCACCTAGAAGCCATCAACTGGCCTAACGGTCCGGTCTGCCCGCATTGCGGCGAGCGCGAGAACGTCACCCGCCTTCAGGGCAAGTCGCACCGCGCCGGGCTCATCCAGTGCAACGCTTGCGCCAAGAACTTCACCGTCACCGTCGGAACCGTTTTCGAGCGCTCGAAGATCGCCCTGAACAAGTGGCTCCTCGCCACCTACCTCCTTGCGTCGAGTAAGAAGGGCATGAGCGCTCACCAGCTCCACCGCTCGCTAGGCGTCACCTACAAGACCGCCTGGTTCATGATGCACCGCATCCGCGAAGCTATGAAACCGACCGATCCTCAGCCCCTCGGCGGACCCGGCAAGATCGTCGAGAGCGACGAAGCCTTCATCGGCGGTTTCAAGAAGAAGCGCCTGTCGGGCAAGGTCGCTCCGAAGAAGAAGATCGTTACCCTCGTCGAGCGCGGCGGCCATGCCCGCTCGTTCCACATCACTAACATAGATCATACGAACGTCCGCACCGCGCTCGTCACCAACGCCGATCGCTCGTCGGTTCTCATGACGGATGATGCCCGCTTTTACTGGCTCATTGGCAAGGAGTTTGCCGGGCATCACACGACGCTCCATTCCAGCCGCGAGTTCGCCCGTCCCGGTGGCATCCATTCTAACACCGCGGAAAACTTCTTCTCGATTTTCAAGCGCGGGCTCGTCGGCACCTATCACCACATGAGCGCGAACCATCTCGGCCGCTACCTTGCCGAGTTCGACTTCCGCTACAACACCAAGGACGTGAGCGACAAAGAGCGCGGTGACGAAGCGTTGAAGGGCATCGTCGGCAAGCGCCTCACCTATCGGCGGCCTGTTACGCTCGCCGCCTGATTATCTCGCTATCCCGAAACGCATAGGCGAGAGCCGCAAGCGCTATTGAGAATGGAAGGTAACGGGGCCGCGTGTCGTGGGGACCGCGGCCCCGGGCCCTTTGGGAGGGAATCGCCCCGGATCGGTAGGGGTTTGTCCCAGGCCGCGTTCCGCCTAACATGTTTGATTCAAACGAATATCGCAAATCGCCCTAATCTAGGTTAGCGCCCGCCCTTGCTTGATTGAGACTCTCGCCCCCCGACCTTGCTATCCTTGTGAAGCTTGGGAGGGCTCGCGAGCATCCGCTTTAGCGCAGCATCGGCTCGAGCCGCCGTCTCCTTGTCGGAGAAGGTATCTGGATCCGACTGAGGGGCGGTCATGGCCAAGGTTTCCTATCCAAAGACGCGGCAAGAGCGCGCGAAGCTATACGTGCATTGCATGCTCGAAATAAAGGAGCGGCTTACGGCGGTGAACTTTCTTTTAGACTCGCCGATGCCTGCCCTGTTCAAACAGGAAACGGCCTATCTCCAGCTCCGCCACATATGTGAGGTTATCGCAATCGCGTGCCTCGCCGGGCAAGGCGACTTCAAAACACAGCGCGCCTTCACCGAAGAATACAGCCCGCCCAAAATCTTCAACGCCCTACGGGAAAGCTATCCCGCCTTCTTCCCTCAGCCGTGCGAAATTCGTTCAGAGAACGGAGAACACCACCTCACGGCGAACGCGAAACCCGGGGCCTATGACGAGGCCGCCGTCACCGCCCTTTGGAACAGGTCCAGCGACCATCTCCACCGCGCCTCAGTGAAAAAATACCTTTCGCGCGCGTTCGGCCCACCCCTGCCCCTCGACGATATCAAGAAGCATGTGGGGGGATTAATCCTTCTTCTGGAATCTCACGTGGTCTCGATCCAGGCCGGCCAACAGAAAACGCTCCTGCAAGTTAACCTAGAGGACGGGAGCGGCGGGATGGAGGCCCACTTTCTGAACATCGACATGGAGAATGCCACGATAGCGGTTGAGACGTTTCGTGGGTCGGTGACGCGACGATAACGCGCGGCCCTACGCTGCCGCGCAAAGCGGCGCCGTTGAGATGCACTGTGATCGGATCGCCTTCTGATAGCATTTTACCCTCAATGGCTGAGGGCAATCACCTACTTGGCTACCGCGCCGGCCTGTCGCTCCTTAGCTACGAATCAGCGGCTACTACGTCAAGTATACAATTGCCGCCGTCTTGCCATCGCGGCTAGGCTGTAGGAAAATGAAATAACCGGACCGGTTCGGGGAGCGACTGATGATCACACGGATCCGCGAGGTGCGGCGCGCCCGCAAGCTCACCCTGCAGGACGTCGCAGACCGGTGCGACCCGCCGACCACGCCGCAGACGATCGGCCGTCTCGAGACCGGCACTCGGACCGTTTCGGTCGGCTGGCTGAACCGCATCGCCGACGCGCTCGGCGTCGACAGCTCCGAGCTGATCGAGCTGCCGCAGCGCGAGGACCTGCCGGTCGCCGCAATTCTCGCCCAGACCGGCGCCCACGCCCCGCGGCGCCCCGGGGTCGCCATTCCGCCCCACCCCGAGCCCGGCGCGGTGGCCGTCACCGTCGCGTCGAGCATCGGCGATTATCGCAGCGGCGACGACATCTGGTGCCTGCGCCTGGCCCCCGACGCCTTCGGCCGCGCGATGAACCGCGACGTGCTCATCCCGCGCCCGGCCGGCCGCTTCCTGTTCGGCCGCCTGATCGGGCGCGAGGAAGGCAAGCTCCACCTCCTTCCCCTCGGCACCGGGCAGCGCCAGACCGTGGTCGCCGATCCGCCCTGGATGGCGATGGCCGTAAAGCTGGTGCGGAACCTCTGAAATGAGAATTGGGGACACGTAAGCCTACGTGTCCCCCTTACGTGTCCCCTGCTGAACACGTAAGCCTAGTGGAATTGGGGACACGTAAGCCTACGTGTCCCCCTTATGTGTCCCTGACTTGCAGTGGAGCGCGTAGGCCTGGTGGGCGCTGACGGGCTCGAACCGCCGACCCTCTCGGTGTAAACGAGATGCTCTACCAACTGAGCTAAGCGCCCGCTTTGTCGCCCTGCCATCCCGGCGTCACACGTTCAAGGTGGCGATCCTGCGCGCCGACTTGAGGTAGGCTTCCATCGAGACGGCGGCATCTTCGGAAAGCTCGATGAACACGCGGCGGCCGTCCTCCGGATCGGACATGCGGACGAAGACGCCCTGGTCGCACAGGGTCTTGATCCAGCGCAACGCTGTCGTCGGGGGCACCGCCGCGGCGATGCAGAGGCTCGAAACGGCCACGCGCTGCTTCTCTACCCGCGCCGCCATCAAGTCGAGGATCATGTCCCAGGCCGGATCGGCGAAGAGCTCGCTGCGGAAGAAATGGTCGCGCAGCCGCCGCGCGCGGATGATCGACCGGATGAAGCCCGCGTCGATCTTTTCGCCGGCCGCCTCGGGCCCTGTCGCCGCCGCGACCGCCGCCGCCGCGGCCTCGTCCTCCGACAGCGCCGCGAGCACGCTTGCGATTCGACCGACTTCCTCGCTCAGCTGCTGCAGTCGCGCCGTGCCCTGCCCTTTGTTCACGTCGTGCAGCCGAGCAGAGCGCGGCGCCGTCGCATGCCGGATCGCGACCGCCCGATCCTCGTCGCTCGGATCGCACAACGGCTCGACGGCTGGATCGAGAAGGCCGGCCGCCATCCGGTCCAGCGAGGCCAAGGACGTGGAGACGACCGCGCCGCGCCGGCCGAGCTCGGCGTCCCGCCGGATTCGCGCGATCCAGGCCTGCAGCCTCTCTTCATCGGCGCCGGCCTCGTCGAGGAGAATGGCGTTCCCGCAAGGCGCCGTATCCAGCGCATCGGGCGACGCGGCGGGCGGGATCACCGCCAGCAACCGACAGCCCGCCATCGCGGTCGCGCGCGCCCACGGCTCTACCCGCCCGTGCGCCGCCACGAGCACGGCCGAACCCCCCTGATACCCTTGTGCCGCGGCATCCTGCGGCCGCCCCTCCGACCTCGTCATTACCTGTCGCCCCCCAAGCGCCGAGGATTGCCGCCATTACGGAGGAGAAAAAGTCCTCTTTGCTCCATTTCGGCGACAAACCACATGGCCGCCTGCGCCCACCCGGATGCGCGCGCGACCGGCCCGGACATAACCTCTCCGCCGACTTTGCGCCACTATGGAGAGAATTCGCGACCGTCGCTTCCGAGCGGATTGTGAATAGTCATGCAAAGAGAGATAAACTGTCGCCGCAATTGATCCGAAATGGATCAGTCGGTGGCCAATATCCATTCGGCCGCGGCGGCTGCGTGGATCGCAGTCGTGTCGT
>DATAIU010000082.1:0-22627 GCA_036262495.1 Allosphingosinicella sp.
TAATAGCTGCCGGGATCCTCGGCGCTTCCCGACCAGATCAGGACGGAATCGCCGTCGTCGCTGCGGTTGATGATCCGGTTGACCTTGCCTGGAAAGGTCTTGTCGATCTTGGCCTGGAGCTGCTCCATCTCGGGCGCGAGCCACTTCACGCGGGGGCGATCGTCCTCGTAATAGACGCCGTCGATGCGCTTGCCGTCCGCCGAGACCTCGACGCCGGATACGTCGACCTCGGGATGCTCGAAGATCGGGGCGCCGATCTCCGGCGCGCCGAGCTCGTAATTGTAGGCCGCGAAGCGTCCGGTCGGAGCGTTGGTTACGATGACTCCGGCCCGGCTGCCGGGCAGCAGCCGGATCGAATCGACCGCCGCTTCGTCGGCCGGAAGCCTCCCCGCGGCGGTCTTCTTAAGCTCGCCGCGAGGGTCGTCGCGATAGTAAATGCTGTAGCCTTTTCCGGAATAAGCGATCCCGCCCCTCACATGGCCTTCGGCATCGGCGAACCAGTTCCAGATGTCGCGCATCTTGCGCTGGACCTCGACCGAGGCGCCGGTGGCGAGGTCGACGCGCTGGACCGCGGGGCTGTCGCCGGCGGTCGCCTGGGCGGAGAGGAGGATGTAGCGGCCGGCCGGATCGCTGTAGATGACGTCGTCGCCGAGCAGCCCCCGCTCCTTGCCGAGATCGATCGTACTGCCGCTGCTCAGCTCGTAGCGCTTGAGCCGCGTCGCCGGCAGGATGGCGAAGAATCCGTCGCCCGTGATGAGGCTGATCGTCGTGTAACCGATCAGGAGCCGGTCCTTGCCGGCCCAGCGGAACCAGCGCGGCTGGACGCCGACGGGCACGATCTTGGGCTGCGTCGCGCCGTCGACGGGCAATGTATAGATCGCGAGCTGCTCGTTCCCGTTCGCGCTCACCCTCGCCGCGACATGCTTCGCGTCAGGGGACAGCAGCGGGTCGGCGATGAAGGGCAGATCGGCGAAGGCCTCTATCGGAACTTTCTCCGGTGCCGCCGCGGCGGCCGGCCCGGCCGAGAGCGCGGCAAGCGCCGCCGCCGCAGCCGTCAGGATCGATCGAAGCCCCACGACCACCTCGGTCCGGCCCCTTTATTTGGCGAGGGACAAGCCGACCGGCACAGGCCGGTCGGAATCCTTGTCGATATAGGCCGGGTTGTATTTCGCTAGCCACTTTTCAGCCGCCTCGAGCCATTCGACCCGAACCTCGTCATAAGGAAGGTTGTGGGTGTTCTTGGGCTGCTCGACGAACTCGAAGTCCACGCCGCGGACCTTGCCTGCGTCCTTGAGCCGAGACACAAGGGTCCGGGCCTGCTCGATCGGAACGCGCTGGTCGCGGACGCCGTGCACGATGAGGATGGGGGCCCATTTGCCTTTCGTGTTGCGCGCGGGCGAGACCGAATCGAGGTCGGCCGCGCCCTTGGAGAGGTAGTTGGCGCCGAACGAGCCGAGATACTCCTCGTCGTAGCTGCGCATCATCTGAAGGTCGTAGACCCCGGCGCCCGCGATGGTGCACCGGTACTTGTCGGGATCGCGCTGGGCCGCGCGAGCCGAGGCGTAGCCGCCGTACGACCAGCCCATCATGCACACCCGGTTCCTGTCGACGATACCCTGCCTTGAAAGATAGGTGATCGCGTCGTTGAGGTCGTCCTGCATGCGAAGCCCGAAGCCGTCGTTGCGTCCCTTGCGGAGCCATTCCCGCCCAAAGCCGCCGGAACCCCGGTAATTAGGCTGGATCACGACATAGCCGAGCTCGGCGACGGCCTGCGCCCAATCGTCGAAGGATTCGGCGTCGCGAGGTCCGAACGGCCCGCCATGGGTCAGGATGACGAGCGGCAGGTTCTTGCCCGTCCGGTGGCGGGGCATCGTCAGGACGGCCGGAATCTTCTCCCCGTCGCTCGCCGGGTAGACGATCGTCGAAACCGGGTTCAGCTTCATGTCCTTGAGGACGGGGCTGACCCAGCCGAGCCGTGCGAAATCGCCGGTGTTGAGGTCGTAGAGGTTGAAAGCCCCCGCCTGGTTCGGGGCGCCCACATAGACAATCATTCGCTGGTCGTCGCGGCTCGCGCTGACGATCTGAGAATTCCCCTTGCCGAACGATTCGTCGAGGAATTGCTGGACCATCCGCCGGTCCGGATCGAGCCACTGCACACGCGGCCCTTTCTCGACAACGCTGTAGCCTAGCGCTCGGCTTCGGTCGAAGCTCGCGACCGGGGCCTCGACGTCGTAGCCTTTGCTCTCGAAGAGCACGGGACCCAGCTCCATCGTCTTCAGATTGGCCTTGTAGATCTTATGAAAGCCGTCGCGGTTGGTCCGCACCAGCGCCATGTCGGGCTCCGGCAAATAGAGCAGCGGCTCCACCGTCGAGTCCGAGAAGTCCTTGTCCTTCTCGCGCGAGACGATCTCGAAATTTCCACTGGCACCGGAGCGATAGAAAAGCCGGTTCTTGCCGGTGTCCGGGTCGTATCCCATGCCGGCGCGGACGACCCCGTTCGCGTCGGCGGACCAGCCGCTCGTCACGCCTGGGATCGGCCTGACGACGGTCTCGAATTTCCCGGTCTTGACGTCGACCCGGACGACCTCGGGGAGCTGCCAGCGCTCCGTCCCGTAGCGGTTGCTCTGCCGCTCGAGGAGGATCAAGGCCTTGTCGTGGTCGACGTAGAGGATGTCGGAGGCCTGGCCCGTCGCCCCGTCCCAGGCGAGCGGGGTCAACTGCTTGGTGTTGACGTCGTAGGCCACGAGGCGGGTGACGTCGTAGCGGTCGCCGTAGATATTCTCGCGCGACGCAAGGGTGAACACGACCTGGTCGTTCCCGACCCAGCGATGCGCGGCGACGGTGCGGTCGCCGACGCCCTTATATTCGCCGGCCGCCGCGATCAGTACCGGTTTGGCGTTGGGAGCCGAAACATCGAGCCAGGCGAGATAGGTCGTGCCGGCATGGGCGAGACGGAAGGCGACCCGCTTGCCGTTGGGCGACAGCCGCGGCTGCTGCATGAAGGGCAGTTGCCCGAACACGGGGGTGGCGACGCGGCCGGAGGGCGCCGTGCTCGCCTGGTCCGGCGTCCGCGTCTGAGCGTAGCCCACACCGGTCAGCGCCGCTCCGACGAGCAGCGCGGTCATGAACCGCTTCATCCCCAACCCCCGAAAAAACCTTGGAGTTGAAGCTAATAGCCGAAAGCGGCCGGGCCTGAAAGAGGGGCATGAAAAACCCCGCCCGGGGCCGTCCCGGGCGGGGGTCTCTGGTGTCCCGAGGGCTTTGCGGCTCAGCCCGCCCCGTGGCCCGCCAGCGCCGCCAGCAGCAGCAGTGCGACGATGTTGGTGATCTTGATCATCGGGTTCACGGCGGGGCCGGCCGTGTCCTTGTAGGGATCGCCGACCGTATCGCCGGTCACAGCGGCCTTGTGGGCCTCGGAGCCCTTGCCGCCGTAATTGCCGTCCTCGATAAATTTCTTGGCATTGTCCCAGGCGCCGCCGCCCGAAGTCATCGAGATGGCGACGAACAGGCCCGAGACGATCACGCCGAGCAGAAGCGCGCCGAGCGCGGCGAAGCCCTGCTCGCGCCCGGCGACGGCGGCGATCAGGAAATAGACGATTATCGGGGTCAGCACCGGCAGCAGCGACGGGACGATCATCTCCTTGATCGCGGCCCTCGTGACGAGATCGACGGTGCGCGCATAGTTGGGCCGCGAGGTCCCGTCCATGATGCCGGGATTGTTGCGGAACTGGTCGCGCACGTCGAGGACGACGTTGCCGGCCGCGCGTCCGACCGCCGTCATGCCCATTGCCCCGAACAGATAGGGGAGGAGCGCGCCGAGCAGGAGGCCGACGACCACGTAGGGGTTGGACAGCGAGAAATCGATTCCGCCCGCGCCGATGCCGAGCTCGCCGGCATAATGTTTGAGGTCCTCGGTATAGGCGCCGAACAGAACCAGCGCGCCGAGCGCCGCGGAGCCGATCGCATAGCCCTTGGTCACGGCCTTGGTGGTGTTGCCGACCGCGTCGAGGGCGTCGGTGCGGGTGCGCACGTCCTCCTCCATGCCCGACATCTCGGCGATTCCGCCGGCATTGTCGGTGACCGGACCGTAGGCGTCGAGCGCGACGACCATGCCGGCCAGCGCGAGCATGGCGGTCGCCGCGAAGGCGATGCCGATCAGGCCGGCGAGCTGGTAGGAGACGATGATGCCGACGCAGATGACGAGCGTCGGCAAAGCCGTCGATTCGAGGCTGATCGCCAGGCCCTGGATGACGTTGGTGCCGTGGCCGGTCTGCGAGGCCTTGGCGATCGAGCGGACCGGTCGATAGTTGGTGCCCGTATAATATTCGGTGATCCAGACGATCAGGCCGGTGACGGCGAGGCCGACCAGCGAGCACCAGAACAGGTCCATTCCGGTGAAGCCGCCGCCGACGGCGGTGCTCGCCACATCGGTCGCGACGTCGCTACCGGCCGCTTCGGTCGCGCTGCCGATGACTCGGTTCATGTCGCCGCCCAGCGTCTGCCACATCACGTAGAAAATGGCGGGGATGGAGAGCGCGGCGGTCGTCCAGAAGCCTTTGTAGAGGGCCCCCATGATCGACTGCTTGCGGCCGAGGCGGACCATGTAGGTGCCGATGATCGAGGTGATGATGCAGACGCCGCCGATGATCAGCGGAAGGCTCATCAGCGCCAGCATCTCTTCGCCCGCGGCGCGGACGAGGAGGGCGATCAGCACCATCGTGGCGCCGACGGTGACGACATAGGTTTCGAAGAGGTCGGCGGCCATGCCGGCGCAGTCGCCGACATTGTCGCCGACATTGTCGGCGATCACGGCGGGGTTGCGGGGATCGTCCTCGGGGATTCCGGCTTCGACCTTGCCGACGAGGTCGGCGCCGACGTCGGCCGCCTTGGTGAAGATGCCGCCGCCGAGGCGCGCGAAGATCGAGATGAGCGAGGCGCCGAACGCCAAGGCGACGAGCGCCTCGACGACGGTGCGGTCGTTCGGTGCGAGGTGATAGACGCCGACCAGGATGTAGAAGAAGACCGAGATCGCGAGCAAAGCGAGGCCGGCGACGAGCATGCCGGTGATCGCGCCGGCGCGGAAGGCGACCGTCAGGCCGCGCTGCAGGCTGGTGCGGGCGGCTTCGGCGGTGCGGACGTTGGCGCGCACCGATATGTTCATGCCGATGAAGCCGGCGGCGCCGGAGAGAAGCGAGCCGAGGACGAAGCCGCCTGCCGAGATCGGCGTGCCCATGCGGTCGAGGAAGACCCAGACGAGGACCGCCATCACCACGCCGACGATCGCGATCGTGCTGTATTGGCGGAACAGATAGGCCTTGGCGCCCTCCTGGATGGCGGAGGCGACGGCGACCATGCGCTCGTTCCCGGCCGACGACGCGAGCACCTGACGGCTGGTGACGATGCCGTAAAGCACGGCGGCCACTCCGCAGGCGATAGCGATGAGCACGACGGTCATGAAGTTTCCTTCCCCTTGGAATTCGAGCCGGGCAGGGCGACGGCCCCGGCGCGGACGCGCCCGGATGTGCGGCGCCCTTTAGGGGGCTTGGCGAGAGGATTCAACCGCCGAGGCGGGCTCAGCGATGCTCCCAGCCGAGCCGCTCGGGGAGCGGCAGCTCGGCGCCCCCGTCGGTGACACGGAGGCCGCTCCCGGCCTCGAGCGCGCCGACGCGGTTCAAAGGCAGGCCGAGCCTGTCCTGGAGCGCCAGAATCTCCCCGTCGAGTTCCGGCGACGCCGCGAAGAGGAGCTCGTAATCGTCGCCTGCGGTGGCGGCGGCCAGCCGCGCCTCCAGCGCACCGCCGAGCAGGCCCATCCAGGCTTCGGAGAGAGGCAGCGACGCGAGATCGATCACCGCGCGGAGGCCGCTCGCTGCGGCCAGCCGCGCCGCATCGATGAGCAGCCCGTCCGAGACGTCCATCATCGCGCTGACCAAAGGGGCGAGGTCCTCGCCGGCCTCCAGCCTGGGACTCGGGTTGCGGTAGCGCTCCACAAGCGCGTCGACGGCGGCGATCTCGCCGCGCAGGCTGCGTAGCCCCGCGCCGGCGTCCCCGATCGTGCCGGAGAGCCACAGGCGGTCGCCGGCCTGGCCGCCGGCCCGCGACGGAACCGTGCCCGCCGCCTCGCCGAGGGCGGTCAGCGACAGGGTGCGGGGTCCGTTCCCGCCGACTGTGTCGCCGCCGAGCAGCGCGATGCCGAAGCTGTCCAGCGCGAGCCTCAAGCCCGCGACGAACGCGGTATCCCAGGCGTGCCCGCCGAGGCTGTATCCCAGCAGGACGCCCATCGGGCGCGCGCCCTTCGCGGCGAGGTCGGAGAGGTTCACGGCGACGAGCTTCCAGGCGACGTCGGCGGGCGGGTCGTCGGGGAGATAATGGACGCCTTCGACCAGCATGTCCTTGGTCAGCACGAGGGTGCGCCCGCCGATCTCGACCACGGCGGCGTCATCGAGCAGGCCGCGCGCGCCGGGGTGTGAGGCCAGCGCCCGAAGAGATTCAATGAAGGCGGATTCGTTCACTAGCTCCTCCCCGGAACGGGGATGAGCAAGGGTCACTGCCTGACGTCCTTCGCGACCGCATCGAGCACGCCGTTGACGAAGCCCGCCTCCTTCTGGCCGTAAAAGGCTTTGGCGACGTCGACATATTCGGAAATGACGCTGCCGGTCGGCACGTCGATGCGCGCCGCGAGCTCGTAGGCGCCGGCGCGCAGGATCTGGCGCATCGGCCGGTCGAGGCGGTGCAGCGGCCAGTCGTCGGGGAGGCGCGCGGCGACGAGGCCGTCCAGCTCCTCGGCCCGCGCGGCGACGCCGCTCACCAGATCGTCGAAGAAATCGACCTCCGCTTCCTCATATTCGATCCCGTCGATCGTCGCCCCGAGCCGGTGCTGGTGGAATTCGTGGAGCAGTTTGGCGAGCGGCGTGCCCTCCATCTCCTGTTGGTACAGCGCCTGGACGGCGGCGAGGCGAGCGGCGGAGCGGGAACGCGAACGCGTGGGCGGGGACATGGCCGGGCCCATAGCGGGCCGCGGGCGCCGGAGGGAAGCCCTCAGGCCGTCTCCTCCAGGAAGTCGCGGATCGCGCCGGTCACCGTTCCGGGCTCCGCCCAGGTGATGAAATGGCCCGCGCTCGGCGACGTGACGATGCGCAGATCCTCGACGAGGTCGTGAAGTCCTTCGAGCTGGATCGGCAGGAGCGCCGGGTCCTTGAGGCCCCAGACTACGAGCGTCGGCATTTTCAGCTTGGGGAAGGGCGCTCGGGTCCAGAGCGGGGCCTTGGCATCCTCGCCCGGCGCAGGCACGACGATCTTCGAGGCGCGATACCAGTTGAGCATCGTCGTCAGCGCGCCGGGCTGCTTCCAGTCGTCGAGATAATGCCGGCGCTCCTCCGCGGTGAGTTTGGTCGGGTCGGCATGGCCGGCGAGCAGGCGATCGAGAAAGCCCTCGAGGCCCATGGCGGTGATCGCCGCCTCAGCGGCGGGGCTGCGGAAGAAATTGATATATTGCGACGCTTCGCGCTGGGCAGGATCCTCGATGAGGCTTTTCTGGAAGACGAGGGGGTGAGGCGCGTTGACGATGATCAGACGCTTCACCCGCGCGGGGTGGTAGAGCGCCGCCGTCCATGCCACCGCTCCGCCCCAGTCGTGGCCCGCGAGGGTGAAGCCATGGATTCCGAGGGCGTCTGCGAGAGCGGCGAGGTCGGCGACGATCTTGTCCGTCTCGTAATTCTCCACTCCCTCCGGCCGGTCGGAGGCGGCGAAGCCGCGCTGGTCGGGTGCGATCACCCGGTAGCGATCGGCAAGGCCCGCCATCTGGTTGCGCCAGGTCCGGTGCGATTCAGGAAAGCCGTGCAGGAAGAGGATGGGCTCGCCGTCCGCGGGCCCCGCCGTCGCGACGTTGAGAGTGACGCCGGTGGAAAGCGCGACGCGGCTGTAGGCGAGATCGGTCATGGATAGCTCACAGTCTTGGGTTCGGCCGTGGGAAGGGGAATGAACTCCGCGCGGTCGTCGGGCGGAAGCACGAAGCGGCCCGCCCGCCAGTCCTCCTTCGCCTGCCGGATCCGGTCGCGCCGCGACGAGACGAAGTTCCACCAGACGTGGCGCGGCCCGTCGAGCGGCGCTCCGCCGGAGAGCATGACCTGGGCGCCAGTCTCCGACCGAAGCGTCGAGCGGATGCCGGGGCGAAGCACGTAGAGGACGCTCCGCTCGAGCGTCATGCCGTCCAGGCTCGCCTCCCCCTCAGCAAGGTAGATCGCCCGCTCGTCCGCCTCCGGATCGACCGGCATCGATCCGTCGGCTTCGAGCCGGATGTCGGCATAGATGGTCCCGGAGTGGCAGGTGACCGGGGACGATGCGCCCCAGAGGCTGCCCATGACCACTCGCGCCGATGCGCCTTCGCCCTCTAAGAGCGGCAAATCGTCCTTGGCGACATGCTCGAAAGCGGGGTCCATCTCCTCCTTCGCCGCCGGAAGCGCCAGCCAGGTCTGGATTCCGCTCAGCTCCGGCCCGTCCGGCCGCAACTCGGCCGGGCTCCGCTCCGAATGCGTGATCCCGCGCCCCGCCGTCATGAGATTGACCGCGCCGGGCTCGATGCGGGCGAAGGTGCCGAGGCTGTCGCGATGGTCGATGGCGCCGGCGAACAGATAGGTCACCGTCGCGAGGTTGACGTGGGGATGCGGCCTGACGTCGATGCCGCCGCCGGCGGCGAGCTTCGCGGGCCCCATCTGGTCGAAGAAGATGAAGGGGCCGACCATCGTCCGCTCGCGGTGCGGCAGAGTGCGGTACACCTTGAACCCGCCGAGGTCGTGGGTGGAGGGATGGAGCGTCTGGAGGATGCGGTCGTCGGCCATGCTCGCTACGCGTCCCCCGCCAGGCTCGAATAGAGACTCCGGGTCCGGCGTCCATCCCTGAAAGCCGCGGCCATGAGCCGCGGCGACCACAGCAGCCCTGCGACGAGGAGGGGCGAGCAGAACAGGCTCGCCCGCCAGTCCGGGTAGCGCCCGGCGCCGAGCTCCCACGCCGCCATCTGGAATTCGCCGCGCATCGTCATCGGGTGGCCGGCCATCAGATGGTGGAGGTCGTGTGCGCGCAGCGCGCGCCGACGCCAGGCGAAATTGGGGAAGCGCAGGACGAAGGGACCGACGCGACACGTCCACCGCCGTTCGGCCGGCGCGCCGCGGGCCTCGCGGCGGAGCAGGGAGAGCGCCTCGTCCCGGGTCAGTCGGCGCGGCGGCACAGCTCGGCCTGGCCCGGCGCGGCAATGTCGAGGGCGCGCGCCGTCACCGGCGTGATCCCCGGCCGGGGCGGCAGAAGGCTGGGCAACTTCACGTTCCATGCGAGACCGGAGAGCTCGAGCAACTGGATGAGGCGATAGCCGAGATCGATCTGCCCGGGATAGAGGCCGTGCCGCGCCGAGCTCGGGAAAGCGTGGTGGTTGCCGTGCCAGCTCTCGCCCATGGTCGGGATCGCCATGATCGGGACGTTGTGGGCCTGGATCACCGCCCCGTCGACGGTCCAGTCGCAAGGGCCGCGGGTGTGCGCGAAATAGGAAATGAACCAGTGCATCGTCGTGCAGGCCGCGACGCGGACGAACACGCCCCAGACCAGCCAGGGCCAGCCCCCCGCGAGATAGAGGAGGAGCGCGATCGGAAGCTGCTGGAGCATCCAGGTCCGCTCGAGGAAGAGGTAGAAAGGATCGTCGGCTATTCCCGGACCCGGGTCGAAGCCCGGCGGCCGGTCGAGGCGGAGGCGGAAGTTCAAATAATAGAAGCCGTCGACCGGGAGGATCCGGGCATGGCGCAGGAACCAGTGACAGTCGGGCTGGCGCTGGGCCCAGTCGCGGCTGTCGTGCAGGCGGATCGTCCAGAGCGGCCCGCCGATCCCGACTGCGGTGCCGAGCCACATCATCAGATAGTCGACCCATTTCGGGCATTCGAAGCTGCGGTGGATGAGTCGGCGGTGAAAGCCGACCGAATGGCCGGCGCACAACGTCACGCCCGCCGTCGCCAGGAACAGCGCGAACGCGCTCCAGGTGAAGGTCAGCGGCCCGGCGATCAGCGCGCCGGCCAGCATGAAGCCGTTCCAAAGCGAGCGCGGCGCATCCCAGACCACCGATCCGCCTACCGGGCTGGCTCTGTCGAGCCCGGTCAGCGAGTTCACCTTGAACGCGCCTGCCGCCGCTCCGCCGGCCTCGCTCACCCCGCGCCTCCCCCCATCAGGCGGGAGATGCGCCCGCCGACGCCGAGCAAGGCCCGCAAGGCCGCCGGCGAGAGCCGCCGTGCCTGCCTGTCGATCGCGGCGATATCCTCGACCAGCGCGAGCAACCGCCCAATCTGCCGCTCGAGCACCCGGTCGCCGGCCGCATCGCGGCGGCTGGATCTGAGCAGCGCCAGCGCCGGGTCGAGCTCCCGCGCCCGGCGATGCTCCAGGGCTCGGGTCACGAGCTCCCACGGGTCCAGGCCGGTGCGCCAGCGCCCGGCTTGGACCTCGTCGACCAGATCGCGCGCCGCGAGCCACGCCAGCGCCTCGCCGACCGCGGCCGCGTCGAGGCCGAGGGCGCGCGCCAGCTCGGCGCGCGAAACCGGCGTCGCGGTGAGATAGAGATGTCCGTGAACCCGGCAGGCGCCGGCGGGGAGGCCCCACCGCGGCCCGAGCTCGCCGAGCCAGCCGATCAGCCGCGCCCGCGCTTCGTCGCTCCCGGAATGCTCCCGCCCCATCCGCCCGGTTCTAAGGGGGAAACGCTCCCCCCGCAAAGGCCTAGCGGCGCCCGGGGGCCTCGGCCTTGATGGCGAGCGCGTGAATCCGGTCGCGCAGGAGATCGCGGAGCGCTGCGTTGACGGCGCGCTGGCGCTCGAGCCGGGTTTTGCCCTCGAAGGCCGGCGACACTATCTCGACCGTGAAATGGCTCTCGCCGCTGCCGTCGTCGCCGGCATGGCCGCGGTGGCGGGCGCTGTCGTTGGTCACGACGAGCAGCTCGGGAGCGAGGGCGGCGCGAAGGCGTTGTTCGATCTCACGCGCCACGGAACCGGTGAAAGCCTGGGTCATGTCGCCTATATAGGATGGTTCGAGGAGAAGGTCAGCCGTGGCGAGTGCGGGACATCGGCAGGGGCGCTTTCACGGGCGCACGGAAGCGAACGGCCTGTGCGCGCATCCGGGCTGCGCCGAGCCGGGCGAGTTCCGGGCGCCGAGCGCCCGCGGCTCGAGCTACGACGGTCCGGCCGCCTGGCGGTGGCTGTGCCTCGACCACGTCCGCGAGTTCAATTCGGGCTATAATTATTTCCAGGGGATGAGCAGCGACGAGATCCAGGCCGCCCAGAACCCCTATGGCGGCTGGGACCGCGAGACGCGCGCGTTCGCGACGGGCGGCGCGGACCGCCCCCCGCGCTGGGCCGATTTCACCGACCCCCTCGACGCGATCGGCGCGCGGTTCCGCCGCGCCTCGGCCGAGGGACCGCGCAAGGACGGCCGCGAGCTCAGCGAGAGCGACAGGAGGTCGCTGCGCGTCCTCGGCCTCGGCACCGACGCCGACCGCCGCGCGCTGCGCCGCCGCTACGCCGACCTCCTCCATCGCTACCATCCCGACCGCAACGGCGGCGACCGCGGCCATGAGAAAGCGTTGCAGGCGGTAATCGACGCCTATACGCAGCTCAAATCCCGCCCCGCCTTCGCCTGAGCTCCTTCGATACGCGTCTTCGCCGGGCTCAGCCGCTACTCAGGATGAGCGGTGTTGACATGGGACCCGCTCGTCCTGAGTAGCCGTTGAGCGAAGTCGAAACGGCGTATCGAAGGACGCCATGAAAGTTGATCTGAAATGACTGACCTGCCCAACGCCAACCCCGTCAGCCGCGGCGCCCTCGTCATGGACGCCCCGGACAAGATGGCGAAGGTGCGCGAGCTGTTCGGGATCGACAGCGACCTCGAGGTGCCGGCCTTCTCCGAAGCGGACGAAAGGGTGCCGGACCTCGACCCTGCCTATGTCTTCGATCCGGACACGACGCTCGCCATCTGCGCCGGCTTCGCGAAGAATCGCCGGGTGATGGTCCAGGGCTATCACGGCACGGGCAAGTCGACCCATATCGAGCAGGTCGCGGCGCGGCTCAACTGGCCGCTCATCCGGATCAACCTCGACGCCCATATCAGCCGCATCGACCTGATCGGCCGCGACGCCATCGTGCTTCGCGAAGGCCAGCAGGTCACCGAGTTTCGCGAGGGACTGCTGCCCTGGGCGCTGCAGACCTCCACCGCCCTCGTCTTCGACGAATATGACGCGGGCCGGCCCGACGTCATGTTCGTCATCCAACGCGTGCTCGAGACGGAGGGCAAGCTCACCCTGCTCGACCAGAACCGGGTGATCCGCCCGCACCCCTATTTCCGCCTGTTCGCGACGACCAACACGGTCGGCCTCGGCGACACGACGGGCCTCTATCACGGCACCCAGCAGATCAACCAGGGCCAGATGGACCGGTGGAACATCGTCGTGACCCTGAACTACCTTCCGGCCGAGACCGAGGCGCGCATCGTCCTCGCCAAGAGCGGCGAATATGATCACGAAGGCGGCCGCGCCGAGGTCGAGAAGATGGTCAAGGTGGCGGACCTTACCCGCCAGGGCTTCGTCAACGGCGACATCTCGACCGTGATGAGCCCGCGCACCGTGATCAGCTGGGCCCAGAACGCGCTCATCTTCGACGACGTCGGCTTCGCCTTCCGCCTCACCTTCCTCAACAAATGCGACGAGGCGGAGCGGGCGCTGGTCGCCGAATATTATCAGCGCGTCTTCGGCAAGGACCTGCCGGAGAGCATCGCGACGCAGGCGGGCTGAGCCGGTGCCGGTCGGCGTCGCGCTCGCGATCCTCGTCACCAAGGGGTTCCTGGTCGGACGCGTGACTCTGGAAATCGCCCCGCCGGCGGCGGAGCCGAGCCCCGAGGTGCGCAGCGTCAAGGCCGGAGAGCTCGTCGCCGAAGCGGGCATCGCGCCGCCGGCGCCGGCGGTTCTCGCCGAGGCGGCGCGGGTGGACGTAGCGGGCGACGGCCGCACGGTTGACGCCGGAACCCGGTTGTTCCGCGTCGCGGTCGGCGGCGGCGCCGGCGAGGCGCTGGTCCGCAAGTCGCCGACCTATTGCGAGCCGTTGCGGGTCAACGCCAAGATGGCGGGCAAGGCCGTCCTCGATTCCGCCGCCTTCGGCATTTTCGGCAACGCGCTGAGGACGCACAGCACTTCGCTGCTCTGCTTCGTCGACGCCGATGCGGACGGGCGCTTCGAGAACGCCTTCCATTCGGGGGCGCAGCGCAGCGCTGACCGGGTGCTGACGCCGGTCGGCCCCTTCGCCTACACGCGCGAGCCGGGCGTGGCGCCGGTCCAGGCGAGCAAGGTGGGCGTGGTGTTTGTCGGCCAGAAGAGCGGGAACCTCGTCTTCGAGCTGAGGCTGGTCGACGCGGCGGGCAAGCGGATCGGCGGGCGGATAGGCGCCGGGATCCCCCTCAAGAAGCTTCCCGGCAAGCTCGTCGTCGATCCGGCGGAGCTCGAGGTGCTGGGCTACGATGCCGCCGCCAAGACGGCGCGGGTGCGCGTGTTGCGTGGCCTCGAGCCGGGCACCGCCGCCTTCGTCGGCTGGACGCTGGCCGACATCGTGCCGAAGAAGGACGAGCGCAAGCCTCCGAAAGATGGCGAGTGACCGCGACAATCCGCTCGAGGCGTTCCGCCAGGTCCTGACCGGCGCCGCGCGGGCGATTGCGCGGGAGCCGGAGCTGGAGCTCGGCTTCACCGCCGACGCGCCCGCGACGTCGGGCAAGAGCGTCAAGGTGCCGATGCCGGGGCGGACCCTCGCCGAGCGCGAGGTCGCCGAGGCGCGCGGTTATGCCGACGCCGCCGCGCTGAAGCTGAGGCACCATAATCCGGCGCTCCACGCGCGCGGCTCACCTTCCGACGAGATCGCCCGGGCGGTGTTCGACGCGGTCGAGCAGGCGCGGGTCGAGGCGCTCGGAGCGCGGGCCATGGAGGGGGTCCGCACCAATCTCGGCCGCGCGACCGAGATGCGGATGCGCACCGATCCGATCACTCGGGCGCGCAATAAGGCGGAGGTGCCGCTCGGCACCGCGCTCGGCCTCCTCGTCCGCGAGCGGCTGACCGGCGAGGCGCCGCCCGAGGCGGCCCGCCCGGGCCTCGACCTCGTCGCCGAGTGGATCGAGGACAAGGCGGCGGCCGACCTCGACGCGCTCGCGCTGGTCCTCGACGATCAGGCGGCTTTCGCGCAGCTCGCCTCCAAGCTGCTGCGCGACCTCGAGCTCGTCGAGGGCGATCTCGACGGCGAGGCCGATCCCGATTCCGGCGACGAGGGCGAGGGCGGCGAGAAAGACGAAGGCGAGGACGGCGACGACCAGGACGAGGACGAGAATGGCGGCGGCGACGGCGACGCCGAGATGCGCGTCGAGCAGGGCGATTCGACCGAGGAGGCAGGCGAGCGCGACTGGTCCGAGGAGGAGATGTCGGAAGGGGAGGAGGGTTTCGGCGAGGAAGGCGAGGAGGGGATGCTCCCGGTCCGTCCGAACCGGCCGCTCTCCGATTTGCCGCCGCAATTCGACTATCGCATCTTCACGACGCGCTACGACGAGGTGGTCGAGGCGGCCGAGCTCTGCGACGACGAGGAGCTGACCCGCCTTCGCGCCTATCTCGACCAGCAGCTCGTCCACCTGCAGGGCGCGGTGACGAAGCTTGCCAACCGCCTCCAGCGCCGGTTGATGGCGCAGCAGTCGCGGAGCTGGGATTTCGACCAGGAGGAAGGGCTGCTCGACGCGGCGCGGCTGGCGCGCGTAATCGTCAATCCGGCCCATTCGCTCAGCTACAAGGTCGAGCGCGACACCGAGTTTCGTGACACGGTGGTCAGCCTGCTGATCGACAATTCGGGCTCGATGCGCGGACGGCCGATCTCGATCGCCGCGATCTCGGCCGACATATTGGCGCGCACGCTCGAGCGCTGCGGCGTCAAGGTCGAGATACTCGGCTTCACCACGCGGGCGTGGAAGGGCGGCCAGGCGCGCGAGACCTGGCTCGCGGCGGGCCGCCCGCCCAATCCGGGCCGGCTCAACGACCTTCGCCACATCGTCTACAAGGCGGCCGACGAGCCGTGGCGGCGGGCGCGCAGGAATCTCGGGCTGATGATGCGCGAGGGGCTGCTCAAGGAGAATATCGACGGCGAGGCTTTGCTCTGGGCGCACAACCGGCTGATCGCGCGAGGCGAGGAGCGGCGCATCCTGATGGTGATCTCGGACGGCGCCCCGGTCGACGATTCGACGCTGTCGGTGAACAGCGGCACGTATCTGGAACGCCATCTCAGGCAGGTCATCGCCTGGATCGAGGCGCGCTCTCCGGTCGAGCTGGTCGCGATCGGCATCGGCCACGACGTCACCCGCTATTACGACCGGGCGGTGACGATCATGGACGCGGAGCAGCTCGGCGGAACGATGATCGAGCAGCTCGCCTCTTTGTTCGAGGCGCAGGCCCGGTAGGGGCGGCCCGAAAAAGGTGGGGCCGGCCCCGTGAAGAGACCGGCCCCGCCCTCGCTACGCTACAGGAGGGATTTGAAACTCACAGGCCGCGACTCTGGCCGCGACGACGTCCTTATGCCCCGGCGCCGTTGAGCCGGTTCTGAATGGGTCCGTCAGCCGCCGTTCACCCCCCGCAAGGGGTGGCGGGGCCTGAAAAGCCGCCTAAACGGTGAGGGTGCGCGTCCTCGCCCTCCTCGCCATGCTCCTTTTCCTCGGCACCTTCGCGCCGGTCGGGCTGCAGCGGGATCCGCCGCTGCCGGCGGTGAGCCAGGTGCGCTTCGAGCCCATCGCCCTGAACGAGGACGCGCCCCACGAGACGCGGATCGGCGCGCTCCGCTTCCTCGGCGGCTGGGCCGTGAGCAGCAACGACTATCGCTTCGGCGGGATCTCGGCGCTCCATGTCGATGGCGGCCGCGTCCTCGGTGTGAGCGACGCGGGCTGGCTCCTGCGCTTCACCTTGCCCGCGGCGGGCGGCACCGGGGCGCTGGAGGTCGGCTGGATCGGCGAGGGGCCGACCGGGCAGGGCGGCGGAAAAGAGGATCGCGACGCCGAATCCCTCGCCGTCGCCGACGGCCGGATATGGATCGGTTACGAACAGGCGAATTCCGTCTGGCGCTACCGGCTCGCCGACTGGCGGGCCGAGGCGAGCGCAGCGCCGCCGGCCATGGCCGGCTGGGACGACAACAGGGGCCCGGAGGCGATGGCGCGGCTGCCCGACGGGCGCTTCCTGGTCTTTTCCGAAGGCCCCGGAGGGGACAGCGAGGTTCTGCTCTTCGACGGCGATCCGGCGATCCACGGCACGCGCTCGGTGAGGCTGCGCTACCGGCCGCCGCGGGGCTACCGGATCACCGACGCGGCGGTCCTGCCCGACGGGAGCCTGCTCACTCTCAACCGGCACATCAACCTGCTCCACGGCTTTTCGGCGAAGCTGACCGTGGTCGCGCTTCCGGCGATCTGGGCCAACGCCGTTCTGGAAGGAAAAGAGATCGCGGCTTTCGAAGGGCCGCTGGCGCAGGGCAATCTCGAGGGGCTGAGCGTCGTTCGGGAGGGCGGTCGAACCCTCCTGTGGCTCGCCTCGGACGACAATTACAATCCGCTGCAGCGGACCGTGCTTCTGAAATTCGCGCTCGAGGCGCGGCCTTAGGCGGCGGGGGTTTCGCCGGCCTGCTTCCTGGCGATCTCGCGCTTCAGGCGGCGGGCCTTCAGGCTCAGGGTCTCGCCGCGCGACTTCAGCAGCCAATTGTCGAGGCCGCCGACATGCTCGACCGAGCGCAGGCCGTTCATCGATACGCGCAGCTTGACGCCGCGGCCGAGGGCCTCGCTCATCAGAGTGACGTTCTGCAGGTTCGGGAGGAAGCTGCGCTTCGTCTTGTTGTTGGCGTGGGAAACGTTGTGACCCACCTGCCGGCCCTTGCCGGTCAGCTCGCAAATGCGCGACATATCTATATCGTCCTGATTGATGCGGAGGCGCGAAGCCGTCCGGAAAACCCGTCGGGCCGATAGCCGCGACAGGGGCTTTCGTCAACCGGCGAAGCCGGGCAAGAAGGGTCGTTGCGCAGGTAGAACCGAATCGGCGCGCGTCGCGTTCGTCTTCAAAAGCAAAGGAATCGGCAGATGCTCCGCGCCCTACTCCTGATCGTCGCCCTGCTGATCATCGCCGCGATCGTCGTCACCGCGACCGGCCTGGTCGATTTCCGCCAGACCCAGCAGGGCCAGGCGCCCAAGGTCGAGATGAAGGTCAACAAGATCGACGTCGGCACCACCGCGACGACCGTCAAGGTCCCGACCGTCGAGATGAAGGACAAGCAGGTCGACGTGCCCACCGTCCGAGTCGACAAGGGCGAGGCCGCCAACGCGCAGTAATCGCCTTCGCCGATGACCGGCGCTTTCAGCGAGCCGATGCGCCTGGCGCTCGGCGAGGCCCGGGCCGCAGCCGCGGCCGGGGAAGTGCCGGTCGGCGCCGTCGTGGCCCGAGGCGGGCAGGTGATCGCTGCCGGGCGGAACCGGATGCGGGCCGACCAGGATCCGACCGCCCATGCCGAAATGGTCGCGCTGAGGGCGGCGGCGGCGGCGCTCGGCACGTCGCGCCTCGACGGCTGCGACCTCTGGGTGACGCTCGAGCCCTGCGCGATGTGCGCCGGAGCGATGGCGCTGGCGCGACTCTCGCGCCTCTATTTCGCCGCGCCGGACCCGAAGGGCGGCGCCGTGCTGCACGGGCCGCGGCTGTTCGCGCAGCCGACCTGCCACCATGCGCCGGAAGTCTATTCGGGCATCGGCGAAGCGGAGGCGGGCGAACTGCTGAGGGACTTCTTCAGGGCGCGGCGGGACGCGCCTTGAACGGCAGCATCCAGTCGTAGGTCTTGCGGACCGTCTCGGCCGCCGGAGCGCCGCTGCGGTCGCGCGCCGGGCGGTAGCGGAAGCGAAGCTCGATCAGGCGGCAGGTCGTCGCGTCGAGCTCGGCGTGGCCGCTCGAGCGCGTCACCGTGCAACCCGAGACGCGGCCGTCGGTGCCGACAATGTATTCGACCGAGACCGTGCCTTCGGCGCCGCTCCTCAATGCCGAGCGCGGATAGTCGCTATTGTCGAGGCGGCCGCTGACCCGCACCGCCCGCGCGGCGCCGCCGCCGGCGCCTAGGCCCTGGCCGCCGCTGCCCGGCCCGGTTCCGATCCCGCCGCTGCCCGTTCCGGGGCCCGGCACCGGCGCGCTGCCGGCCGAGCGGTCGATGCCGGGGACCGGCGCGGCTTTCGGCGCTGCAGGGAGCGGAGGCGGAGCCTTGAGGCGGATCCTGGGCGGCGGCGCGACGACGGGCGTGGCGCGGGAGCGGACGTTCGCGGGGGAGGCGGCACCCGCCGCGGCCTTCGTGTCCGCCTCAGCCGGCGTGATCGGCGCAGGAGGCGGCAGCGGGGCCGCGACGTCGAAGGTCTTGAGGCCGCTCCCGACCTGGCGGACGACGTGCGTCGCGAGGCCGGTGACGAGGGCGTAGCCGAGGAGCAGGTGGACGAGGCCGACGCCGGCGCCCGCCCTGATCCTCTCCTTTTCCCAGTGCAATGCGGCCATGGCCCGTCGCTCCGGTGCGATACGGCCGGGTTCCTAACCCGAAGGCCATGAACCCGCCCGGAACCGGTCGGTCAGCTTGTTTGCAGGAAGATCAGCCTTCCTGCTGGATCGGGACGATGCGGATCTCGACTCGGCGGTTCTGCGAGCGTCCCGCCTCGGTCGAATTGTCGGCGATCGGCTGCGACGAGCCGAAGCCCTGGGTCGCGATCCGGGTCCGCGCGACGCCGCGCCCGGCGAGATAGGCCGCGACCGATTCGGCGCGGTTCTTCGACAGCGGGATGTTGATCGCGTCGCCGCCCGACGGATCGGTGTGGCCGTAGACGTCGATCAGAGTCGAGGGATAGCTGACCATCGTCTGGGCGACCTGATCCAGCACCGAATAGAATTGCGGCTGGATCGCATAGGAGTTGATCGGGAAGGTGATCCCGGCCGGCATGGTGAGGAGCAGCTCGTCGCCCTGGCGCTCGACGACGACGCCGGTGCCTTCGGTCTTGCGCTTCAGCTCGCGCTCCTGCTTGTCCATGTAGGTGCCGACCGCGGCGCCCGCGACCGCGCCGACGCCGGCGCCGATCGCCTTGGCCATGCGGTCGTGGCGGCCGCCGATGATGTCGCCGCCGAAATAGCCGACGACCGCGCCGACGACTCCGCCGATCGCGCCCTTGGTCGAGATTTCACGCTTGCCGGTCTCCGGATTGGTGACGCAGGCGGTGGTGGCGAGGAGGGCCGCGGCCGCGGCCGCGCCGACAAGGCGCTGGTGGATACGCATACAGATTCCTTTCGCGATGTGCGGTGAACGGAGGGATGAACCGTCCCGGCGCCCTCGGGGTTCCCTCAAGAGTGGGAACCGCCGCGGGCCTAAGTGGTTGTGGGCGGTCGGCCTTCGCGGCTAGAAAGCGCCCGCGCCATGCCGCCCTCCCCCCATCCTTTCCCCTGGTTCGACGTCGTCGTCATCCTGCTGCTGATCGCGCTCAACGGCGCCTTCGCCATGTCGGAGCTCGCCATCGTCTCGGCGCGCCGGCCCAGGCTCAAGGCGATGGCCAAGAACGGCCGCCGCGGGGCGCAGACCGCGCTCGACCTCGGCGCCGACCCGGGCCGCTTCCTGTCGACCGTCCAGATCGGCATCACCCTGATCGGAATCCTCGCCGGCGCCTATTCCGGCGCGAGCCTCGGCGGCCCGGTCGGCGAGCGGCTCGCCGGGGTCGGGATCAAGCCGGATACGGCCGCCACGCTCGGCTTCGTCATCGTCATCGTCCTCACCACCTACGCCTCGCTGATCGTCGGCGAGCTGGTGCCCAAGCAATTCGCCCTGCGCGCGCCCGAGCCGATCGCCGCCTTCGTCGCTCTTCCGATGCTGTGGATCGCGCGCGCCACCGCGCCGCTCGTCTGGCTGCTCGACAGGACCAGCGCGCTGATCTTCCGACTGCTCCGCCTCAGCCGCGACTCGCGCAACAAGGTCACCGCCGAGGAGCTTCATTTGGTCGTCGCCGAGGCGCACAGCGCCGGGGTGCTCGAGGAATATGAGCGCGCGATTATCTCGGGCGTCGTCCGCCTCGCCGACCGGCCGGCGCGCGAAGTCATGACTCCGCGCACCGACGTCGACTGGCTCGACCTCGACGCGACGCCCGAGGCGATCCGCGCCGCCCTGCTCGAATGCCCGCACAGCCGGATCCCGGTCGCCGAAGGCTCGGTCGACACGCTCGCCGGCGTGGTCGAGGCGCGCGACATCGTCGCCGCGCTCATCGAGGGCCGCCCGCTCGACCTGCGCGCGCTGAAGAAGGAGGCCCCGGTCGTCCCCGACCAGATGGACGCGATGGACGCGCTGGCGGTGCTGAGAAGCTCCGACGTGCGAATGGCCTTCGTCCACGACGAATATGGCCATTTCGAGGGGCTGGTGACGCCCGCCGACCTGCTCAACGCGCTGTCGGGGGTGCTGACGGGGGATTTCGGCGGCGGCACGGAATCGCCGCTGGTCGAGCGCGAGGACGGCAGCTGGTGGGTCTCCGGCTCGCTCTCGGCCGACGCTCTGTCCGACCGGCTCGGCATCTCGCTGCCTTCCGACCGCGACTATGCGACCACGGCCGGCTTCGCTTTGTCGGTCCTGCGCCACATCCCCGAGGTCGGCGAGCGCTTCGCCTTCGGCGGCTGGCAGTTCGAGATCGTCGACATGGACGGCCACAAGATCGACAAGCTGCTCGCCAGCGAGATCGTCCGGAAGCGGCGGGGCGGTTGACGAGCCTGTCGTTCGGGGCGAGCGTTGATCCATTTTTGTTCTTGACATATAGGATTGTTCCTATTAGGCAGGGGACGCGCCGAGTCGCGTGACGTCAGGCTCTTTGACATCGTGAGATCGAGTTGAGCGCGCCGGGGCCGCCCGGGGCGGCATCCACGTGCGAAAGGGCGTCCCCGAGCGCGCGCCGCCACTTGCCGTGATCTCCCCCTCCCCCTTGAGGGGGTGCAAGGAGCCGCGGCGCCTGGAAGTGCGCGGCGCGTGCCGCCGGGGCGAAGCCGTCCGGGAGAAGCGCGGCGATTGCGCGCAATCGCGAGCAGCGAAGGGAGCCGGGAAGCTGAGGGCCCTAGCCCGAGCATTTCGCCATGAGGAACAGCACGGCCGCCGGGAACAGGCTTGCCCGCGGCCCCGCCGATCCAGGGGCTGAAGAGCCAGGTCATCCAGGCCGGCTCCTCGAACGTGTATTCGTTCACCTCCCAGGGCGCTTCCTCGGGCGTGAGGCGGTTGGGGGTCCTTCGTGGGACCGTTTTCGCGCTCACCGCAGAGGGAGGGGTTTCACTATTTCTTCGGCGGCGGCGTCGCCCCGCTCCCTCCCTTGGGAGGGGTGAACGGCGTGGCGCTGGCGCTGGGAACGTAGCCACCCTGCACCTTCTTGGGCTCATAGCCCTTTTTGACCGGCACATAGCCTTCGTTCAGTGCCCTCTTGGGGTCGCGCTCAGCCATCTTGTCCTCCGAACAGCTCCAGATACCGTATCTCATCCCCGCATATAAGCGCGCCACGCTCGGGTTCCACCTTCTTCCAGCTCCCGGTCGCATGTTGAGGAGGCTTCCAGACCTCGGCGATGTGAAGGTCTCGCCCGTCCTTGGCGGAAGCCGCCTAGGAACCCTCGGCCATCCTTCCCGCGATCGTGGTCCCATCCTTCAAGGTGGCGAGCAGGAACGTGCTCTCGTCCACGCGGCGGAAGCGATAGTCCCAGGCGGTTGGTATTCGATTGAGAAAGGGGATCCGCAGCCACGCGGTCACTTCATACTCGAGACCGTATCTGGTGATCAGGCCCACGACATAGGCAAGCGCGGAGGGCAGGGCGAAATAGAAGAGGATCGCCCACAGCCAGCCCGGAAGGGGCCATCCCCACGTTACGTGGAAAAGCGGGCCGAGCAGCCCGTAATAGGCCGCCGAGACCAGCGCGAAGTGAAAGAGCTGTTGGCTGAACTCGACCGCCGGGCCCTCGACGACCCTGCTCCGCACCCACAAGATGATGAAGCCGGGCGCGAGCAACGCGAGCAGCGCCGGCACGTCCTTCGGATCGCCTATGTCCCCCATGAACTCCCCTTTCTGGAGGGGGATAGTCCGAGCGCGCGCCGAAAACTGTCCCTACCGCCCCTCCCAGCCGAGCCGCGTCGGCCCTGATCCGCCCGACATCGGCGCGGGGGGTATGGGTGGGCGCGCCGAATCCGAGCGGTGACGTAACGTACAAGACTACATAGCCAAGAGCATATTCGTTCCGAGTCGCGGCAAGAAAAGAAGATATCAGTCAGAGTCAAGTAGAGATTGAGTCCTTTATGGACAGAGTCTAGCTTGCACAGGCGGCTGCTATTCGTATGAGAACGACTCTCCTGTAGCACAACTCATCAGGAGAAATAAGGTGGCAGAACGTATCGATCCGACCAAGGACGACAGGGAAATCGACCGGCGCGGCGAGGAGCTCGTCGCCCTTTTGAAGCGCAAGCGCCCGGCCGACGGCGGGCCTGCCGCCAGGAAAGGGGCGCCGAAATGGGCCCATGACCTGCTCGACTGGCTCTGGCCCAAATAGCGC
>DATAIU010000083.1:0-29549 GCA_036262495.1 Allosphingosinicella sp.
TCGAGGCGGCTCTGCAGGCTGCGCGCCGGGCTCGCCTGCTCGGGCCCGAAGCCGCCGCCGTCGTCGAGACGCTGGACCCGCGCGTAGAGATCGCGGCTGGCGTTGACGAGGCCGAGGGCGTTGGGCGGCAGCCGCCCGAGCAGCGCCTCGTCGCTCTCGGGCGCGTCGCCGAGCCGGCGGGCGGGTTTCCTCGCCTGGGCCGCGGTCAGCTCGCCCGCTTCGACGGCGCGCTGGGTGAGCAGCCAGGCGATGACGTGCATCAGCCGGGTCGTGACCTTCAGCGACTCGCAGGAGAAGCCGACCCGGTCGATGGGATCGAGCGAGTCGCGCTCCTCGCGCCCGTTGCGGTCGAAATAGGAGCGCGCCTCGTCGGCAAGCAGCATCGCCTCGGTGTAGAGCGAGGCGATCAGCTTCGGGGTCAGCTGGGTTCGGGGCTGCTCGGCGGCCATGGCGACGGGATGCCACAGCGCGCCACGGCGGGGAACAGGCGAAAGAGGGTAAATGCCGGCGCGGCGCGGCTCGAAACGGGTCAGGCGATGATGTCGGGGATCATCTGATCCTCGAGCAGGGCGATCTCGTCGCGCAGGCGAAGCTTGCGCTTCTTGAGCCGGGCGAGCTGGAGCTGGTCGGGACTGGGCACGGAGCGCAGCGCCTCGATCGCCGAGTCGAGGTCGCGATGCTCCTGGCGCAGCCGCACGAGCTTCGCCGCTCCGCTGATGCCGGTCGCCGCGTCCGAGCCGTCCATACCCCTACTCAACGCTTCCGAAACGGGTTATGGAATAAGCGATCAACGGCCCGTCGTATATAGAGGAGGGGCCGTCCCACGAGCGGGCACGGGAGACGCTTTCAGACGTTCCACATCCACCCACCAGAGCAAAGGAGACGGGAATTGCAACAGGCGCATATCTCGGCATTGCAGCACCGCCACGCGGACATCGAAGCGCGCATCCTCGAAGAGAGCCAGCGGCCCATGCCGGACATGACGACCCTGTCCCGACTCAAGAAAGAGAAGCTCAAGGTCAAGGAAGCGCTCGTCGGCCTGCACTGAGCCGAAGCGTTCGCTGAAGGGTGAGGCGGCCGCTGCGGCGCGGCCGCCCTTTTCCGCCTAGGTCGCTTCGGCCGTCAGCATCGGATCGAGCCGGCCGGAGCGCTGCAGCTCCGCGAGATCGTCGGAGCCGCCGAGATGGCGGCCGTCGATGAAGATCTGCGGAACGGTGGTGCGGCCGGGCGCTCGGCTCAGCATCTCCTCGCGCTTGCCGGGGGTCGAGTTGATCTCATATTCCTCATATTCGACGCCCTTCTCGTCGAGCAGGCGCATCGCCCGTGCGCAATAGGGGCAGCCGAATTTCGTGTAGATCTCAACCCTGGCCATCATTCGCTCCTGCTGGGCGGCTTTCTGCCGCCGAAAATCCTCAGCTTTCGGCAACAACGCCCCGGCCGCCGCGGAGTGCCGCCTCGCCCTTCGCCTGCGCCTTGGTGAGGCGATGCTGAGTCTTCCGGTCGGCAAGCCAGCGCAGGTGCATGCCGACGATCGAGAGCGCCGCCCCGGCGAGGAGGCAGAAGAGGATCAGCGGATCCTCCTTGGCGGACTTGAGCGGAGGGATCATCAGCAAAGCGACGCTGAAACAGGAAATGACGTAACCGATACCCTTCACGCGGCGCAGCTCCTTCAACCGGTCGGGACGTAACGTGCCAGAGCGCAAAAGGCTCAGCCCTTCTCAGCCCTGACGACGCGCGCCCAGCAATATATCTCGACCGAGGCGGCGCCGGCGCGCTTCAGGACGCGTGCACAGGCGGATGCGGTGGCTCCCGACGTGTAGACGTCGTCGACGAGCAGAATGCGGCGGCCGCGGAGCCGCTCGCGCGCCGAGCGATCGATGCGGAAGGCGCCGCGCACGGCTTCAGCCCGCTCGCGGCGGTTGAGGCCGCGCAGGGAAGGCGTCGCGCGGACCCGGCGAAGGACATGGGGGTCGACGGGGATGCCGCTTGGCGCGGCCAGCTCGCCCGCGATCAGCGCCGCCTGGTTGTAGCCGCGCCGCCAGATCCGCCAGCGATGGAGCGGCACCGGCACCAGGAGGGCCTCCTCGCCTCCCCGCTCGACATGCCGCGCCATGAAGCGGGCGAGCGTTGCGGCGACGGCGGGGCGGCCGCTATATTTGAGGCGCAGCGCCACCTTGCGGGCGGTCTCGCCATAGGCGACCGCGGCGCGCAGGCGCTCGAACGGCGGTGGTTCGGCGAGGCAGCGTGCGCATTCGACCGCCGCCGCCGCCTCGCCGCCATATTCGAACGGCAGGCCGCAGCGGGTGCAGCAAGGCTCGCCCAGGAAGGTGAGGGATTGCCAGCACTCGAAGCAGAAGCTGTGCGGATCGCCGACGATCTCGCCGCAGGCCGGGCATCGCGGCGGCAGCGCGAAATCGAGCAGTTGGCGGAGCGCGGACCGGGCGAGAGCGGCGGCGGGCATGGCGCGATCCTGCCCCGCGCTCCGTCCCGCGCGCAAGCCTGCCGCGGCGTTAGGGATATTTGAACGGGGGCGGACGCATAGGGGCGCGATGCCGACCGCCGAGCCCACGCCCCGCGCCACGCTCTACCGCAGCGCGATGCTGGCGGTGGCGATGCAATGGTCGCTGCGCTTCATCGGCCTGGTCTCGGTCTTCATCCTCGCGCGCCTGCTGGCGCCGGAGGATTTCGGAATCATCGGCCTTGCCGTCGCCGCGCTCGCTCTGGTCGAGCTGCTCGGCGCGATCGGGCTGAGGCAGGCGCTCCTGCGGATCAATGCGCCGGTGCGCGAGCATCTCGACACGGCCTGGACGATCCAGCTGATCATCTTCGGCGTCATGGGCGCGGCGACCCTCGCTTCGGCGCCGTTCGTCGCCAATTTCTACGGGCAGCCCGCGCTCGGGCCGGTTCTCGCCGTGCTGTCGCTGCGCTTCTTCACGCTCGGCGTCACCAATATCGGCATCATCGAGTTCGACCGGAACCTGGAATTCGGGCGTGACCTCAGGATGCGGATCGGCTCCCGGCTCGCGGCATTCGCGGCGACCGTCACCGCGGCCTTCCTCCTCCAGAATTACTGGGCGCTCGTCGTTGGGCTCGTCTGCCAGCAGGCCTTCTTCGCCGCCGCTTCCTACCTCGCCCATCCCTTCCGGCCGCGCCTCTCGCTGAGCCGGCGCGCGGAGCTGCTCGGCACCTCGCTCTGGATCTTCGTCAACGCGCTCGCCCAGACGGTGCAGATGCAGATCGAGCGGCTCGTCCTCGGCCGCTTCGCCTCGGCGCATCTGGTAGGGCTCTACTCGGTGTCGAAGGACCTCTCGGAGATCTTCACGCAGGAGATTTCGACGGCGCTCAACCGCGTCACCTTCGTCACAGTGGCGCGGACCGGCCAGCCGCTCAGCGACGCGCCGCTGCGCACCGCCCAGATCCTCGGCGCCTATGCGATGATCGCTGCGCCGATGGGCTTCGGCCTCGCGGCCACCGCCGAGAATTCGATCCACGTCCTGCTCGGCAGCCGCTGGCTCGACGCGGCGCCCTTCCTGCAGGTCGTCGCGATCTATTCGGGCCTCTACGCCGTCTACAAGGTCATCACCTCCTCGCTCCAGGCCTCAGGCCACGCCCGGCGGGCGGCGTTCATGTCGGGCGGCGGGGCGGTCTGCCTGACCTTTCTCGTGGCGGGGGCCGCGCTGATCCGCCCGGATGCCATTGCGATCGCCTGGGCTGCTTTCGCGGCGAACTCCCTCATCCTTCTCGCCGGCATCGCCGTCCTCGCCCGCGCCTCGGCGCAGCCCGCCCTGGCGCTCGCCTTGCACGTCTTCCGGCCATTCGCGGCGGGCGCAGCGATGGCGGCGGCGGTGCGGATGTTCGGCCCGGACAGCGGCAGCACGCTCGTCGACCTCGCCGGCCAGATCGGCATCGGCGTGCTTGCCTATCCGGCTTTCCTGATCGCTTTGTGGTGGGCGAGCGGCCGCCCGGCCGGCGGCGAGACCGAGGCTCTCGCCTTCATCGGCGAGATCCGGGCCCGCATGCACGCGCGCCGCGCCGCGGCGGAGAGCGTCTGACATGGACGGCGTGACGCTCCTCCTCTTCCGCCTCAGCGACGCGATATTCGGCGCGCTCAACGGCCTCACGGGCCGCTCCTGGCTGTTCGACACCCTCGTCTCGCTTCCTGTCGACAACAATCTGGTCAAGGCAGGGCCGATCGGGGCCTGCTTCGTCTACGCCTGGTGGTCCGGCCGCGACGAAGAGCAGACTCGCAAGCGCAGAGCCTCGCTGCTGGTGACGATCGCCTCGCTGCTCTTCGTCCTGGGCGCGACGAAGACGCTGTCGCACGAATTCTTCCTTCCCCGCCCGTTCGTGCAGTCGCAGCCCGCCTGGCATTTGGAGGAGGGCAAGCTCGTCGAGAGCCAGCACCTGGCGTATCGCCCGCCGCTGAGCGGAAGCACGCACGCCCGCTACGAAGCTATGAAACGGGGCGATATCGAGCAGAACGATCTGGTCTCCTTCCCGAGCGACCACGCCGGTTTCTTCGTCGCTTTGTCGCTCGGCATCTTCTTCGCCTCGCGCCGCTCCGGCGCAGTCGCTCTCGCCTGGACATTCGGAGCGATCCTGCTGGGCCGGATCGCGACCGGAATGCATTCGCCGCTCGACGTCGCGGCCGGGGCCGCAATCGGTGCGGGCATCATGACGGCGATCCAGCTGGCCGCCCGGCGCGGTGGCCGCTGGGCGCTCGAGCCGATCGCCGGCTGGACCATGCGGCACGAGGCACTGGCCGCGGCGCTGCTGTTCTTCGTCGCGGTGGAATGGACGAGCGTTCTCACCAACGCGCGCGAACTGGCCGCTACCGCGGCGGACATCCTCTCCGCGGTGGCAGGGAAATTCTGATGCGGCGCTCCTGGCTCCTTTCGGTGGTTTTGACGCTCGCTTCGTGCGGCCCGCTCGACCAGCACGGCGTGGTCCTGCCGCTCGAGAACGGCTGGGCGGCGGAGGTCGTCGCGACCGAGCGGGACGGTTTCGGCTCCCCTGACGGCCTCCTCTGGCAGAACGGCGTTCTTTACGTCGCCGACGAGGGCGGCCACGCGGTGCGCTCATGGCGCCCGGGGACAAAGCCGACGACCCTTGCCGACGCCAAGGCCGGCCTGGCCTCGCCGGAAGACCTGGTCCGCGACTCGGAAGGCAATCTCTATTTCAGCGACGACACGCGCGGCGGCGTGTGGCGCATCGATCCGTCCGGCCGGACCAGCGCACTGGCGCCGCCCGAAAAACACCTTCCCTCGACCGAGGGCATCGGACTCACTCCGGCCGGCGACATCATCGTCGGTGACGGCGAGAATCACCGCATCATGCGAGTGACGCGCGACGGCCGGGTCTCGGTCTTCCTGGGACCGGACCGCGGCATCTCGAAACCTGAGAGCTTCGCCTTCGACGGCAAGGGCAATCTCTACATCGCCGACAATGAGGACGATGTCCTCTACCTGCTGACCTCCGACGGGGCGCTTCACCGCGTGATCCAGAAGCGCGACGGCTTTTCGCCCGAATCGCTTCGCTTCGCCGGCGGCCAGCTGCTCATCACCGACAGCCATCACGGCAAGCTGTTCCGCTACACGCCCGAGGACGGTCTCTCGGTGGTCGCCTTGCTCGCCGGCGAGCTCGCCAACGTCCAGGGAATAGCGGCCGACGAGGCGGGCAGCCTCTACCTCTCGGTGCAGAGCGATCTCCACGCCAGCAAGGGCTATATTCTGCGCCTTTCTCGGAAGGCCTCCCGTCCCTAGACGGGAGGGATGGAGGCTCCTTTCGACCGACGCCTGCGGCGGCTGCGGCGCGACCGCGCGGCCCCCAGGTTCGGCGAGGCCGATTATCTCTTCCGCGCCGCCGCCGACGAGCTGATCGAACGCCTCGCGATGGTTAGACGCGACTTTCGCCGCGCGCTCGACCTCGGCTGCGCCGGCGGATATTTGACGGGTCGCCTTCGCGAACACGGCCTCGAGATCGTCCCTGCCGACGCGGGCGCGGCTTTCGCCGTCTCAGCGGACGGTGTTCAGGCCGAAGAGGACCGGCTGCCGTTCGAGCCGCAGTCGTTCGATCTGGTCGTCTCGGTCGGAGTGCTCGACACGGTCAACGATCTGCCCGGAGCGCTCATCCAGATCCGGCGCGCCCTTCGCCCGGACGGCCTCTTCCTCGGCGCCTTCGCGGGAGCGGGGAGCCTCTCGAAACTGAAGCGGGCGATGCTGGCCGCCGACGCGGCGGAGGGCCGCGCCGCGCCGCGCATCCACCCGCAGATCGAGGTGCGCGCGGCGGGCGACCTGCTCACCCGCGCCGGCTTCGCTCTGCCCGTCGTCGACGTCCAGTCGCTCGACGTGCGCTTCCCTCATCTGCGGCGCCTAGTGGCGGACCTTCGGGCGATGGGCGCGACCAACGTGCTGGCGGAACGCGGCCCACCGCTGACGAGGCGAGGGCTGGCCGCCGCGATCGCGCAATTCGAATCGGACGCGGAAGAGGATGGCAAGACGATCGAGCGCTTCGAAATCGTGCACCTGCTCGGCTGGGCTCCCTCGCCCGACCAGCCGAAGCCCGCGGCCCGGGGAAGCGGAAAGGCCTCGCTCGCCGCGGCGCTGCGCCCGCCGCGCGGCTAGAGGAGATCGGCGAGGGCCTCGACCAGCGGCACGTCGGCCGGGGGCATGTCGAGAACGGCCATTTCGGCCGGAGTCGCCCATCTGAGCGCGGCGGCGTCGAGCGCGCGGGGTTCGCCCCCCCATCTCCGGCAGAGGAAGAGCAGAAGCAGCATCGGCCGGCCCGAATTGTCCGCGCTGGTGAAAGCCGCCGGCTGGAGGTCGCACGGATCGACGGCGATGCCGAGCTCTTCCTCGAGCTCGCGAATCAACGCGGCTTCGAGCCCCTCCCCCTCCTCCACCTTCCCGCCCGGAAATTCCCACAGGCCCGCCATCTGTCGCCCCGGCGCCCGCTGCTGGAGCAGCACTCGGCGGTCCTCGCGCGCCAAAGCGGCGGCGACGACGATCAGGCGCGGGCTAAAAGTTTCGGTCAGGTGAAGGACTCCGTTAACCGCCGCCGCGCCATAAGGGCGCACGGACAGGCGCCTTGCCTGCGGGGCCGAGAGACGATGCGCAAGCTTAGCCACCTGCTGCACGACACCAAGGGCGCGACGGCCATCGAATATGGCCTGATCATCTCGCTGATCGTGCTCGGCATGCTTGCCGGGGTGAGCGTGCTCGGCGACCGGGCGGGCGGCATGTGGGGCAACATGTCGAACGAGGTCGTCACCGCCACGCGCTGAACTTTCGACGAAAGCTCGGCCCGTCAACGATTTGGAAACTTCCCTCCCGTAAATCCCGCATGGTCCGCCACCTAAGTGGAAAGAGGGGGCCGGCTGGAAGTGTGGACTTCCAAAGCTTTGGAACAGGAGACCGGAACATGATCGCTTTTCGCAAATTTCTGAAGAACAACAAGGGTGCCACCGCCATCGAGTACGGCCTGATCGCCGCCCTCATCGCCGTCGCCGCGATCGCCGCGATGCAGAATGTCGGCACCGCGCTCACCAACACCTTCACCAACGTCTCGACGAAGATGAAGTAAGCGCCGCTGATCCCGTCAGGGATCGGCGCCAACGAGAGAGGCGGCGGGACTCGCGTTCCGCCGCCTCTTCTCTTGTACGCTGCCCGCGCTTCAGGTGCGCGCGCCGTAGAGCACCACCTTCACCTTCTGGCCCGCCCGGAGCGTCGCGTTGGACGCAAGCCCGTTCAGGACGCGGAAGCGCTCTTCCTTATAGTCGTTATAGGCCATGCGCCCGGCGAGGCTCGCCACCGTATCGCCGGGCCGCACCGTCACGACGTCGATCACGCGCGGCCGGATCGCGGCGGCTTCGGCCGTGCTGATCCGCGACAGCGATTCGATCATCGGCGTGAAGGCCCCGAAGCCGCTGCCGGCGGGCGTCACCATGACGAAATGGTAGAGCGTGTCGGCATCCCACTGATAGGCGACGACCGAGAGGTCGACCTGACCCTGCTGGGTGTTGACGCGGGCCGTCGAGTAAGCGGCCGGTATGCCGTTAATCGTCGTCGAGCGCGGCTGGCTGTAGCTCACCTGCTGCTGCGAGCCGGCGACGGCCTGGAAGACCTTGCCGATATAGCTGTCGATGCTGCCGGTGAAGTTGCCGCCGGAGAATTGCGCCTGGCCGCTCTGGCCGACGATGCTCACCGCCTTGGTGCCGTTCTGCATGCCGTAGCCGTTCGGCACGGAGAAGCGGATGCGCAGGTCCGGATGGGTGAAGGTGCGCCCGTCGATCACGCCCTGCTTGGGATCGTCGTCGACCATGATGCCGTCGAGATAGGCGAGGAACGTGTCGGCGTTGCGCATGCCCCTGCCCGCCTTGCCGGTCGCCTGCGCCTTCTGCGCGGCGCGCTTGACCCGGTCGGCGCTCAGTGGATGGGTGCGCGCCCAGCTTGGGACCGAGCGCTCGTCGTTGCGGCCGGCGGCGCGGGATTCGAGCGACGTCGCGGCGCCGAGGGAATTGAGGAAATCGGCCGAGGCGAGTGGATCGTAGCCGGCCGCGGCGATGTAGCGGACGCCGAGATCGTCGGCCTCATATTCCTGGCCGCGCGAATAATTGAGGAAAAGGCCGGTCGAGACCTGGCCGGCCAGATTGGCGAGCTGGCTCGAGCCCGTTACGACGCCAACGCCGACGGCCAGCAGCTGGCTGAGGAGGCCGGCGCGCTTGCGCTCGCTGTTGTGCTTCGCCGCGATATGCCCCGCCTCGTGGCCGAGCACCGAGGCGAGCTCGGCCTCGTCGTTCATCAGGCCGACGAGCTGGCGCGTGACGTACAGATAACCGCCCGGCACCGCGAAGGCGTTCATCACAGGGGAGTTCAGCGTGGTGATGTGGAAAGCGTTGCCGCCGCCGGCGATATTGGTCTGCGAGGCGACCCGGGCGCCGATCTGGCGGACATAGGCGGCGCGCGCCGAGGCATCCTCGCCGCCGAACTCGGCGACGATCTGGGGATGCTGCTTCGCGGCGGTCGCCTGCGTGCTCTGGGAAATGCTGCGGGTGGAGCTCTGGGCCTCGGCGCCGTTGGCGCCGGCAATGGCCAGCGCGGCCGCAGAGACGGAGAGCGCGATCAGCGCCTTCATCTTCATCACTCATACTCCTTACACGGGACGATTCGTCGGGTGATCAACAAAGGAGCGTGAGCTGCGGTTCCTGCAGCCGAGGTTCAGGAAAGGGCGAGATATTTGTCGCGGCGCTGGCGGCGGACCTCGTCGGGCGAAAGGCCGGAGAGCGCGTCGAGCTCCTCGGCAAGCGCGGTTCCGACGGAAGCGATGGCCTCGGCGGGAGCGCGATGGGCGCCGCCGACCGGCTCCGGGACGATGCGGTCGATGACTCCGAGTCCCTTGAGGTCGCCCGCGGTCACCCGCATCGCCTCGGCCGCGTCGGCGGCCTTTTCCGCGGTGCGCCAGAGAATGGACGCGCAGCCTTCGGGCGAGATGACCGCATAGACGCTGTGCTCGAGCATCAGCACGCGGTTGGCGGTGGCGATGGCGATGGCCCCGCCCGACCCCCCTTCGCCGACGATCGCCGAGACGATCGGAACGCCGAGGTCGAGGCAGGCGGCGGTCGAGCGCGCGATCGCCTCGGCCTGGCCGCGCTCCTCGGCCTGGACGCCCGGAAAGGCGCCGGCCGTGTCGACGAGGGTGATCACGGGAAGGCCGAAGCGGTCCGCCATCTCCATCAGCCGCACCGCCTTGCGATAGCCCTCCGGCCGCGCCATTCCGAAATTGTGCCGGAGGCGCGAGGCGGTGTCGTCGCCTTTCTCGTGGCCGATCACCATGATGCGGCGCCCATCCAGCCGGCCGAGGCCACCGACGATCGCGCTGTCCTCGCCGAACTTGCGGTCGCCCGCGAGCGGGATGAAATCCTCGATCAAAGCGGCGACATAATCCTTGAGGTGCGGGCGGTCGGGATGGCGGGCGACCTGCGTCTTCTGCCACGGAGTCAGGCGGCCGTAGGTCTCGCGCAGCAGGCGGTCCGACTTGGCCTCGAGCCGGGCGATCTCGGCGTCGATATTGAGATCCGACCCCTCGGCCGTCTCGCGCAATTCCTCGATCCGCGCGTCGAGCTCGGCGATCGATTTTTCGAAGTCGAGGAAGGTCGGCATCTGCGGGGTGGGGTTAGGAGCGGCGCGGCTTGCCGTCAACGCGGCCGGCATCGGCCAGCGGGTGGCGGCTGTTGACGAGATCGACGAGCCGGCGGCTGTCGACATGGGTGTAGATCTGGGTCGTCGCGATGTCGGCATGGCCGAGCAGCATCTGCAGCGCGCGAAGGTCGGCACCGCCTTCGAGCAGGTGCGTGGCGAAGGCGTGGCGCAGCACGTGCGGGCTGATCCGATCCGCCGGGATGCCCGCCGCCGCGGCGAGTTCGCGGACGATCTGGTGGAGGCGTACGCGGCTGAGATGCTTCCTGCCGGAGGGGAAGAGCCAGGGCTGGTCGCGCGGCACCAGCGCGGCCCATTCGGCAACGGCGGCGCGGGCGCGGTCGGAAATGGGAACGAGCCTCTCCTTGTCGCCCTTGCCGCGCAGGATGATGAAAGGCTTGTCGGGCTGCACGGCGTGGCGGGGCAGCGAGACCAGCTCGGTGGCGCGCAGGCCCGAGCCGTAGAGCAGCTCGATCAAAGCCGCGAGGCGGAGCGAGGCCGGGCGCGGCTCGTCGCGGCGGCGGCGTTCGACTTCGGCGAAGAGCGCGTCGACGGCGCGATGGTCGAGGACCTTGGGCAAAGGGCGGCCGCCGGCGGGACGCGGCAGCGCTGCCGAAGGATCGTCGGCGCGAAGCTTCTCGTCGTTGAGGAAGCCGTAGAAGCGCCGCAGCGCGGCGGCCTTGCGGGCGACGGTGGCCCGCTTCAGCGGCAGCCAGGCCTCGGAGAGGCGCTTGAGCTCCTCCGGCGACGCGGAGGACAGGCGCCCGCCGAGGAGGCTGGAGGCGCCCTTGAGGTCGCGCTCGTAGGCCAGGCGCGTGTTAAGGGCCGCGCCAGCTTCGGCTGCCAGCATCTCGAGGAAGGCGCCGATGAGCTGCCGATCCTCCCCGGCGCCGGTCACAGCCGGGTCATCGCCTCGGCGGCGATCATCCTCGCCTCGTAGTCGAGGCCCACCAGCCTGAGCGCACTGAGGATCTGGTAGAGATGGGCGGGCGGAACGCCGTCCCAGGAGGCGGTCTGCAACCCGACCCCGGCCAGCAGCGCGACGGTCGCCGGCTGGTTGGCCCGAGCCGCGGTGGAGATCAGCCGCGCCCATCGGCTGCGCGGCGCGACGTCGACGCCGTAGCGGTCGGGATCGGCCATGCGCCCGAGCCCGGCCAGCGCGGCGGCGAGCAGGCGGGCCCGCTCGTTGCCGGCGCGGCCGGCGAATGCGTCGATCCGGGACGCGCCGACATCGACCGTCGGCCCGCGCGTCCCTACCGCGAGGATCGACCAGGCGCGATCGCCCCCGTCGCCGAGGCCGTCCACGGCCGGGCCCCAGGCGGCCGCGAAACGGTCGAGGCCGGCGGCCATCATTGATGCGACGAGGTCGCCTGTCCGCTCGCCGCCATAATCGCCGGAGGGCAGCAGGCGCGCGGCGGCCGTGGCAGTGAGGATGAGGCGCCCGTAGCGGTCCTTGCCCTCGTCCCAGAGCGCCCGCATCGCACCGACCCGGTCGTCGGGCTTGCCGACATAGGCGCGGCGCAGCCTTCCGGCGAGGCTCTCGCTGATCTCGGAAGGATCGGTGCGGTCGCCGATCAGGCTCTGCATCTCGACCAAGGCCGCGCTCGAGAAGACGCCGAGCGTCGCGGCGCGCTGCGCGGCCTCGACCCGGTCCTCGAGCGGAACCATCGGCGCGCGCGCTTGCCAGGCCCAGACGGCGGGGCCGGCCCGGTCCATCAGCTCAGCCGGGATGGGGAGGCCGGTCGCACTCGCCATGCCGAAGCGCCAGGAGGTCAGCTCGTCGACGCCGATCCATTCGATATTGACGGCGCGCCGCGTGTTGAGTCCGGCCCCGATCACCTTCTCGGCGAGCAGCAGGTCGATGCCGCCGGCGCCGCCGTGGCGGCGGGCCTGGTCGATCAGCTGGCCGGCGCGGCCCGCGTCGCCCTCGAGTGCGGCGCACATCGCGTCCGCCATCGGCCAGACCGGCTCGTCGGAAATCTTGCGGCCCGGGCCGACCAGGGGGCAGAGCGCGGCGGGATCAGCGGTCGCGAGCGCGGTCTGCACCGCGACCGTGAACAGGCGCGGCGTGAACTTGTCGACGTCAATCGACTGGACGAGCAGCCGCGCCCCGTCGGCCTCGCCCATGCGCAGCAGCAGCCAGGCGCGGTCCGCCACCCAATCGACCGGATTGACCTGCGGCGGCGCGGCGGCGCGGGTGAGCAGGGCGCGGCGAAGCAGGATCGACGCCCAGCGAGACGGGATAGGCGCGTCGAGCCGTCCCATCAGACCGCTGAGGAAGCGGCCGTTGGCATTGCCCCAGGCCGTGGGCGCCAGCCCCCAATGGCTGGGCGTCAGCGGCCCCACCGGGTCGACGGTGCGGCGCGAGCTCTCCGGGATCTCGATCGCCGGGGGCGCCTCCTGCTGCGCTAACGCCGCGAGGTCGGCCGCGGCGGAATCCTCGACCGTCAGCGCCTCGACGTCCGACGATGACGGTGGCGGTGGCGGGGCCGGTGACGAGGGCGATGGCGGGGCCGGCGCCGCGCCGTTGTCCGGCTCGGGCTGCGCCTTGGGCGCCGGCGGCTCGGGCTCGCCGAAGCCCGGCGGCAGGAGGGATTCGGGGCCCTTGTCGCGATCCCCGCGCTGGCCGGCGGCCGGAATGGCGAAAGCCATCGCCGCCGCCCCCGCGAGGAGCAGGAGCCTAGGGCTTGAGCGCTTCATTCGTCACGTCCTGCTCGATCCGCTGCGTCGGCACGGTGGTGTCGCGCATGCTCATCCAGACGAGGAAAGCGACGAGCAGGACGAGGATGAGAAGGAGGAGCTTGGGGAGGACGGACGTGCGCTTCCGCGGCGGGGGTGAGATACGCATGGCGGGCCTTTTGCCCGACCGGGCCCTCCCCTGTATAGCCCCTGCCGCCATGGCCGAGCCCTTTCCCCGCCCCGACCGACCGATCGTGCTCGTGGGATTGATGGGCGCCGGCAAGACGACGGTCGGAAGGCGGCTGGCGAAGCGCCTCGGGCTATCCTTCGTTGATTCCGACGAGGAGATCGAGCGCGCGGCGGACCGGACCATCCCGGAGATGTTCGACCGGTTCGGCGAAGCGGCGTTCCGCGACGGCGAGCGGCGCGTCCTGCGGCGCCTGATCGAAGGCGGGCCCAAGGTGATCGCGACCGGCGGCGGCGCCTTCATGGACCCCGAGACGCGCGCGCTGATCGCACGGCGCTGCGTCTCGATCTGGCTCGACGCGGATCCGGAGGTGCTCGCCGAGCGCGTGACCCGGCGCGGGGGACGGCCGCTGCTCGCCGGCCGGGACCCCCTCCCCGTCCTTCGCGAACTGGCCGGGCGCCGCAACGCCTTCTACGCCGAGGCGGACGTGCACATGCGCAGCCAGGACATGCCGCATTCCGAAGCCGTCGAGCGCATTCTCGAAGCGCTGGCGGAGCGCGCGGCATGAGGGAAACAGAAGTCGCCCTCGGCGGCCGCAGTTACCCGGTCAGGATCGAGGCCGGCGCGCTGACGCAGGCGGGCGAGTGGCTTGCGCCCTTCCGCCGGACGATCATCGTCAGCGACGAGAACGTCTGGGCCGCGCAAGGCGGGCGTCTCGGCGGCCTCGGCCAGGAGCCGATCGTCGTGCCTGCGGGCGAAGGCAGCAAGAGCTGGACGCAGCTCGAGGGGCTTTGCGAGCGCCTCCTCGCTCTCGGGGTCGCGCGCGACGACACGCTCGTCGCGTTCGGCGGCGGGGTGATCGGCGATCTCGTCGGCTTCGCCGCCGCGATCCTCAAGCGCGGCTGCCGCTACGTGCAGGTGCCGACCAGCCTCCTGGCGCAGGTCGACAGCTCGGTCGGCGGAAAGACGGCGATCAACGCGGCGGCGGGCAAGAACCTGATCGGCGCCTTCCACCAGCCGGCCCTGGTGCTGATCGATCCGGACACCCTAGACACGCTGCCGGCCCGCGAGCTCAGGTCCGGCTATGCCGAGGTGGTCAAATACGGGTTGATCGGCGACCCGGCCTTCTTCGAGTGGTGCGAAGCGAACGGGGCGAAGCTGCTCGCCGGCGGTGCCGAGGCGCGGATCCACGCGATCGCGACCTGCGTTGCGATGAAGGCGGAGATCGTCGCCGAGGACGAGCGGGAGACCGAAGGACGCCGCGCCTTGCTCAATTTCGGCCACACGTACGGCCATGCGATCGAGGCGGAGACCGACCTCAGGCACGGCGAGGCGGTGGCGATCGGCATGGCGACCGCCTTCCGGCTCTCGGTCGAGCGCGGCCTTTGTCCCCCTGACGACGCCCAGCGGGCGATCCGCCATCTTCAGGCCATGGGCCTTCCGACCGAAACCGACGTCGCCCCGGAGAGGCTCGAAGCGCGCATGCGCCACGACAAGAAAGGCGGCCAGTTCGTCCTGACGCGGGGGATAGGCAAGGCCTTCCTCGGCCGCCTGGACGGGTGAGGGCTGAGGGCTGACGGCGTTCAGTCCTGCGCGTCGCCGGTAGTGGCCTCGGGCTCGGTCAGCATCCGGTCGATCTTGGCCCTGAGGTCGCCGGTTTCGAGCTGAGCCTTCAGCCGCTCCCGGTCGCGTGCGCGGTAGAGGGCTTCGGTGCGGTCGATCTGCTCGTCCCCGACCCCGACGCTGGCCATCGCCATGCGCGCCATCCGGACGGCGGAATCGAGGACCTCGCGGACGGCGCCGGCGATCGGCGCGTCCCTTAGCTTAAGCAAGGCCCGCCGGTCGTAGGCGCGAACGAAGATCGAGGCCTTGGGAAAGGCTTCGTGGACCGCCTCGACGAACTCCGCCTCGATCTGGTCGCCGTCGGTGCAGAAGAGGATCAGCTCCGCGTCGGCGGCGCCGGCCTGGCGAAGCAGATCGAGCCGGGTTCCGTCGCCGTAATAGACCTTCGCCCCAAAGCTGCCCGCGATGTCGATCATCTCGATGTCCGTGTCGACGAGCGTGACTCCGATGCCCTGCGCGAGGAGCATCTGCCCGACTGTCTGGCCGAACCGCCCGTAGCCCACGATGATCGCGTTCGAGCCGTCTGCGACCGGCCCTCCGCGGACTTCCTTGCTGACCGGCTCGGAGCGCAGGCGGCGCGTCGCCATCATCAGGAAGGGCGTCGAGGCCATTGAGAGCGTGACGATCGCGCCGAACAGGCTCGCCGCCTCCGGCGCGATCAGATAGGCCTGCTGCGCCTCGGCGAAGAGGACGAAGCCGAACTCGCCCCCCTGGCTGAGCAGGAGGCCAAGACCGAGAGCAGGCCGCCACGCCATCCGAAAAGCCATGGCCAGGCCCATGATCAGCCCCGCCTTGATGCCGATCAGGGCCAAAGCCATGGCCGCGACGAACAGGGGCCGGTCGGCGATCGCCTCGAGATCGAGCATCATTCCGACGGCGAGGAAGAAGAGGCCGAGCAGGATCGAGCGAAACGGCTCGACGTCGGCCTCGAGCTCGTGGCGGTAGGGGGAATCGGCGAGCATGACTCCGGCGATGAAGGCTCCGAGCGCCGTCGAGAGGCCGAGCAACTCCATGACCGCGGCGCTGGCGATAACCGTGAACAGGGCGGCGAAGACGAACATCTCGCGCTCGCCGAGATTGCCGATCAGCCGGAAGAAAGGACGCAGGACGAAGCGGCCGGCAACCACGAGACCGACCACAGCCGCGATCGTCCACAAAGCAAGCTGCCAGCCGGGCGGACCCCCGACATCCGCCGGGTTGCGCGACATTGCGGCGACGATCGTGATCAGGGGAACGATCGAGAGGTCCTGGAACAGCAGGATCGAGAAGGCGCGCTCCCCGAACGGGGTGCGAAGGCGCCCGGCCGATTGAAGCAGGGGAAGAACCTGGGCGGTCGAGGACAGAGCGAGCGGCAGGCCGAGCGCGAGAGCCGCCGCGAGCGACGAGCGGGTCGCCAGCCAGACTAGGCCGGCGGCGGCGATGCCGCAGAGCGCGACCTGGAGCAGCCCGAAGCCGAAAATGTCGTGGCGCATTCGCCAGAGCCGAGTCGGGTTGAGCTCCAGCCCCACCAGGAAGAGGAGGAGGACGATGCCGATCTCGGCGATCTCGAGCATCGCCTCACCGCCGCGCACGAGGCCGAGCACCTGCGGCCCCACCAACGCTCCGGCGACGAGGTAGCCGAGGGTGGCGCCGAGGCCGAGCCGCCGGAAGAGGAGCACGAAGACGAGCGCGAAGCCGAGCAGGATGACGCCGTCGCGCAGCAGCGATTCCGGCGCGTGGACGCCCGCGTTCATCGCCGGACCTCCGCGGCTCGCGCTGCGGCTTCCGCGCCGGCTTCGAAGGGGAGAAGGATCGAGGCGTGGCGGGCCGGGAAGGCGCGCGCTTCCGCGAGGATGTCGAGCCCGGGCCACTCGCCCGGATCGTCGCGCTCGCCGGCGAGCCACGCGCGAAGCGCGTCGCGAGCGGCGCCGAGCTCCTCCGGGGACGTGCCGATCGCGTGCGACGCCATCACCGCCGCCGAGGCCTGGCCGAGGGCGCAGGCCTTCACTTCCTGGCCGAGCGCGGCGATCCGGCCCTTTCCGTCGAGCTTCACGTCGACCGCCACGACACTGCCGCAGGTCGTGGACCTTTTCTCGGCGCTTCCTTCCGGCTGCGCCAGCCGGCCGAGATGCGGAATGGATGCCGCGAGGCGAAGGATGTCGCGATTGTAGAGGGCGCGGCTCACGGTGCGAGCGGCCGGCAGAAGGACGGGCGGCGGGCGGCGTCGATGAGGGGGAAACGGCTGCGGTCCTCGAGGAGGATGCGGATGAGGGCGACGCCGCGGTCGCCGCGAAGGCGCACGGCCTCCGTCCCTGCGGGGATCGCCTGCCCAGGGCGGGCGAGGACGATGCGGATCGGCGCGCCGCGGTTGTCGCGATTGTTGCGGACGAAGGCGACGTCGGTGCGGTCGTCGAAGACCGACAGGGACCAATAAGGCGCAGCAACGGGCGCGACCTCGATCAGCAGCGGGCCTTTCGACAGGTCGAACGGGCAGGACGAATAAGCGAGGTCAGGGCTCGGCCGGACGACGGTGCGGCGGCCCGGGCCGGGCAGCGGCGCGTGAAACATGCGGTTGAGGCCGCCGACCGCCGCGATCCGCCTCACCGCGAGGCTCATGATCACGCGCGGCGCGGCGATCAGGGCGGCCTGATAGGTCAGCAAGGCGAGCAGGACGCCGAGCGAAGCGGGGAGCCACCAGCGGCGCATCACCGGCACCCTAGCTTGACGATGCGCGGCAGGCGCTCCCGCGGGAGGTTCGCGGCGCCGCCGCCGGCCGGCAGGTAGACGCGCAGGGTGAGATTGAACCGTTCGAGGCCGCCGGTCGGGATCCAGCGGCCGGGCTGCGGAGCGGGAGCGACGGTGACGGTCCAACCTCTGCGCTCGGCCGGCGTCATCGCAGCGCTCCCCGCGGAATAGATTCCGGCGGGGTTGGCGACAAGATAGCCGGCGGGATCGTAGAGCGTCAGGCTGAACCAGCCGCCGCCCGGATCGCCGCCCGTCACGCGGTAGCGGCAGCGGCCGTCGAGCGGTCGGCCGGCATCGTCCTCCGCCGCGCCGTAATAGCGCGCCTCGCGGGCCGGAAGGGCGAGCAGGCCATGCAGGGCGACGACGGCGCGGGTCCGGGCCGACGCCCGCGCGGTGCCGATGTCGCCGCCGGTCGCCCACGGCCCGATCCGGGCGTCGGATCCCCAGGCCCCCGACCGGACGCTCCACACCGCCGCTCCCGTCCCCGCGGCAAGGCCGAGCAGCCCGCAGCTCAGATATCGGAAGACGGGTTTCACAGCCGCGCTTTCTCTCTCAGCGCCGCCTGGGCGGCGGCGAGGCGCGCGATCGGGACGCGGTAGGGCGAGGCGGAGACGTAATCGAGGCCGACGCGCTCGCAAAAGGCGATGGAGGTCGGGTCGCCGCCATGCTCGCCGCATATGCCGAGCTTGAGGCCGGGACGGGCTTCGCGGCCACGCTCTGCGGCGATCGCGATCAGCTCGCCGACCCCTTCCTCGTCGATCGAGACGAAGGGATCGCGCTCGAATATGCCTTTTTCGACATAGGCCATGAGGAAGCGCCCCGCGTCGTCGCGGCTGACACCCAGAGCGGTCTGGGTGAGGTCGTTCGTACCGAAACTGAAGAATTGCGCTTCTTGGGCAATGTCGGCGGCGCGCAACGCCGCGCGGGGCAATTCTATCATCGTGCCAACCAGATAGTCGACTTTCGCTCCCTGCTCGGCGAACACCCCCTCGGCGGTGCGATCGATCAAAGCTTTGATGATCGCGAGCTCGGAGCGCGTCGCGACGAGGGGCACCATGATCTCGGGCACCGGCGCCGCACCCGTATCCTCGGCGACCGCGACCGCCGCCTCGAAGATCGCCCGCGCCTGCATCTCGTAGATTTCGGGATAGGTGATGCCGAGGCGGCAGCCGCGATGGCCGAGCATGGGATTGAACTCGTGCAGCTCGGCGGCTCGGCGCTTCAACACCTCCACGGTCGTGCCCGCGGCGGCGGCGACCTCGGCGAACTCCTCCTCGCTATGGGGCAGGAACTCGTGGAGTGGGGGGTCGAGGAGCCGGATCGTCACCGGGAGCGGCGCCATGATCCGGAATATCTCCTCGAAATCCGAGCGTTGGGCGGGCAGCAGCTTAGCCAGCGCAGCTCGCCGGCCGGCCTCGTCGCCGGCGAGAATCATCTGACGGACGTTCGAGATGCGCTCCGAATCGAAGAACATATGTTCGGTCCGGCAAAGGCCGATCCCTTCCGCGCCGAACTCCCGGGCGGTTCGGCAGTCGAGCGGAGTCTCGGCATTGGTACGCACGCCGAGGCGCCGGACCTTATCGGCCCAGGCCATCAGCGTCCCGAAATCTCCGACCAGCTCCGGCTGGACGGTCGGGACGGCGCCGATCATCACCTCGCCGGTCGAGCCGTCGATGGTGATCGTCTCGCCTTCCTTCACCTCGCGCGTCCCGGCCCGCATCAGCCGGCGCGAATAATCGATCGAGACTGCGCTGGAGCCCGAGACGCAGGGCCGGCCCATGCCGCGGGCGACGACGGCCGCGTGGCTGGTCATTCCGCCGCGCGCGGTCAGGATGCCCTGCGCCGCGTGCATCCCGTGAATGTCCTCCGGGCTGGTCTCGACGCGGACCAGGATCACCTTCTCGCCCAAGGCGGCGCGCTTCTCGGCCGTATCGGCGTCGAACACGGCGGCCCCTGAAGCGGCGCCTGGCGAGGCGGGCAGGCCTTTGGCTAGGATGTTGCGGTCCGCCTTCGGGTCGAGCGTCGGATGGAGCAATTGGTCGAGCGCCGAGGGGTCGATGCGAAGCACCGCTTCCTCCGCGGAGATCAGCCCCTCCCCCGCCATGTCGACCGCGATGCGGAGCGCGGCCTTCGCAGTCCGCTTGCCGCTACGGGTCTGGAGCATGAAGAGGCGGCCGCGCTCGACGGTGAACTCGATGTCCTGCATGTCGCGATAGTGGCGCTCGAGCAGCTCGAAGACGCCGGCCAGCTCCGCGAACACCTCAGGCATCGATTCTTCCATCGACGCCGCTTTGGCGCCCGCCGCCTCGCGCGCCGCGCGGGTCAGATATTGCGGCGTTCGGATTCCGGCGACCACGTCCTCGCCCTGGGCGTTGATCAGATATTCGCCGTACCAGGCGCGCTCGCCTGTCGAGGGGTCGCGCGTGAAAGCGACGCCCGTAGCCGAGGTCTCGCCCATATTGCCGAACACCATCGCTTGGACGTTGACCGCCGTCCCCCAGCCGCCCGGAATATGGTTGAGGCGGCGATAGACCCTGGCGCGCTCCGACTGCGAGGAGCCGAACACCGCGCCGATCGCCCCCCAGAGCTGCTCGTGCACATCCTGCGGGAAGGCCCGCCCCCATTGCTCCTCGACGATCTCGCGGTAGCGCGCCGTCAGCCGCCGCCAGTCCTCGGCGTCAAGCTCGGTGTCGAGATGGACGCCCTTATCCTCCTTGGCGATCTCCAGCGCTTCCTCGAATGCGGCATGGTCGAGACCGAGAACGACGTCCGAATACATCTGGATGAAGCGCCGGTAGCTGTCCCAGGCGAAACGCGGGTCGCCCGAGACCGCGGCGAGGCCCTCGACCGTCTCGTCATTGAGGCCGAGGTTGAGGACCGTGTCCATCATCCCCGGCATCGACACGCGGGCGCCGGAGCGGACCGAGACGAGGAGCGGATCGGCGGCGTCGCCGAAGCGCTTGCCGGTGAGGGCTTCGATATGGGCCAGACCCTCGGCGACCTCGCCGCGGAGGCTGTCCGGAAAGCGCTCGCCCTCGGCGTAATAGAGTGCGCACATCTCGGTCGAGACGGTGAAGCCGGGCGGCACCGGCAGGCCGATCGAAGCCATCTCGGCGAGGTTCGCGCCCTTGCCGCCGAGCAGATTCTTGTTCCCCGCCTCCCCGTCGGAGACCCCGCCCCCGAACCGGTAGACGAAGCGCGTCATTCAGCCCTCGATCTTCGAGAAATCGGCGACCTGGTGCACGGCGTTGCGCATGCGGGCGAGGAGAGCGAGGCGAGCTTCGCGCTTCTGCGCGTCGGGATCATTGACCGTCACCTTGTCAAAGAACGCATCGACGGGCGCCCGGAGGCTCGCCAGAGCCGCCATCGCCCCTTCGAAATTCTCCGCCTCGACCGCGGCGCGGGCCCTGGGCTCGGCCGAGTCGAGAGCGGCGATCAGAGCCGCTTCCTCCTCTTCAGGCGTGTAGGAAAGCGATTTGATCCTGTTGGGTTCCGTCGTCCCAGCGAAGGCTGGGACCCCAGTGGGATTAGCCGCTGAGTCTGTAGCCGGCAGCCCTCCAGCGCCGCCGCGTTCATCGCCCGGCGGGGTCCCAGCCTTCGCTGGGACGACGACCGGTGCCCACCCCTCCTTCTTCAGGATGTTCGCCGCCCGCTTGTAGCCCGCGAGGAGATCACCGCCTTCCGGCGTCTCGACGAAGGCCTGAAGCGCCCGGACGCGGCGGACCATGCGGACGTTGTCGCCGCCGGCCTCCGCCGCCACGACGGCGTCGATCATGTCGTGGCGAATGCCGGCCTCGCGCTGCTGGACCTTGAGCCGTTCGATCAGGAACGTCGCCAGCTCGCGGCCGGCGTCGGGGGCACCCCCTGCATGAGCGGCGGCGGTGATCAGGTCGAACATCGAGACCCGGAGATTGTTGTCGATGATAAGGCTGAGGATGCCGAGCGCCGCGCGGCGGAGCGCGAAGGGATCCTTCGATCCGGTCGGTTTTTCGCCGAACTGGAAGAAGCCCACGAGGGAGTCGAGCTTGTCCGCCAAGCTCACCGCCACCGTCACCGGGGCCGTCGGCACTTCGTCGCCCTGCCCCACCGGCTTGTAATGGTCGCGGACGGCGTCGGCGACCTGGTCGGGCTCCCCCTGGGCGCGGGTGAGGTAGCCGCCGATCAGGCCCTGGAGCTCGGGGAATTCGCCGACCATCTGGGTGACGAGGTCCGCCTTGCAGAGGCGGGCGGCGCGGTCCGCGAGGTCGGCCAATTGCCCCCTCTCCCCTGCGGGGAGAGGGTTGGGGTGAGGGGGTTCGGCCGCGGGGGATTCCCTCGGATTCAGAACCCGCTCACCCTGCCCTCTCCCCCTTGGGGAGAGGGGTTTTCCGTCCACGATCCCTTCCTCGACAAGCCAGCGGGCGAGCTTGACAACCCGCTCGACCTTGTCGGCGACCGTGCCGAGCTTCTCGTGGAAGACGATTTGCGACAGCTTCTTCGCCTGCGCCGCGAGTGGCACCTTGAGGTCCTGCTCCCAGAAGAATTTGGCGTCGGCCAGGCGGGCGGAGAGGACGCGCTCGTTGCCCTGGGCGATCGAGGCGCCGCCGTCTGCGGCCTCGATGTTGGCGGTGCAGACGAAATTGGGGGCGAGGCTGCCGCCGGCCGTCCGGCAGGCGAAATATTTCTGGTTGGTCCGCATGGTGAGCTGGATCACCTCGGGCGGCACGTCGAGGAAGGCCGGGTCGAAGCGGCCGAGCAGCGGCACCGGCCATTCGGTGAGGCCGGCATTCTCGGCAACCAGGCCCTCCTCCTCGACCAGGGTCAGGCCCGCCCCTGCGGCGAGCCCCGCCGCCCCGTCGCGGATCAGCCGGCGCCGCTCCTCCTGGTCGACGAGGACGTGGCACGCCCGCAGCTTCTCGAGATAGTCCCCAGCGCCGCCGATCGTGATCGGGCCGCTGTGGTGGAAACGGTGGCCGAGCGTCGCGGCGCCCGATTTGACGCCGGCGACCTCGAACTCGACAATTTCCTCGCCGAGCAGGGCGACGATTCCCTGCAGCGGTCGAACCCAGCGGACGCTCTCGGTCGAGGCGGAGGCGGCGCCCCAGCGCATCGACTTGGGCCAGGGAAAGGCGCGCACGAGGGCGGTGACGACCTCGGCGAGGACTGGCGAAGCGGCGCGGCCGGGCCTGTCGACGACCGCGTAGAGCACCCCGTCGCGCTCCTCGATCTGCTCGCGGGCGAGCCCGGTCTTGCGCAGGAAGCCCTCGAGCGCCTGCGGCGGCGCCGACGCGCGCGGGCCCTTCGTCTCCTCGCGGACGGCCTGGGTTGCGGCAGGCAGGCCGCGAGCGATCAGTACGAGGCGGCGCGGGGTGGCGCAGGTTTCCAGCGCGTCAGCCTTCAGACCCGCTTTCGCGATCTCGGCGCCGAACAGCCGCGCAAGATCCTCCCGCCCCTTGTCCTGCATCCGCGCGGGGATTTCCTCGGAGAGGAGCTCGAGGAGGAAATCAGGCATCAACGAAGACCCTCATCCCCACCTTCTCCCGCAGGCGGGAGAAGGGGTAGGCCGGCGCCCCTCCTCTCCCTCTCCCGCTTGCGGGAGAGGGCTGGGGTGAGGGTCTTCTTCGCTTCTCTCACTCCGACCATCCGTTCTTTTCCATCCAGGCCCGGCAGGCGCCTTTGGCGAGGTCGCGGACCCGGCCTATGTAGGCCTGGCGCTCGGCGACCGAGATGACGCCGCGGGCCTGGAGCGTGTTGAAGACGTGGCTCGCCTTGATCGCCTGATCGTAGGCGGGGAGGGGCAGCTTCGCCGCGATGCAGCGCGCATTCTCCTCGGCGGCGTCCCTGAACCAGCGGAACAGCGTTTCAGTCGAGGCGACCTCGAAATTGTAGGCGCTGAACTGGCGCTCGTTCTCGAGGAAGACCTGGCCGTAGGTCACGCCCCCCTCTCCTTCCTTGGCGTCGTTGAAGGCGAGGTCGTAGACGTTGTCGACGCCCTGGACATACATTGCGAGCCGCTCGAGCCCGTACGTGAGCTCGCCTGAGACCGGTTTGCAATCATAGCCGCCAACCTGCTGGAAATAGGTGAATTGCGTCACCTCCATGCCGTCGCACCAGACTTCCCAGCCGAGGCCCCACGCGCCGAGCGTCGGGCTTTCCCAATCGTCCTCGACGAAGCGAATGTCGTGCGTCATGAAGTCGATGCCGATCGCGGCCAGGCTGCCCAGGTAGAGCGCCTGCAGATCCGGCGGACTCGGCTTCAGGATCACCTGATATTGGTAATAATGCTGGAGCCGGTTGGGGTTCTCGCCGTAGCGGCCGTCGGTCGGGCGGCGGCAGGGCTGGACATAGGCGGCCTTCCACGGATCGGGTCCGAGGCTTCGAAGGGCCGTGCCCGGGTGGAAGGTCCCGGCCCCCATCTCGACGTCGTAGGGCTGGAGGATCAGGCACCCCTGCCGGCTCCAATATTCGTGGAGGATGAGGATCAGCGACTGGAAGCTCGGGGGCCGGTCCACAAGAAACTTTTCGCACCTGCACAAGGGGGAGCCGGTGCTGTGGCGCAGGAGCCGGAGGCGGTCAAGACGAGCGCGGGCGATTGACCGGGCCGGGGAAAGACCGCACATTGCAGGCGTGGCGGGAGGCTTTCCGGCGATGAGTGCCATGACGTTCAGAAAGCTCGGCTTTTGGCTCGCGCCTTGGGCCCTGCTGGGGGCCTTGCCGGCGGCCGCGGAGCCACGCGTGCCCGCCGCCGCGCCGGCAGCCGAGCCGCACCCGGCCTTGTGGCTGCTCGCCGACGAGGACACCAAAATCTACCTGTTCGGCACGGTCCACGTCCTTCCGCCGGGGTTCCGCTGGCGCTCGCCGGCGTTCGACAAGGCCGTCGCGGAAGCGTCGGAGCTGGTCGTCGAGACCTACGTTCCGCCCGATGCCGGCCAGGCCGAGCTCGAAGGGCTCGAAGGCTTCTTCTCGCCGACGCCGGTGCCGCCGCTCCTCGATCGCGTGCCGAAGAAGCACCGCAAGGCTCTGAAAAAGCTCGTCAAGGCCTCGGGCCTGCCGATGCCGGTGCTCGACTCGATGCACAGCTGGGCCGCAGCGATGACGCTCGGGGTCGCCCAGGCCATGGCCGGCTACGGAGTCAGCGACCCCGCCCAGGCGCCCGGCGTCGAGGATTGGGTCGAAGAGGCCTTCCGCAAGGCCGGAAAGCCGATCGTCAGCGTCGAGAAGCCCGATGCCGTCCTCGTCGGCATGAGCAGCCTGCCCGAGGCGCTCCAGCGCGAGATGCTGGTCGAGGCGATCGGCACCGGCCCCGCCGAGGTGGAAGCCGGCGAGGCGCCGGTCGACGAGACGGAATGGGCCGCGGGCAAGGCCGAGGCGATGGACCTTTCCGGCGACGAGACCTTTCCGCCGGCCATGTTCGACATCCTCGTCCGCCGCCGCAACGCGGCGTGGAGCGAATGGCTCGCCGAGCGGATGAGGAAACCGGGGACTTTGCTCTTCGCGGTCGGGGCCGGCCATCTCGCGGGCAAGGAATCGGTCCAGGAAATGCTTGCCGCGCGCGGCCTCAAGGTCGAGCGGATCGACTGAACAATCCTCTCGAAAGGTTTGAACATGCTCCCTTTTCTGCGCAGGCTTGCGCTCGTTCTTGGGCTTCCCGCGGCGGCCTGCGCCTCCGCTCCCGCCGCCCAGGCCCCGGCGAGCACGGCGGCGAAGCCCGCCATGTGGAAGCTCGCCGACGCCGACACCACCATCTATCTGTTCGGGACGATCCATGCGCTTCCTGAAGGGCGGCATTGGCGCACTCCTGCCTTCGACCGCGCGCTGGACCGCTCCGACGAGCTCGTCCTCGAGGTTGCCGACGTCGCGGACATGGCGGCGTCGGCCGCCGCCCTGCAGAAGCTCGGCCTCTCGCCCGGGCTTCCGCCGATCGCCGAGCGCGTGCCCGAAGACAAGCGTGCGGCCCTGCGCGCGGCGATCGCCCAGAGCGGCATTCCCGAGGCCGTCTACGACCGGCTCGAGACCTGGGCGGCCGCCATTCCCATTCTCGGCGTCATGTTCAAGACTCTCGGCGTCGATCCGGAGCTCGGAGTGGAGCGGCTGATCAGCGCTCCGTTCAAGGGGGGCACGAAGAAGGTCACCGGCCTCGAGACGGTCGAGCAGCAATTCGGCTTCTTCGACACTTTGTCCGAGGCCGGGCAGCGCGCCCTCCTCGTCTCCGCCCTCGAGGACCCGGCCGCGGCCAAGGCGCAGCTCCAGGCGATGCTCGACGCCTGGTCGTCGGGCGACGTCAAAGGGATCGAGCGGACCTTCGACGTCGAGGCGCAGATGTCGCCGGAGCTCAGGACCGCCCTGCTCGCCAACCGCAACGCCAAATGGGCCGAATGGCTGGCGAAACGGCTCGACGAGCCCGGCACGGTCTTCGTGGCGGTCGGCGCAGGGCATTTGGCGGGGAAGGAATCGGTGCTTGCCGCGCTGAAGGCCAAAGGGCTGCAGACGACCCGCGTGCAATAGCCCCGCGCCGCACGACCCCGTCACCCCGGACTTGATCCGGGGTCCACCTTCTCCGAGCCCGGTCCCGAAGAACAGCTGGATGCCGGATCAAGTCCGGCATGAGGAGCCCGCCCCTCCTAGGTGGATGCCGGATCAAGTCCGGCATGACGACGCGGGGCCGCCGCCGTGCCGCCGCGATCTTGCCTTCGCGGTGCCTCTCGCGTAGAGGCGCCGCTCCCCGCTCATATTCATCCCTGGAGGCGTGAGCGGGCCTTTAAAATCTCGTATTGGAGACATGCACATGAGCGAACAGCTTACGCTGTCGGCCGAGACGCGCGAACGGGCGGGCAAGGGAGCCTCCCGTGCCATGCGTCGCGAAGGCCGCGTCCCCGCCGTCGTCTACGGCAACAAGGAGGAGCCCCTTGCCATCCACCTCGAGGAAAAGGCGCTGATCAAGGCGCTGTCGAGCGGCCACTTCATGAACTCGGTCGTGATGATCGACGTCGCCGGCGGCGCGACGGCCCGCACCCTTCCCAAGGACGTCCAGTTCCACCCGGTCAGCGATCGGCCCCTGCATGTCGACTTCCTGCGCATCTCCGAGCATTCGAAGGTGCACGTCAACGTGCCCATCCGCTTCACCGGCGACGAGGAATGCCGCGGCATCAAGCGCGGCGGCGTGCTGAACGCGGTCCGCCACGAGCTCGAGCTTATCTGCGACGCGGCCGAGATCCCCGAGGAGATCGAGGTCAGCCTCGCCGGCCTCGACATCGGCGATTCGCTGCACATCTCGGCGGTCACCCTGCCCAAGGGCGTCGAGAGCGCGATCACCGACCGCGACTTCACCATCGCCACGATCGTGCCCTCGTCGGGCTCGGTGATGGAGGCGGAGGATGCCGCGGTCGAAGCCGAGGCGGAAGCCGAAGCCGAGGCCGAAGCCGAGGCGGCGGGCGAGGTCCCGGCGACCGACGCGGCCGCTGGCGACGAAGCCGAAAAGACGCCTTCGGACACTGGCCAATAGTGTCCCTGCTGAGCCGGCTCGGCGCGCTCTTCGGCCTCAGGGCCGTCGACGTGCCGGGCCAGCCGAGCGACGCGCCAGACGCCGATTGGGGGGAGTTCGAGCCCGTGCAGATCTGGGTCGGCCTCGGCAATCCCGGCACCAGCCATGCCATGCACCGGCACAATGTCGGCTTCATGGCGGCGGACGCGATCGCGGCGACGCACGGTTTCGAGCCGGCGAAAAAGGCCTTTCGGGGCTGGGCCCAGCAAGGCCGGATCGGCGGCGCGCGCATCCTCCTCCTGAAACCCGCCACCTTCATGAACGAGAGCGGCCGCTCGGTGCGCGCCGCCATGGACTTCTTCAAGAAGACGCCGGGCGACGTCACGATCTTCCACGACGAGCTCGATCTCGCGCCGTTCAAGGTCAAGGTGAAGCTTGGCGGCGGCACGGCCGGCCATAACGGCCTTCGCTCGACCGAGGCCCATATCGGCAACGACTTCCGCCGCGTGCGGATCGGCATCGGCCATCCCGGCCACAAGGACCGGGTGACCGGGCATGTCCTCGGCAATTACGCCAAGGCGGAGACCGGCCGCCTCGCCGACATGCTCGGCGCCATCGCCGCCGAAGCCGAATGGCTAACGAAGGGCGACGACGCCCGCTTCATGAACGCGGTCGCGCTGAGGCTCCGCCAGCCGGACTGAGCCGCTTGCCTCCCCGCTCCCCGTCCGGCAGTCTCGCCGCGACTGGAAGCGAGCTTATGAACAAGGTCGCCGGAGCGATGGGACGGCGCGCGGCGGCGCTGACCGCGGCGGGCGCCCTCTCCGCCTGCGCTCCCGCCGCCGGGCCGCGGACCGAGTCGGTCGCGGTGCCCTTCGTCGGCTGCGCGGCGGACGGCCAGGTCGGGCCCGTCGACGCACCGGCCTCCGGTATCGCGCCAAGCGTACCGCCCGACGTCGCTCCGCAACTCGCTTATTACGCGTCGGAACATGCGGGCGTGCTCGCCCCGCGCGGATGGCAATGCTTCGCGCTCATCGGCTCGAACGGGAGCTTCCTCGCCGTAGCCCCGCGGCCGCTCGCCAGCGACGATTTGCTCGGCGAACCGCATCCGCTGAAGGGACCGGCCGTCCTCTACTCGCGGAGCGATGGCGGCACTTCGGGGCGGTGGGCGGCCGTGGAGGCGGCGGCGCGCTACTTCCCCGAGCGCCGCGGCCTGATCGACCGGCTGCACGGCATGGACCTGCTCCCCGAAGGGCTGCGCAACCGTCCCTACCCCGCCGACCGGATTCGCCGGCTGGACTCAAACACCATCGCCTTCACCACCCCGCCCGGAGCGCGCGGCGAGGGAACGGAGGGGCGCCTCGGTCCGACGCGCGACTCCGTCGAGGGCCTCGTCATTCTGGTGCCGGCAGGCGAGGATTTTCCGGACACGGTCGAGGTCGAGGTCCGCCTCCCTGACCGGCGGGAGAGGCTTGCCCAAGCCATCCTCGGCGAGGTTCGGACCCGGTCGGTCGGGAAATAGGAGCGAAGGGCACGAGACGACCGGATCGTCTCCCGCCCCGGCTTCTGATCGGCGCCGCCTTCGGCTAGGGGGGACGGATGCCGGTCCGCTCCCTCTTTCCGACGCTCTTCTACGAGGGCGAGATCGGCGAGCCCGGCTTCCTCGCGGAGCTGGAGGGGGCCTGCCGGGCCCTTGCCGCAGACGACGAAGCCGGGCGCCGCTGGTCGCGTGATCATGGTTATGGCGGCTACACCTCCTACGCCTCGCTCGACGACCTGCCGCGGCGCGACCCGCGCTTCGCCGAGCTCGCGCGCCGCCTGGGCCGCCACGTCGCCGTCTTCGCCGAAGCCTGCGCTTTCGATCTCGGCGGGCGGCGGCTGAAGCTCGACAGCCTGTGGGTCAACGTCCTGAAGCCCGGCGGCGCCCATTCGGGCCATATCCATCCGCACAGCGTCGTCTCGGGCACGCTCTACGTCGCGGTCCCGCCCGGCGCCGGCCGCCTCAAGCTCGAGGATCCGCGCCTGCCGATGATGATGGCGGCGCCCCGCCGCCGCGACGACGCGCCGGAAGCGCTCAGGACCTTCGTCTATGCCGAGCCCGAGCCGGGCTCGCTCTTCCTCTGGGAGAGCTGGCTGCGCCACGAGGTCGCGCCCGGGAAGGCGAAGGGCGAGCGGATCAGCATCAGCTTCAACTATCGCGCGTGAAACCGTGGAGCGCGTCCTCATCATCGGCTCGCCCGGGGCCGGCAAGTCGACGCTCGCGGCCGAGGTCTCACGGCTGACCGGCCTGCCTCTCGTCCACCTCGACCAGCTCCACTGGAAGCCGGGTTGGGTTGAGGGCACCCGAGAGGAATTCGACGCGAAGCTCGCGCGCGTCATGGCCGCGCCGCGCTGGCTGATCGAGGGCAATTACGGCCGCACCCTGCCGCTTCGCCTCACCCGCGCCGATACGGTGATCGACCTTCGCCTGCCGACCTGGCTCTGCGTCTGGTCGATCCTTCGCCGCGTCGCCCGCCACCGGGGCGGAACGCGCTTCGACATGGCGCCGGGCTGCCCCGAACGGTTCGACTGGCAGTTCCTGCTCTACACCGCCCGCTTCGGCGGCCGCGGCCGGCGCCGCATCGAGCGCGCGCTGGCCGGCTTCAAGGGCCAACGCATCACGCTGCGCAGCCGGAGCGAGGTGCGG